>NZ_QYRP01000002.1:3000000-3300000 GCF_003600895.1 Nocardioides cavernaquae
TGCACGCGGCGCAGCAGGTCGTCCCAGACGGTCCAGTCGACGTCGCGGAACGGCAGGTCGAGCTTGCGCACGACGTAGGCGTCGAGGCCCTCGCGGTGCAGGACCTTCGGGATGTCGTAGATCGACGGGGCGTCGGCGGCCGTCACGACCGCAGCTTCGTCGACGTCGCACATCAGTGCGATCTTCGACTTGATGCTCTGCGGGAGCTCACGGTCGGCGCGGCAGACCACGGCGTCCGGCTGCAGGCCGATCTGGCGCAGCTGCGCGACCGAGTGCTGCGTGGGCTTCGTCTTGAGCTCCTTGGACGGGCCGATGTAGGGCACCAGGGAGACGTGGACGAAGAAGACGTTGTCGCGGCCGATGCGCTGGCGCACCTGGCGCGCGGCCTCGAGGAACGGGAGCGACTCGATGTCGCCGACCGTGCCACCGATCTCGGTGATCACGACGTCGACGCCGGGCGTGTGCATCGCCAGGATCCGGTCGACGATCTCGTTGGTGATGTGCGGGATCACCTGCACGGTCTCGCCGAGGTAGTCGCCGCGGCGCTCCTTGGCGATCACGTTCGAGTAGACCTGGCCGGTCGTCACGTTCGCGTGGCCCGACAGGTTCGTGTCGAGGAACCGCTCGTAGTGACCGACGTCGAGGTCAGTCTCCGCACCGTCGTCGGTCACGAAGACCTCGCCGTGCTGGAACGGGTTCATGGTGCCCGGATCGACGTTGAGGTACGGATCCAGCTTCTGCATCGTCACGCGCAGACCGCGTGCCTTGAGAAGGGCACCGAGACTCGAGGCCGTGAGTCCCTTGCCGAGGGACGAGGCGACGCCGCCGGTGACAAAGATGTGCTTGGTCTGCGAGGCAGTGGCCAAAGGAACTCCCGTGGTCGAAACGTAGTCGGCTACGGGGTTCCATCCTACACGCGATGCAGGCTGACTCTGCTCATTGGCGCTGCGCGCGGGCCGCAGCGAGCAGCTCCTCGGCGTGTGCGAGCGCCGTGTCGGACTCGTCCATGCCCGCGAGCATCCGCGAGAGCTCGCGCGCCCGGTCGGACTCGTCCAGGACGGTCAGCCCGGAGGTCGTGACCACGCCGTCGGTCGACTTGGCGATCACGACGTGCCGATCGGCGTACGCCGCGACCTGCGGCAGGTGCGTCACGACCAGGACCTGGGCCGTGCGGGCGAGCTGCGCGAGCCGGCGTCCGACCTCGACAGCGGCCTTGCCGCCGACGCCGGAGTCGACCTCGTCGAACACGAAGGTCGGCACCGGGCTGGTGCCGGCCAGCGAGACCTCCAGGGCGAGCATCACGCGCGAGAGCTCACCACCGGAGGCGCCCTTGTGCAGCGGACGGGGGTCGGAGCCGGTGTTGGCAGCGAGCAGGAACTCGACCTCGTCGATGCCCGTGCTGGTGAAGCGGATCCAGCGCTTGCCGACCTGGAGGACGGCAGCGCCGATCTCATCGGGCGAGGGTGCTGCAGCCTCGCCCTGGGTCACGGCGAGCGTGACCCGCGCGTGGGGCATGGCGAGCAGGCCCAGCTCGGCGGTGACCTCCGTGGCCAGCCGCCCCGCCGCCTCGGTGCGGGCAGCGCTCAGCTCGCCCGCCGCGACGGCCAGCTCGGTGCGCAGGGTGGCCCGCTCCTGGCGCAGCTCCGCGATGCGGTCGTCGGTGCCGTCGAGGGCGAGGAGCCGCTGCGACGCCTGCTGGGCCCAGACCAGGACCTCGTCGATGGTCTCGCCGTACTTGCGGGTGAGATGGGTCAGCGCGGCTCGGCGCTCGGAGACGTGCGCCAGCCGGGCCGGGTCCGTCTCCAGACCGGTCGCGTAGGAGGCGACGTCGGCGGCGACGTCGGCCAGGAGGTAGCTGACCTCGGCCAGCCTGTCAGCGAGGGTGGATGCCTCGGTGTCGTGCTCACGCACGCCCTCGAGCGCGCGACGGGCGACCGAGACCGCCCCCAGGGCATCCGGGCTGTCCCGCTCGGAGGAGAGGGCCTCGCGCGCCTCCTCGGCCGCAGTGCGCAACGTGTCGGCGAAGCCGAGGCGGCTCTCCTCGACGGCGAGAGCGGCGTCCTCCCCTGGCTGCGGGTCGACGGCCTCGACCTCCTCGAGCCCGAAGCGGAGGAGATCGGCCTCGCGGGCGCGCTCACGCGCATGGGCGACGACGTCGATGAGCTCACGCTCAGTCGTCAGGAGGTCGGCGTGGAGCGACTGATAGGTCTCGAGCAGGGCGGCGATCCCGGCGCCACCGAAGCGGTCGAGCGCGTCACGCTGGGCGCTCGGCTTGAGCAGCCGGTGCTGGTCGGACTGGCCGTGGACGGCGACGAGTGAGTCAGCCAGATCGGCGAGCTGCGACGCGGGCACGGACGCCCCACCGACGAAGGCCCGGGAGCGCCCCTCGGCGGAGATGTTGCGCGCGATGAGGACGCGGTTGTCCTCGGGAATGCCGCCCATCTCCTCGACTGCGGCGTTGAAGCTGGTGAGCCCGGCGGCGTGAACGACGCCCTCGACCCGGGCGGCCTTGGCGCCACGGCGGACCGCACCGGAGTCCGAGCGACCGCCGAGCAACAGGCCGAGGGCAGTGACGACCATCGTCTTGCCGGCACCGGTCTCACCGGTGATGACGGTCAGGCCGGGGCCGAGCTCGAGGGTCGAGGACTCGATGATGCCGAGGGACTGGATGCGGATCTCTTCGAGCATCAGGCGTCGCTCCCGTCGGTGTCGGCAGCGCTGTCGGGGGTCTTTCCGCCGTTGCGCAACCTGCGCTCACCGGCACCACGCCAGCCCTCGACCGACAGGTCGAACTTGGCGACCAGCCGGTCGGTGAACGGGGAGTCGTGGAGTCGGACCAGCGGGACAGGAGCCCCGCGGCGCACCTCGATGCGGGCGCCGGGCGGCAGGTCGACCGTGCGGCGTCCGTCGCACCACAGGACGCCGGCGCCCTCGTTGGTGGCCATGACCTCGATCGCGATGACCGAGCTCGGCGCCACCACCATCGGGCGCCCGAAGAGGGCGTGGGCGCTCAGCGGCACGATCAGCAGTGCCTCGACGACCGGCCACACGATCGGGCCGCCGGCGCTGAAGTTGTAGGCCGTGGAGCCGGTCGGCGTCGCGCAGACGACTCCGTCGGCACCCCACCGGGACAACGGGCGACCGTCGATCTCGACCACCATCTCGAGCATCCGCTCGCGGGCAGCCTTCTCGACCGAGGCCTCGTTGAGGGCGAAGGTGCGGGCCACCAGCTCGGTGCCGCGATAGACCGTCACGTCGACGGTCAGCCGCTCCTCGGTGGTGTAGTCGCGGGCGATGATCGCCTCGATCGTGGCCTCGACGTCATCGGGGTCGGCCTCCGCGAGGAAGCCCAGGTGACCGAGGTTGACCCCGAGCAGCGGCGTGCCGGAGCCGTGGGTGATCTCCGCGGCGCGCAGGATCGTGCCGTCGCCTCCGATGACGACGGCCACCTCGCAGTCGACTGCGGCGGCGCCGTCGTCGGCCACCGTCTCGATCGCGGGGTCGAAGAGCGCCGCGTCGAGCCCGATCTCAGCGGCCTCGCTCGCAATGAGGCGGACCACGATGCCGTGAGCGGTCAACGACTTGGCAAACGACCGCGCGATCTCGCGCGCCTCCTCCCGGCCGGTGTGGGCCACGAGCAGGACGCGTCGGGTCGCGGTAACGGTCACGGGTCAACCTTCTCACCCGGGACCGACGGAGTCGGGGACGCGTGCACCTCGGCGGCGATCTCCTCCGCGCCGATCGTGGGAGCGCCTGCACGGAGCCACAGGAAGAACTCGACGTTGCCCGAGGGCCCGGGCAGCGGACTCGTGGCCACCGCACGCGCTCCCCAGCCCTTGCGGGCGGCGTTGTCGGCCACCGCGACCACCGCCTCCGTCCGCAGGGACAGGTCGCGAACGACACCGCCCTTGCCCAGCCGTTCCTTGCCGACCTCGAACTGGGGCTTGACCATCAGCGCGAGGTCGCCGTCGGGCGCCGTGACCGAGATCAGCGGGTCGAGCACGAGCGCAAGCCCGATGAAGGACAGGTCGCCGACCACGAGGTCGACCGGACCGCCGATCAGGTCGAGGGTCAGGTCACGGATGTTCACGCGGTCGTGGATGTGGACCCGCTCATCCTGCTGGAGCTTCCACGCCAGCTGGCCGTAACCCACATCGACAGCGACGACCTCAGCCGCGTCGTTGCGCAGCAGCACGTCGGTGAAGCCGCCAGTCGAGGCACCAGCATCGAGGCAGCGGCGCCCGGCAACGGTCAGGCCGAGCGGGGCGAAGGCAGCGAGTGCTCCGGCGAGCTTGTGGCCACCGCGGCTGACGTAGCCCGGGTCGGTCGGGTCATCGGTGACCAGGATCGCGAGATCGGTCGTCACCCCGGTCGCGGGCTTGGTGGCCACGGCACCGGAGACCTTCACCCGGCCCGCCGCGACAAGTTCGCTGGCGTGCTCGCGCGATCGGGCCAGGCCGCGGCGGACCAGCTCCGCGTCGAGCCGGAGGCGACGAGGCGGCATCAGCCGACGGGCGGAGCGGGAACCGCGGGCGGCTTCGGTCCCGCAGGGGCGTCGAGGGCCGAGCGAAGCTGCTCGTGTGCCTGCTCGAACACGGCAACGTGCTCCGCAACCGGGCGCTCGGCGAGACCGGCGAGGCTCTCGAGCACGACGTCGACCGCACCGTTGCCGGTCGGCGCGACTGTCTCGAGGGGCTGCTCGGCCGACTCGTCCGCTGAGTCGTAGGACGGCGAGATGGACATGGCCACACGCTACCGCCCGAGGTGACCGGATCCCGACGGCGGCACGACGTGGGTGACAGATGGCACGACGCCGGTCCGGTCGCGGTGATCCCACGCCGTCGTGGCGACGACACGCCACCAGTCCGCAGGCGAACCCTCCCCCTCGACCCGCAGGCCCGACTCCACGACGAAACCGTGCCAGCCGCCGAGCGTGTGTCCCCCACCAGCGGTCATCTTCGGGGCCTGGTGCGCGGCCAGCAGGCCCGCCAGGTCAGGCGCGAGGTACGTCGGGCGGTGCTGCGGGTCCGCACTCACGAGCTCGGGGAGGCCGGTCACCCCGGTGAGGACGAGCAGTGAGTCCAGCCCAGCGTTGTGCGCACCCTCGATGTCGGTGTCGAGACGGTCTCCGATCATCAGCGGACGCTGGCCGCCGACGCGTCGTACGGTCTCGTCGAGCAGTGCCCGCTCCGGCTTGCCTGCGACCGTCGGGACGACGCCGGTGAAGTCGGTGAGCATGCGCACGAGGACGCCGTGTCCGGGTCCGATGCCGAAACTCGTCGGGATGGTGAGGTCACTGTTGCTGGCCACCCACGGCAGCCCACCGTTGATGAGCACGGCGCCCTGCATGATCTGCCGCCACGGCAGATCCGGGCCGTAACCAGTGGCCACGGCGACCGGATCCGCAGCGGTCTCCGTGACCGGAGCGAGTCCCTCGGCCCGCAGCGCCTCGTCGAGGCCCGGACCCCCGACGAGGAAGATCCGTGCCCCGCGGCCGAACCGCTCACGGATCAGGTGGGCGGCGGCCTGGGCCGAGGTGACGACGTCCGCGGGGGCCGCATCAACTCCCAGCGCCGTCAGGTGCGCGGCCACGACCTCCGGCGGGCGCGCGGCGCTGTTGGTCACGAACGCGATGTGCATGCCGGTCCGACGCGCGGACCCGATTGCCGCGGGCGCACCAGCGACGGCGTGCTCCCCGACGTAGACAACCCCGTCCAGATCGAACATCGCCAGGTCGTACGCCGTGGTCAGCGGCTCGGCACTGGTGCGCAGCACTTGTCGGTTCCCCCTACGATTCAGCGAAATGGAGACGCAACCGGCCCCGGGTCCGCAGCTGTTGCTGCGGCCTTTCCGTGCGCTCCGGCTTCGTGAGAGCTTCGTCGGCGCCCCGGTCGCGAACCGGATCTTCGCTCGACCTTATCGGTCGGCTGCACGCCGGCTGGCGGACTGGCAGCGCCAGCGTCACCTCAGGATCGAGGGCCCACCCGCGCTCTACGTGCACGAGTACACCTCGTCGGGAGTCTCGGTACGCGGCATTGTCGGGAAGCTCGACCTGACCACCGCCGAGGGAGCAGTGCTCCCCCACGAGGCAGTCCGTGTCGAGCAGGTCGCCGAGCTCGCCGAACGCATGCGCACCATCGAGGTCAACCCGGCGCCGATCCTGCTGATGCACCGCGGGACGCCTGCGCTCCGGACCGCCGTGGATCTGCTCACCGAGCGCCGCCCCGACATCGCCTACACCGACCGGGCCGGGCAGCACCACCGCATGTGGCGCATCGCCGAGGACGACGACATCGCCCTCCTCGCCACCCTCGTGGCTCCCACCCGGGCGGTCATCGCCGACGGGCACCACCGCTATGCAGCGGCGCTCGAGCTTGCTGCACAGGCGCCCGGCACCAAGTGGGAGCAGACGCTGGTCATGCTCGTCGACCAGTCGGACACGCCGCTCCAGCTCGGCGCCATCCACCGCAGTGTGCCTGATCTGACCCTCGATGCGATCGCGGCGGCCGCCATCGCGCGTGGCGACGATTTCCGCCGGCACCCGAACCGTCGCGAGGCACTCGCCGTCCTGGAACGCGCCCTCGTCCTCCACGACGGCACCTCATGGGCATCGCTCCACCCCGTCGGGCAGCTGCCTGTCTTCGCCCTCCACCAGCAGCTCCTCCCGGCGTGGGGAGTCGACGACCAGCAGGTCGTGCACCACCACAGCGCCGGCCAGGCACTTGCACGCGCTGACCAGGGTGTCGCGATCCTGCTGCCCGCACCGACCTTCGAGCAGGTCGCCGCGGCGGCGGAGGCCGGTCAACCCTTTCCCCAGAAGGCAACGTCGTTCCAGCCGAAGCCGCACCTCGGTGCCATCATGCGTGACCTCCGCCCCTGAGCCGACGGGCCGAGGCGACCTCGATCTCCACCAGCGCCACGGGTCCGCCGCCGGACCGATAGACCCGACGCCGCAGTGCGCCGCTCACCTCGACCTCGTCACCGACCTGCCAGCGGGCCACCGAGCGACGCAGACGCCCGCTCCACACCGCGCAGTCCACCCAGTCCGATCCAGGACGCCTTCCGCTGCGCTCGACCTCCCTTGCCACCAGCAACCGGAACGAGACCAGCGCATCTCCGCTGGGCATGACCCGCTCCTCGGGCCCGCGCGAAATCGTCCCTGCCAGCTTCACTTCATTCGTCATGGCAACACCTCCACATGGCAACGCCTCCACCACGAGGACACCCCAGAACGCAGACACCCCGCACCGCAGAGCGGTACGGGGTGTGAGGAATGCGGGCCGGAACTGGCCTGTGGACGTAAAGCGGCTCAGCCGATCTTCTTCTCCAGCGCGGCTGCGCGCGCGCCGGCGTCGGTGATCTCGTCGCCATCGACGCCCTCGGTCCGGTGGAACCACGTGAGTGCCTCCTCGAGCCGACCAGCGGCCTCGAGGGTGTCGGCATAGGCATAGCGCAGGCGAACGACCCATGAGGCGCGCGAGCGGGACGTCAGCGGCGCGAACTCGAGGGTGCGAAGCGCAGCGTCGATCTCGCCCATGTCGCGGCGGGCTCCCGCTTCGACGATCGTCATCTCGGCCTTGGCCTCGGGCTCGAAGTTGGCCACCGACGGGCTCTTCGCCAGCGTCAGCGCACGCTCGGGGCGGCCCAGCGCACGCTCGCAGTCCGCCATGATCGGCAGGTACGACGTGGCGCCGTTCATGCGCTTCGCAGCGCGCAGCTCCGACAGCGCCTCGGCGTACTCCCCTGCTGCGTAGGCGGCTTCGCCGCAGGCCTCGCGAACCACAGCGAGGCGGGCAGCGCGCGCACGCGCGGCCAGGGTGTGCTCATAGGCGGTCTTGGGGTCTTCGTCGATGATCATGCCGGCCGCGGCCAGGTGACGGGCGACGCGCAGGCCGAGCTTCTCGGGCAAGGTACGCAGCTGCGCGATGACGGAGCGGTCGAGCTCCTTGCCGGTGATCTCCTCGGGGATCTCCGGACCGTCGTAGCGCGCCTGCTGCTCGCTGCGCGGCATCGAGTCCTCGCGCGGACGCTTCCAGTCATCCTTGCGGCCCGGACGGTCGCCGCCGGGCTTGCCACCGCGAGAGTCGGGCTTGCCGCCACGACCCGCAGGCTTTCCGTCGCGCGAACCAGGCTTGCTGTCGCGAGACTCGAACTTGCCGCCGGTGCGGAACTCGGACTTGCCTCCGCGCTCGCCCGGCTTGCCGCCACGGCCCTCGGGCGTAGCGCCACGCGGGTCGGGCTTCCCGCCACGGGAATCAGGCTTGCCAACGCGGGATTCAGGCTTGCCGCCACGAGCAGCAGGGCCACCGGAGCGTCCCTCGGGACGGCCCCCACGCGGGCTCTCGGAACGGCGGGGACGGCTCTGCTCTGCCATGGCTACTCTCTCCTGGCGTTGATTTCGGTGGCTGGTGGACAAAAGCGTAGAGGCCACCAGCGAACTGGTGGCCTCTACGTGAAGTGTTGTCCGGCGACGTCCTACTCTCCCACAACCTCTCGGTTGCAGTACCATCGGCGCTGAAAGGCTTAACTTCCGGGTTCGGAATGGAGCCGGGTGTTTCCCTAACGCTATGGCCGCCGAAACTCTATGGAGTTATTTGGTCGTGTCTTCCCAACCAGGCTCCGCAACGCACTACCCAAACGTGTTGGGTGGTGATTGTGGAGTCTGTTGTGGTTGGGTTCCCGACCGTAACTCGGGAACCACACAGTGGACGCGCAACATCTTTGAGGGACAAGCCCTCGGCCTATTAGTACCGGTCGGCTGGGCATTACTGCTGTACACCTCCGGCCTATCAACCCAGTCATCTACTGGGGGCCTTACCCGGTTAACCCGGTGGGAAACCTCATCTTGAAACGTGCTTCCCGCTTAGATGCATTCAGCGGTTATCACTTCCGAACGTAGCCAACCAGCCGTGCTCCTGGCGGAACAACTGGCACACCAGAGGTTCGTCCATCCCGGTCCTCTCGTACTAGGGACAGCCTTTCTCAAGTTTCCTGCGCGCGCGGCGGATAGGGACCGAACTGTCTCACGACGTTCTAAACCCAGCTCGCGTGCCGCTTTAATGGGCGAACAGCCCAACCCTTGGGACCTACTCCAGCCCCAGGATGCGACGAGCCGACATCGAGGTGCCAAACCATCCCGTCGATATGGACTCTTGGGGAAGATCAGCCTGTTATCCCCGGGGTACCTTTTATCCGTTGAGCGACGCCGCTTCCACATGCCAGCGCCGGATCACTAGTTCCGACTTTCGTCCCTGCTCGAGCTGTCACTCTCACAGTCAAGCTCCCTTGTGCACTTACACTCGAAACCTGATTGCCAACCAGGCTGAGGGAACCTTTGAGCGCCTCCGTTACATTTTAGGAGGCAACCGCCCCAGTTAAACTACCCATCAGGCACTGTCCCTGATCCAGATAATGGACCTAGGTTAGACATCTAGTACGACCAGAGTGGTATTTCAACGTTGACTCCACACTAACTGGCGTTAATGCTTCAAAGTCTCCCACCTATCCTACACAAGCCGAACCAAACACCAATACCAAACTATAGTAAAGGTCCCGGGGTCTTTCCGTCCTGCCGCGCGTAACGAGCATCTTTACTCGTAGTGCAATTTCGCCGAGTCCACGGTTGAGACAGCGCCCAAGTCGTTACTCCATTCGTGCAGGTCGGAACTTACCCGACAAGGAATTTCGCTACCTTAGGATGGTTATAGTTACCACCGCCGTTTACTGGGGCTTAAGTTCTCAGCTTCGACTTGCGTCTAACCGGTCCCCTTAACCTTCCAGCACCGGGCAGGAGTCAGTCCGTATACATCGTCTTACGACTTAGCACGGACCTGTGTTTTTAGTAAACAGTCGCTTGGGCCTGGTCTCTGCGGCCATCATTGCCTTCGCCAGCTAGTGGCTAAACAAATCCGGCCCCCCTTCTCCCGAAGTTACGGGGGCATTTTGCCGAGTTCCTTAACCATGGTTCACTCGATCGCCTTGGTATTCTCTACCTGATCACCTGAGTCGGTTTGGGGTACGGGCGGCGCATAGCTCGCTAGAGGTTTTTCTCGACAGCATAGGATCATCCACTTCGCTCAAAGAGCTCCCCATCAGGTCTCAGGCTACGTGAGTCGCGGATTTGCCTACGACTCGCCCTACACCCTTAGCCGTGGACTACCATCGCCACGGTTGGACTACCTTCCTGCGTCACCCCATCGCTTGCCTACTACTAGATCGGGTCATGCGCTCCCCCACAACGTCCTTCCCCGAAGGGTCAGATCAGCGTGGCTTCGGGCACTTAGCATCACTAGATTCAGCATGGGCGCTATTTTGCCGGTACGGGAATATCAACCCGTTGTCCATCGACTACGCCTGTCGGCCTCGCCTTAGGTCCCGACTTACCCAGGGCAGATTAGCTTGACCCTGGAACCCTTGATCATTCGGCGGAGGAGTTTCTCACTCCTCATTCGCTACTCATGCCTGCATTCTCACTCGTGTGGCGTCCAGACCTGGATCACTCCGGCCCTTCACTCGCCACACGACGCTCCCCTACCTATCCATGCACCTGGACCACGAAGGCCTAGCTCACGCATGAATACCATAGCTTCGGTGGATAACTTGAGCCCCGCTACATTGTCGGCGCGGAATCACTTGACCAGTGAGCTATTACGCACTCTTTCAAGGGTGGCTGCTTCCAAGCCAACCTCCTGGTTGTCTGTGCGACTCCACATCCTTTTCCACTTAGTTATCGCTTAGGGACCTTAGCTGATGGTCTGGGCTGTTTCCCTCTCGACAATGGAGCTTATCCCCCACTGTCTCACTGCCACGCTCTCACTTACCGGCATTCGGAGTTTGGCTAACGTCAGTAACCTTGTAGGGCCCATCGGCTATCCAGTGCTCTACCTCCGGCAAGAAACACGTGACGCTGCACCTAAATGCATTTCGGGGAGAACCAGCTATCACGAAGTTTGATTGGCCTTTCACCCCTATCCACAGGTCATCCCCTCAGTTTTCAACCTAAGTGGGTTCGGTCCTCCACGCGGTCTTACCCGCGCTTCAACCTGCCCATGGATAGATCACTTCGCTTCGGGTCTAGAGCGTGCTACTCAAGCGCCCTATTCGGACTCGCTTTCGCTACGGCTTCCCCACACGGGTTAACCTCGCAACACACCGCTAACTCGCAGGCTCATTCTTCAAAAGGCACGCTGTCACCCCACAAGGAGGCTCCAACGGATTGTAGGCACATGGTTTCAGGTACTATTTCACTCCCCGCCAGGGGTACTTTTCACCTTTCCCTCACGGTACTTGTCCGCTATCGGTCACCAAGGAGTATTTAGGCTTAACGGGTGGTCCCGCCAGATTCACACGGAATTTCAGGGGTTCCGTGTTACTTGGGATGACATCCACAGAGTCAGTGTCTTACATATACGGGGGTCTCACCCTCTATGCCGGAACTTTCCAGTTCACTTCAACTTCAACACTGATTTCTTACTCTGCTCCACGACGGCAGTCGAGGAAAGATGGTCCCACAACCCCCAAACAGCAACGCCTGCCGGCTATCACACTGCTTAGGTTTGGCCTCTTCCGATTTCGCTCGCCACTACTCTCGGAATCACTTTTGTTTTCTCTTCCTGTGGGTACTGAGATGTTTCACTTCCCCACGTTCCCTCCACGCACCCTATGTGTTCAGATGCGGGTAACTGGACATGACTCCAGCTGGGTTTCCCCATTCGGAAATCCCCGGATCAACACTCGATTGCCAATTCCCCGGGGCTTATCGCAGGCTTCTACGTCCTTCATCGGCTCTTGGTGCCAAGGCATCCACCATGTGCCCTTAGTAGCTTGTCTTGCTACAAAGATGCTCGCGTCCACTGTGTAGTTCTCAAGATACGGGCGGTCCTACTGAGGCAACCCGACCCACGCAACATCCCAGAACTGGGACACCAAAAACGTGAGTATCGGACCAAGTAGTCCACTAGAAGAATCAAGCTCTCACTCGATCCCTCAGGACCCAACAGTGTGCCAAGACATTCATACTCACAACCCCGAGGTTCCACACCCAGCACCCCAAGGGGCACCAAGCAGTACTGACAGGATCGATCACAATCGGTCCAACTAATCGACGTTCCACTAGTGAGCAGTTCACCGCGGGAGAACATTTGTCTCCCAAACGATGAGCCCTGGACGAGTTGAGCTCGCCAGATAAAGCTCCTTAGAAAGGAGGTGATCCAGCCGCACCTTCCGGTACGGCTACCTTGTTACGACTTCGTCCCAATCGCTCGTCCCACCTTCGACAGCTCCCTCCCTTACGGGTTAGGCCACCGGCTTCGGGTGTTACCAACTTTCGTGACGTGACGGGCGGTGTGTACAAGGCCCGGGAACGTATTCACCGCAGCGTTGCTGATCTGCGATTACTAGCGACTCCGACTTCATGGGGTCGAGTTGCAGACCCCAATCCGAACTGAGACCGGCTTTTTGGGATTCGCTCCACCTCGCGGTATCGCAGCCCTTTGTACCGGCCATTGTAGCATGCGTGAAGCCCTGGACATAAGGGGCATGATGACTTGACGTCATCCCCACCTTCCTCCGAGTTGACCCCGGCAGTCTCTTATGAGTCCCCACCATTACGTGCTGGCAACATAAGACGAGGGTTGCGCTCGTTGCGGGACTTAACCCAACATCTCACGACACGAGCTGACGACAGCCATGCACCACCTGTATACCGACCAAAAGGGGGCACCATCTCTGATGCTTTCCGGCATATGTCAAACCCAGGTAAGGTTCTTCGCGTTGCATCGAATTAATCCGCATGCTCCGCCGCTTGTGCGGGCCCCCGTCAATTCCTTTGAGTTTTAGCCTTGCGGCCGTACTCCCCAGGCGGGGCGCTTAATGCGTTAGCTGCGGCACGGAACACGTGGAATGTGTCCCACACCTAGCGCCCAACGTTTACGGTGTGGACTACCAGGGTATCTAATCCTGTTCGCTCCCCACACTTTCGCTCCTCAGCGTCAGGTAATGCCCAGAGAACCGCCTTCGCCACCGGTGTTCCTCCTGATATCTGCGCATTTCACCGCTACACCAGGAATTCCGTTCTCCCCTGCATACCTCTAGTCTGCCCGTATCGGAAGCAGGCTCGGGGTTAAGCCCCGAGTTTTCACTCCCGACGTGACAAACCGCCTACGAGCCCTTTACGCCCAATAATTCCGGACAACGCTTGCACCCTACGTATTACCGCGGCTGCTGGCACGTAGTTGGCCGGTGCTTCTTCTGCGGGTACCGTCACTTTCGCTTCGTCCCCGCTGAAAGAGGTTTACAACCCGAAGGCATTCATCCCTCACGCGGCGTTGCTGGATCAGGCTTTCGCCCATTGTCCAATATTCCCCACTGCTGCCTCCCGTAGGAGTCTGGGCCGTGTCTCAGTCCCAGTGTGGCCGGTCACCCTCTCAGGCCGGCTACCCGTCGAAGCCTTGGTGAGCCATTACCTCACCAACAAGCTGATAGGCCGCGAGCTCATCCTCCACCGCCAGAACTTTCCACCACCAACCCATGCGGGTAGTGGTCATATCCGGTATTAATCACCGTTTCCGGTGGCTATCCCAGAGTGAAGGGCAGATTGCTCACGTGTTACTCACCCGTTCGCCGCTCGTGTACCCCGAAAGGCCTTACCGCTCGACTTGCATGTGTTAAGCACGCCGCCAGCGTTCGTCCTGAGCCAGGATCAAACTCTCCGTTGAAAAACAACACCCCACACACCCCGAAGGACACATGAGGAAAAAGAGATCCCGGCAAGAGACCGAACCCCGACAATGAATTGTCAGAATTATCGATTACTTACCAAAGGAACCTGCCCAACCAGACCACAAAGGATCCAACGTCGGACGGGTAAAACTAATTCGTCGACTTTTGACACACTGTTGAGTTCTCAAGGATCCAGCGCGCACCGTGTTCGACACCGAAGTGTCTCCCTGCGGGGCTAGCTTTGATCACGCTCCCGGCGCACAGCAACTTGCGAGCTTTTCCGGCCGCCATGACTGGCAAACCCGTGCCTCAGCAAGGTGTCTTCGGAGCGGTCATCCGGAACCGGGTGGCCCGGCCTCTCGGCCGTTCCTCCCGCCGTTGTTCTCGGCGACAGGTGAAACATTAGGCATGTTTCGTGAACGTTGCAAATCGAGACGACGTGACCCGGGCCACAGTGGGTCGTGGAGCCGATTCTGGGCGCCTTCCGAGGGGCTCAGACACCGCCGCGCACGCCTGAAACGACCACCTGGCGCGTGTCCTCCAGCGTGGGCGTGCCAGCCAGGCGCATCGCGTCCTCCAGCTCCAGGAGCAACCGTCGATGCATCTCGCCCACCCCCGGGGATCCACCGACCAGGGCCCAGAGCGGGAGGCGTCCGAGGAACGCACACCGGGCGCCGAGCGCGACCGCGGTGAGCACGTCGAGGCCGGACCGCACTCCCCCGTCGACGTAGACCTCGGTGTTGCGGTCGAGGGCGCTGACGACGCCGGGAAGCGCAGCAGCCGTCGACCAGGCGCGGTCCAGCTGACGTCCGCCGTGGTTGGAGACCCACACCGCGGCCGCACCTGCCTGCTCACAGCGGCGCGCGTCGTCAGGACGCAGCACGCCCTTCACGACCACGGGGACTCCTGCCGTCTCCCGGAGCCACGCGATGTCCGCGGGACCGAGGTCCGTGGCTTTCGCGCTGCCACGCGCCTCGTCGTACCCGGGCGGGAAGTTCACCCGCAGCGCGTTGTCCGGCACGTCGTCCCAGACCGCCGGGCCGTCGTCGTACTTCGTCCCGACGACGGGCGTGTCCAGGGTGAGGACCACGGCCTCTGCCCCGGCACCGACCGCCGAGACCAGGAGATCGCGGGCAAGTGCGCGGTCCTGCGGGAGGTACGCCTGCAGCCACCAGCGGACGCCAGTCGCTGCGATGTCCTCGAACCGGGACCCGGCGTTGCTCGAGACGACCATCAGCGAGCCAGCGGAAGCCGTCGCCCGAGCCATGGCGAGCTCACCATCGGGGTGCACCATCCGCTGCAGCGTGGTGGGAGCGACAGCGATCGGCGCCCGGAGCGGCACACCCAGCACAGTCGTGGCGGTGTCGATCGTGCTCACGTCGCGGAGGACATGGGGTGCGAAGCGGTGCTGGCGCCAGGCGGTGGTGGCCTCGGCAGCGCTCACGCCTTCCCGCGCACCCTGGCGGACGTAGCGGAAGACCGCCGGTGGAAGCACGCGCTCAGCCTCCTCCTCGAGGGATTCGAGCCAGCGCGCGTCCACGGCCGTCATGCTCGGGTCAGCCGACCTCGACGCCCGCGAGCGTCTTCTTGCCACGGCGCAGGACGAGCCAGCTTCCGCCGATCAGGTCGGACTCCCCCGGAACGAACTCGGGATCCTCGACCCGGGTGTTGTTCAGGTAGGCGCCGCCCTCGCTGATGGTGCGGCGTGCGTCGCCATTGGACTTCGCCAGCCCGGCAGCGACCATCAGCTCGACGATCGTGCCCACCGTCTCCACCTTGGCCCCGCCGGCCTCTCGCAGCGCAGCAGCCAGTGTCGGGACGCTCAGCTCGTGCAGGTCGCCGCCACCGAACAGCGCGGCTGACGCAGCCTTGATCTTCTCGGTCTCGCCGCGGCCGTGCACGAGCGAGGTGACCTGGTCTGCCAGCGCCTTCTGGGCAGCACGGAGGAAGGGCTTCTCGGCCGTCTGCGCGTCGAGGTCCTCGATCTCCTCACGACTGAGGAACGTGAAGATCCGCAGGAGCTCGCCGACCTTCACGTCCTCGACGTTGAGCCAGAACTGGTAGAAGGCGTAGGGCGACATCAGCTCGGGGTCGAGCCAGAGGGCACCACCCTCGGTCTTGCCGTACTTCGTGCCGTCGGCCTTCGTCACCAGAGGCGTGGAGAAGGCGTGGGCCTTGCCGCCCACCGCACGGCGGATCAGCTCGACTCCGCCCGTCAGGTTGCCCCACTGGTCGGAGCCGCCGAACTGCAGCTTCACGCCGTGCTGCTTGTAGAGCTCGAGGAAGTCCATCGACTGCAACAGGATGTAGGAGAACTCGGTGAAGCTGATGCCGTCCTCGAGACGGGTCCGCACCACGTCGCGCGCGAGCATCCGGTTGACCGGGAAGTGCTTGCCGATGTCGCGCAGGAAATCGATCGTCGAGAGCGGCGCGGTCCAGTCGTAGTTGTTGACCATCGTCGCTCCGTTGCTGCCCGTGAACTCCGGGTCGCCCTCGAACGAGAGGAACGGCTGAATCTGGCTCTGGACGCGGCGTACCCAGTCCTTGACCGTGTCGAGCGAGTTCAACGCCCGCTCGCCCGACTCCTTCGGGTCACCGATCATGCCGGTCGCCCCACCCACGAGCGCGTACGGCGCGTGGCCGGCGTCCTGGAGCCGCTTCGCGGTCAAGATCTGCACCAGGTTGCCCATGTGCAGGCTCGGCGCGGTCGGGTCGAAGCCGACATAGAACTTGACCGGACCCTCGCTGAGCTCGGCGCGCAATGCGTCGAGGTCGGTCGAGTTGGCGAGGAGTCCCCGCCACTCGAGGTCATCGATCAGGTTCGGGTCGACAGCCACGATCAGCCTTTCAGGAAAGTCATTGGTGCAACGCCAAGCCTGCCTCATGCCAGGGCAGGTCGGGCGCCGGGTCCACGACCCGAGGGATGCCCGCCGGTCGGTCAGCTCCGCCGGGCCGTCTTCGCCGGACGGTATGCCGAGACCGTGGGGTCGCCGGTGATCCAGAACCGCCAGGGCAGGTCGGCCCCGTTGGTCAGGCCGACCCGGGGGCCGGAGCTGACCAGCTCCGGGTCGATCGGCTCGCCCAGCTCCAGGAAGACGGGGCCGGCGCTCAGGTCGGCGCGGTTCTCCTTGAGCCGGATGTTCAACGCGGAGCAGAGCTTGCCCGGTCCGCGGGTCAGCTCCTTCTCCACCTTCGTGCCGCGGCGGCGCTTCGCCACGTCGAGCCCGTCGACGACCTCGCCACCCCGGAGCAGCACGGCGCTTGCCGACCCCTCCGGTCCGGTGACGACGTTGGCGCAGAAGTTCGTGCCGTAGGACAGGAAGACGTAGAGGCGCCCGGCCGGGCCGAACATCACGCGGCTGCGCGGCGTCAGTCCACCGGCAGCGTGCGAGCCAGGGTCGTCCGCACCGCCGTAGGCCTCGACCTCCGTGATCCGCACGGTGACACCGTCATGGCGAAGCAGGGCACCGAGCAGCAGCGGCGCGGCCTCGAGGACCGGACGCTCGAGGCTTGAGAAGTCAGCTGAGCCAGTCACGATGCCCAGATGCTACGGCCCGCGCCTCGGTCAGCTGCTCCGCGACGCGCACCGGAGCCGTGCCACCACGACCGTCACGCGAGGAGACCGAGCCCTCGACCGTCAGCACCGAGCGGACCTCGGGGGTCAGCGCCGGGTTGATCGCAGCGAACTGCTCGTCGGAGAGGTCGGCCAGCTCGATGTCCGCCCCCTCGCAGACCTGGACGCACTCGCCGGCAACCTCGTGGGCGATCCGGAACGGCACCCCCTGCTTGACAAGCCACTCCGCGATGTCGGTCGCGAGCGAGAAGCCCTGTGGGGCGAGCTCGGCCATGCGCGCGGTGTTGAACGTGAGGGTCGCGATCTGACCGGTGAACGCCGGCAACAGGACCTCGAGGGTGTCGACGGAGTCGAACACCGGCTCCTTGTCCTCCTGCAGGTCGCGGTTGTAGGCGAGCGGCAGCGCCTTGAGCGTCGCCAGCAGACCAGCCAGGTTGCCGATGAGGCGACCGGACTTGCCGCGGGCGAGCTCGGAGATGTCGGGGTTCTTCTTCTGCGGCATGATGCTCGACCCCGTCGACCAGGAGTCGTGCAGCTTCACGAAGCCGAACTCCTTCGTCGACCAGAGGATGACCTCCTCGGCCAGGCGGGACACATCGACGCCGATCTGCGCGCAGACGAAGGCGAACTCCGCCACGAAGTCGCGGCTCGAGGTGCCGTCGATCGAGTTGGGAGTCGAGCCGGTGAAGCCGAGCTCGGCAGCCACGGACTCCGGATCCAGCCCGAGGCTCGAGCCGGCCAGGGCACCCGAGCCGTAGGGCGACTCGGCCGCCACCCGGGCATCCCAGTCGCGCAGGCGCTGCACGTCGCGGAGCAGCGGCCAGGCGTGTGCCAGCAGGTGGTGGCTGAGCAGGACCGGCTGCGCGTGCTGCAGGTGCGTGCGGCCGGGCATGATCGCGCCGTGGTGCTGCTCGGCCTGCCCGGCCAGCGCGTCGACGAGGTCGAGCACACAGGAGGCGACCACGCGGGCGTGGTCACGCAGGAAGGCACGGAACAGCGTCGCGACCTGGTCGTTGCGGGAGCGGCCTGCACGCAGGCGGCCGCCCACGTCCGGGCCGACCTCGACCAGCAGCAGCCGCTCGAGCGCGCCGTGGACGTCCTCGTCGGACGGGTCCGGGTGCAGCTCGCCAGCGGCGTACTTCTCACCCAGTGCGTCCAGCCCGCGGAGCAGCTCGACATGGTCGGCCTCCGTCAGCAGTCCGGCGGCGTGCAGCACGTTGGCGTGCGCCTTCGACCCGGCAAGGTCGTAGGGAGTCAGGCGCCAGTCGAAGTGCGTCGAGCGCGACAGGGCGTCGAGCTCGGGCGACGGGCCGCCTGCGAAGCGGCCGCCCCAGAGCTTGCCAGTGTTCGTGGTGGACGCAGTCGCGGTCTCCTTGGGCGTGCCGGACATCAGTCGGTGCCGGCTTCCATGGCGGCGTCGTCCTGGACGGCTTCGGCATCCAGGTCGATGTCGGCCGGCACGGCGATCTGGTCGAACCCACCGGCCGGCAGCTCACCGAAGAGCGTGCCGTTCTCGACGAGGACGGTGCCCTGGTCGAGCGGCTGGCCGGCGTACAGCTCGAGCTTGCTGCGGCTGTCGGCGATGTCGAGGTTGCGCATGGTCAGCTGGCCGATGCGGTCGGTCGGACCGAAGGCGGCGTTCTCGACGCGCTCCATCGAGAGCTTCTCCGGGTGGTAGGAGAAGTTCGGGCCCTCGGTCCTGACGATCGTGTAGTCGTCGCCGCGGCGCAGTCGGATCGTGACGGTGCCCGTCACCAGGGAGGCGATCCAGCGCTGGATCGACTCGCGCAGCATCAGCGACTGCGGGTCGAGCCAGCGGCCTTCGTAGAGCAGCCGACCGAGCTTGCGGCCCTGGTAGTGGTAGTTCGCGAGGGTGTCCTCGTTGTGGATCGCGTTGAGCAGGCGCTCGTACGCCGCGAAGAGCAGCGCCATGCCGGGGGCCTCGTAGATGCCGCGGGACTTGGCCTCGATGATGCGGTTCTCGATCTGGTCGGACATGCCGAGACCGTGCCTGCCACCGATCTTGTTCGCCTCGACGACGAGAGCCACGGCCCCCGTCGGCCCGTCGTACCGCTTGCCGTTGATCGCAACCGGACGGCCCGCCTCGAAGGTGATCGCGACATCCTCGGTCTCGATCGCGACGGACGGGTCCCAGAACTTCACGCCCATGATCGGCTCGACGATCTCGAGCGAGACGTCGAGGTGCTCGAGGACCTTGGCCTCATGGGTGGCGCCCCAGATGTTGGAGTCGGTGGAGTACGCCTTCTCCGTGGCGTCGCGGTAGGGCAGGTCATGCGCGACGAGCCACTCGCTCATCTCGTGCCGGCCGCCGAGCTCGGTGACGAAGTCGGTGTCGAGCCACGGCTTGTAGATGCGCAGCTCGGGGTTGGCCATCAGGCCGTAGCGGTAGAACCGCTCGATGTCATTGCCCTTGTAGGTCGAGCCGTCGCCCCAGATGTTGACGCCGTCCTCCTGCATCGCGCGGACCAGCATCGTGCCGGTGACGGCACGACCCAGCGGCGTGGTGTTGAAGTAGGCCTTCGCACCCGAGCGGATGTGGAACGCACCGCACGCGAGCGCGGCGAGGCCCTCCTCGACCAGCTGCGGCTTGATGTCGACGGCGCGCGCGATCTCGGCGCCGTACTGCTTGGCGCGGATCGGGACGCCGGCGATGTCCGGCTCGTCCGGCTGGCCGATGTCAGCGGTGTAGGTGCACGGGATGGCTCCCTTGTCGCGCATCCACGCAACGGCGACAGAGGTGTCGAGGCCGCCCGAGAAGGCGATGCCGACGCGCTCGCCGACGGGCAGGGAGGTGAGGACCTTGCTCAACGTGGATTTCCTTTGTTTCTTGTCAGTCGTGGTGGCGGTCGGCCAGGGCGGTGAAGTGGCGGGCCAGCGTCCCGCCGGAAGTCTGTGCTGTCGGGGCTGTCGGGGCTGTCGGGTCCGCCGGGTCCGTCGGGCGCTGCTCGCGCCCGATGACGAGGACAGTGTCGTCCCCCGCGATCGTCCCGAGCACATCGGGGAGCTCGACGCGGTCGATGGCCCCCGCGAGAAACTGTGCGGCACCGGGCGGCGTGCGGAGCAGGACGAGGTTGCCACTCGCTTCCGCACTGACCAGGAGCTCGGCGCAGAGCCGGGCCAGGCGGGCAGTTGCCCCTGCGCTCTCGCCCGCGACCGGCGTGCGGTCACCGCCCTCGGCGGGCACGGCGTACACGAGGGCGCCGGAGGCGACGCGCACCTTGACCGCGTCGAGCTCGACGAGGTCGCGGCTCAGCGTCGCCTGGGTGACGTGGAGGTTGCGCGCAGCCAGGAGCTCGGCGAGCTCGGGCTGCGACTTCACCTCGTGACCGACCAGCAGGTCCGCGATCAGCGCCTGCCGGGCCGCCTTGGTGACGGGGGTGAGGGCGTGCTCGGTCATGCCGGCACTCCCCCGTCGGCCCGCTCGGCCAGGAACGAGATGATCGCCTTCTGGGCGTGGCGACGGTTCTCCGCCTCGTCCCAGATCACGCTCTGCGGGCCGTCGAGCACCTCGGCCGCGATCTCCTTGCCCCGGTACGCCGGGAGGCAGTGCATGACGATCGCGTCGCCCTTGGCGTGGGCGAGCAGCTCGCTCGTGAGTGAGTACGGCGCGAGGGCAGCCAGGCGGTCGGCCGCCTCGGCCTCCTTGCCCATCGACACCCAGGTGTCGGTGATGACGACATCGGCACCCGTAACGGCCTCGATCGGGTCGCGGACCAGCGCCGCCGAGCCGCCCGTGCCCGCGGCGATCTTGGCTGCGCGGTCGACCACGTCGGCGGACGGCTCGTAGCCCTCAGGGCTGGAAACCCGCACGTTGATCCCGGCGATGGCGCCGGCCAGCAGCCAGGAGTTGCCCATGTTGCAGGCACCGTCTCCGACGAAGGCGACGGTCAGACCGGGCAGTGCACCCTTGTGCTCGATGATCGTGAGCAGGTCGGCGAGCAGCTGGCAGGGGTGGTAGTCGTCGGTCAGCGCGTTGATGACCGGGACGCCCGAGAACTCCGCCATCTCCTCGAGCTTGGACTGCAGGTCGGTCCGCCAGACGATCTGGCTGGCCTGGCGGCCGAGCACGCGCGCGACATCGGCGACCGACTCACGGGTGCCGATGGCGGCCAGCTTGCCGTCGACGGTCATCGGGAACCCACCGAGCTCGGCGATGCCCGCGGAGAAGCTCGCCTGCGTGCGGAGCGTCTGCTTGTCGAAGATCAGTGCAACGGTCCGTGGACCCGCCAGTGGCTTGCTGTCGTAGGGGTTGGCCTTCAGGGCGGCAGCGAGCGCCAGCACCTCGGCCTGCTCGGCCGGGGTCAGGTCGTCGTCGGCCAGAAGGTGCCGGATCGGGGTGGGACCAGCCATCTCACTTGCTCCCTTCAGTGGCAGCTGCGTCATCGACGATCGCCGGGAGGGCGTCCAGGAACAGCGCCACGTCGGCGCGGGTGAGGACCAGCGGCGGGGCGAACCGCAGCCGCTCCGGCGTCGGGTTGTTGACGATGAAGCCGTGCGCGAGCGCTGCCGTCGCGACGGCAGCGGAGTCGAGTCCAGCGGCCAGGTCGACGCCGATCAGCAGGCCTTCACCGCGGACCTCGGTGATCCGCGGCTCGGCAGCAAGGCCGGCGCGCAGCTGCTCACCGACGGCGACGACCTCGTCCAGCAGGCCGTCCTTCTCGATGGTGTCCAGCACCGCGAGCGCGGCAGCTGCTGCGATCGGGTTGCCGCCGAACGTCGTGCCGTGGTTGCCGGGCTGGAGCAGGCTCGCAGCCTTGCCCGTCGCCACGCAGGCGCCGATCGGGATGCCACCGGCGAGGCCCTTGGCCAGCGTGACGATGTCGGGCGGACTCGGCAGCGGGTCGCAGAGCTCGTCGTTCTGGTGCGCCAGCCACGTGCCCGTGCGGCCGATGCCGGTCTGGATCTCGTCCAGCCAGAGCAGCGCGCCGTGCGCAGCGGTGATGTGGCGGGCCTGGGCCAGGTAGTCGCGCGGCGGCACGATCACGCCTGCCTCGCCCTGGACCGGCTCGATGATGACGGCAGCCGTCTGGTCCGTGACGGCAGCGGCGAGCGCCTCGGAGTCGCCGTACGGGACGAAGGTGACGTCGCCGGGCAGCGGCTCGAAGGGTGCCCGGTAGGCCTCCTTGGCCGTGAGCGCGAGCGCGCCCATCGTCCGGCCGTGGAAAGCTCCCTCGGTCGCCACAATGTGCGTGCGGCCGGTGCGCCGGGTGATCTTGAGGCCGGCCTCGTTGGCCTCGGCGCCCGAGTTGGTGAAGAAGACCCGGGTGTCCGTGCCTCCGACCATCTGGTCGAGCCTCTCGGCGAGCTCGACCTGTGGCGCGCTGGCGAAGAAGTTCGAGATGTGGCCGAGCGTCTGCAGCTGAGCAGTGACGGCAGCGACCAGTGCCGGGTGGGCGTGGCCGAGCGCGTTGACGGCGATGCCGCCGAGCAGGTCGACGTACTCCTTGCCGTCGACGTCCCAGACCCGCACGCCCTCGCCCCTGGCGAGCACCAGCTTCGGGGTGCCGAAGGTGTTCATCACCGAGCCGGAGTAGCGCTCGGTCCAGTTGTCGCCGGCCATCACGCCTCCTTCGCGGACTTGTCGGTCGCGGGCTGCTTGGCCTGCCGGATCTTGATCGAGACGCCGGGCAGCACCTGGGTGCCGACACCCTCGGCGGTGAAGATCTCGAGGAGTACGGCGTGGGGCTCGCGTCCGTCGACCACGGTCGCCCGGGGTACGCCGTTCTCGACTGCCTGCAGGCAGGCGGCCATCTTCGGCACCATGCCGGCAGCGAGCGTCGGGAGCATCTCGGCCAGGCCCTCAGGGCTGATCTCGCCGATCACGTCATTGCTGTGCGGCCAGTCGCGGTAGAGGCCCTCGACATCGGTGAGCACCAGGAGCTTCTCGGCTCCGAGCGCGACGGCGAGCGCGGCGGCGGCGGTGTCGGCGTTGACGTTGTGGACGACGCCGTTCTCGTCCGGGGCAACGCTGGAGATGACCGGGATCCGGCCGGCCTCGACCAGGTCCAGGACGGACTCGGGCCGCACCTTGGCGACCTCGCCGACGAGGCCGAGGTCCACCTCCTCGCCGTCCACGATGGTGTTGGTCGGGGTCGCGGTGAACAGGCCGGCGTCCTCACCGGACAGGCCGACCGCGAGCGGGCCATGCTGGTTGAGCAGGCCCACGAGCTCACGCTGGACCTGGCCGACGAGCACCATGCGCACGACATCCATCGCCTCGGGCGTCGTGACCCGGAGGCCACCACGGAACTCCGACTCGATGCCGAGCCGGTCGAGCATCTTGGAGATCTGCGGGCCGCCGCCGTGCACGACGACCGGCTTGAAGCCGGCCACCCGCAGGAACGCGATGTCCTCGGCGAAGGCGGTCTTCAGGGTGTCGTCGGTCATCGCGTTGCCGCCGTACTTCACCACGATGATCTTGTCGTGGTACTTCTTCAGCCACGGCAGGGCGTTGGCGAGGACGTGCGCGTTCTGCGCGGCGGTCAGGCTCGGGATCGTGGTGTCGTTCATGAGGAGTAGGCGCTGTTCTCGTGGACGTAGGCGTGGGTCAGGTCGTTGGTCCAGACGGTCGCGGTCGCGTCGCCGGCCTTGAGGTCGATCGTCACGGTCACGTGGCGCGGCTTGAGGTCGACAGTCGCCGGGTCAGCAGCCGGAGTCGACTGCTTGCAGACCCAGACGTCGTTGATCGCGACGTCGAGGTCGGCCGGGTCGAACGCCGCCTGGGTGGTGCCGACCGAGGCCAGCACCCTGCCCCAGTTGGGGTCGTTGCCGAAGACTGCGGCCTTGAACAGGTTGGAGCGGGCGACGCTCCGGCCCACCTCGACCGCCTCGTCCTCGGACGCCGCGTTGACGACGGTGATCGAGATCTCGTGATCGGCGCCCTCGGCGTCGGCGAGGAGCTGCTTGGCGAGGCTGATGCAGGCCTCCTGCAGCGCCTCGGTGAACTCCGCGGGCGTCGGCGTGACGCCGGAGGCACCGCTCGCCATCACGGTCACGGTGTCGTTGGTCGACATGCAGCCGTCGGAGTCGAGCCGGTCGAAGCTGACCCGGGTGCTGGCCCGCAGGGCCTGGTCGAGCACGGGTGCGGGGACGACTGCGTCGGTGGTGATGACGACCAGCATCGTGGCCATCGCCGGGGCGAGCATGCCCGCGCCCTTGGCCATGCCGCCGATCGACCACTCCTGGCCCGGTGCGCCGCGTGTGAGGACGACCGACTTCGGCACCGAGTCCGTGGTCATGATCGCCCGGCCGGCGTCGGCGCCGCCGTCGGCCGACAACGCGGCGTACGCGGCCTCGACACCGTCGAGGAGGTTCTGCCGGGGGTTGGCCAGGCCGATCAGCCCGGTCGAGCAGACCACCACGTCGACCGCGCCGATGCCGAGCTTCTCGGCCACCTTCTCGGCGACCGCATGGGTGGTCTGGAAGCCCTCCGGGCCGGTGTAGCAGTTGGCTCCGCCGGAGTTGAGCACGACGGCGCGCACGACGCCGTCCTTGACGACCTCCTGGCTCCACAGCACCGGGTTGGCCTTGCACCGGTTGGCGGTGAAGACGGAGGCGGAGTCGAAGGTGGGGCCCAGGTTCTGGACCAGCGCCAGGTCGAGGTTGCCGTTGGACTTCAGGCCGGCGTGGACGCCAGCGGCGGTGAATCCGGCGGGATGGGTGATGCTCATGGCTGCTTCTTTCGGGGTGCGGTCTTGGGAGGAGTCATCGGGACGGCGGGGAGCACGGTGTGCCCCTGACGTCGCCACTCCTCGGCCGCAGCCTCGGCCTTGCCCACCGGGACCAGGATCCAGTCGGTCTGGAACGTCGACAGCGGGAACGCGGAGATGCCCGCCTGCGCCAGCGGCGTCAGCAGCGCAGCCATCACGCCGGTGAGCTCGGGGTCCAGCGGGCCCTTGACCACGAACGCGGTCAGCGGCTTGATCGCGGGCGTCTTGGCCGGGATCGACCGGGTCGCGCAGATCAGCGACGTCTCGGTCGCCGTCGCGGTGATCGAGAAGAGCGAGCTCGCCTCGGCCCACTTCGGCACCTCGGCGCCGGGGGCCAGGTTGACGATCGCGAGCTTCTCCGGGAAGTAGCTCAGCGTGAAGGTCGCGGCCTCGATGACGGCCTCGATGGCCTCCGGGCTCAGTGGGTTCTCGCTGGTCCCGGACTCGCTGGTGATGTCAGTGGGGGTCTCGTTGATGTCGCTCATGGGGCCAGTCCGATCGTGGTGAGGCCGGTGGATTCCGGCAGCCCGAGGGCGAGGTTCATGCACTGGACGGCGGCGCCGCCTGTGCCCTTGGCGAGGTTGTCGATGGCACCGACAGCGACCAGACGGCCGGCGGTCTGGTCGACCGTGACCTGCAGGTGGACCGAGTTCGAGCCGAGGACGGACTTGGTCTGCGGCCACATCCCCTGGGGGAGGACGGTCACGAACGGCTCGTCTGCGTACGCCGCGGCGTACACCTCGTAGGCCTCCTCCGCCGTGACCTTCCTGGCGATCGGCGCCGAGCAGGTGGCAAGGATGCCCCGCGGCATCGGCACGAGCAGGGGGGTGAAGCTGACCTTGATCTCGCCGTCGGTGAGCAGCGAGAGGTTCTGGGTGATCTCGGGCGTGTGCCGGTGGACGCCGCCGACGCCGTAGGCGCTGACGTTGCCCATGA
Organism: Nocardioides cavernaquae; assembly: GCF_003600895.1. NCBI lineage: Bacteria > Bacillati > Actinomycetota > Actinomycetes > Propionibacteriales > Nocardioidaceae > Nocardioides > Nocardioides cavernaquae. The sequence continues at coordinate 3,025,960 of NZ_QYRP01000002.1, forward strand.
CCTCCGACCCGAGCAGGTTGGCCTTGAGTGCCTTGCCGGCGCCGCTCGTGCCCGACGCTGCCACGACGACGACGTCGGGCGTGATCAGGCCTGCGGCAACGGCAGGGGCGAGCGTGAGCGTGGAGATGGTCGGGTAGCAACCGGGCACGGCGATCCGCTTCGCACCCTGCAGCTGCACGCGGAGGCCGGGGAGCTCAGGCAGGCCGTAGGGCCAGGAGCCGGCGTGCACTCCGCCGTAGAACTTCTCCCACTCCCCCGGGTCGGTGAGCCGGAAGTCGGCGCCGCAGTCGATGACGACGGTGTCGTCGCCGAGGGCGTTGGCGATCGCGGCCGACTGACCGTGCGGCAGGCCGAGGAAGACGACGTCGTGACCGGCAAGGATCTCGGGCGTGGTCGCCTCGAGGACCCGGTCGGCCAGCGGCACCAGGTGCGGCTGCAGCACACCGAGCTTCTCGCCGGCGTTGGAGCCTCCGGTCAGTGCACCGATCTCGACGTCCGGGTGTCCCAGCAGCAGGCGCAGCATTTCACCGCCGGCGTATCCGCTGGCTCCTGCAACTGCGACTCTCACCTTGCCACTCATGTGCATGATCATACACAACCTTGCATGTTCATGTGCTCCTGGGCCACTCCTCGACCAGCGAGATGCCCGCAGCGTGGCGGGCAGCAAGGTCGGCGTAGTACGGCCCGTTCATCTCGGTCCAGAACTCGGCGGCCGTGCCCGCGATCTCCTTCTTCACCTTCGCCGGCGAGCCGAGCGCGAGCACCTTCGCGGGGATCTCGGTGTCCTGCTGGACCATCGAACCGGCCGCCACCAGCGTGCCCGCGCCGATCTTGGCGTTGTCGAGGACGACCGTGCCGTTGCCCACCAGACCCTTCTCGCCCAGCGACTCCCCGTGGAAGACGCAGGAGTGCGCGACCGTGCTGTGCGCGCCGATCTCGACGTGGGCATCGGGCCCGCCGTGCACCACGGAGTTGTCCTGGATGTTGGCACCCTCGCGGACCACGATCGTGCAGATGTCGGCGCGGAGCACCGCGCCGTACCAGACAGAGGCCCCCTTCTCGACGGTCACATCGCCGATCAGCGTCGCGGTGGGGGCGATGAAGGCGTCGGGGTGGACGTTGGGGCGCTTGCCCTCGAACTCGTACAACGGCATGGCGCCGACGCTATCGGATGCTCGCTCTCCTAGGGTCGGGGCGTGATCCAGCGACTCGCGATCTTCCTCGGCTCCCGCGATGGCTCCGACCCCCAGCACGCCGAGTCGGCGTACGCCGTCGGGCGTGCGCTCGCCGACCGCGGGATCGAGCTCGTCTACGGCGGTGGCGGCTCCGGCCTGATGGGCCAGGTATCCCAGGGAGTGCTCGACCACGGCGGTCACGTCTACGGCGTGATCCCGCGGTTCATGGTCGAGCGCGAGTGGGGACGACTGCACCAGGAGAACGTCGAGATGCACGTCGTCGAGACCATGCACGAGCGCAAGGCGATGATGGCCGTGCGCGCCGAGGCCTTCCTCGTCCTGCCCGGCGGGCTCGGCACCCTCGAGGAGCTGTTCGAGATCTGGACCTGGCGCACGCTCGGCCTGCACGACAAGCCGATCGGCCTGCTCGATGTCGGCGGCTTCTGGCAGCCGCTGGTCGCCACCCTCGGCGGCCTGGCGGAGGCGGACTTCATGGCCGAGGTGACTCTCGACGAGCTCGTGGTCGCGTCCACGCTCGACGCTGCGCTGGAAGCGCTCGACACCCTGCGCTGACCGTGCAGTTTCACCGGTCGGCCGGTGAAACTGCACGCGCCTGCAGGACTTCGCGCGCGATTCGGGCACATGTTGCGCGGTGCACGCCACAACATGTGCCCGATTCACCGGCCGGCCGGTGAATCTGCTGCCGATGCGGTGAATCCCGCAGGACCGGCGGCTCAGGCGCGCTGGACGGCGCCAGTGCGCTCGGCAGCCAGCGCGACCGCTGCATCACGGGCAGCGGCCGACTCGCCCTCCTTGAGCGTCCGGTCCGGAGCACGGAAGCGAAGCGCGAAGGCCAGCGACTTCTTGCCCGCGCCGACCTGCTCGCCGGTGAACACGTCGAAGAGCCGGATCGACTCCAGCAGCTCGCCGGCACCCTCGCGCAGCGCGGCCTCGACGTCGGCGGACGGGACGGAGGCGTCGACGACGAGCGCGACATCCTCCTTCGCCACCGGGTACGACGAGAAGCGCGGCGCGACCGGGGTCGCGGCGTACTGGAGCAGGGCGTCGAGGTTGACCTCCGCCGCGGCCGAGCGGGCCGGGAGGCCGAACGCCTTGCAGACCTTCGGGTGCAGCTCACCGGCGTGGCCGATCAGCACCCCGCCGACCGAGAGCGCGGCGCAGCGGCCCGGGTGGAAGGGAGCGATCGCAGCGGACGCGACATCCAGCGGGACGCCGAGCGCGCCCGCGAGCGAGCGGACTGCGGCAATGGCGTCGGACCAGCCAGCGGCGCGACCAGTGCCCCACCAGCCCGCTGCCTCGGCCTCGCCGGTGATGGCGAGCGCGAGGTGCTGCGGCTGCGCGGGGACGGCCTTCTCGATCGCGGCCCACTCCTCGTCGGTCGGACGACGGTCGGTGCCCAGGATCGGTGCCGCCTCGTCACCCGACGGGAGGAAGACCAGCGCGGTCTCGAAGATCGCGGCGTCTGCGTTGCCGCGACCGACGTTACGGGCCAGCGTGTGAAGCACGCCCGGCAGCAGGGTCGTGGCCAGCTGCGGCTGCTCCGCGTTGAGCGGGTTGGCGATGCCGAGCGCCTTGCGACGCGCGTCGTCCTCGGGCAGGCCCAGGGCGTCCCAGTCGGCATCGCCGACGAACGGGTAGCTGATCACCTCGGAGAAGCCCTCGCCCGCGAGCACCCGGCCGACGCGACGACGCAGCCGCTGGATCTCGGTCAGGCCGCGGCCGGCGGGGGCGGTCGGCAGGACCGACGGGACGTTCTCGTAGCCGACGATGCGCGCGACCTCTTCGACCAGGTCGAACGGGTCGGCCATGTCGGGGCGCCACGACGGCACGGTTGCCGTGAGGTTCTCCCCCGCGACGGTTACGGAACACCCGACAGCTTCGAGGTGGGCCACGGTCGTCTCGGCGGAGATGTCCATGCCGGTGATGCGGGCGGGCAGGTCGACAGCAGCAGCGACGGTACGCCGCGCAGGGGCGAAGCCGACAACAGTCACGCCATCGCCCGCAGTCGCACCACCGAGCTCGACGAGGAGTTCGACGACCCGGTCCGCGGCGTACTGCGGGAGCTCGGGGTCGACGCCGCGCTCGAAGCGCTTCGACGCCTCGGAGCCGAGCTTGTGGCGACGCTGCGAGCGGAAGATCGTGGTCGACTCGAAGTGCGCAGCCTCCACCACGATCGAGGTCGTGGTCTCCGACAGCTCCGTCGACGCGCCCCCCATGACGCCGGCGATGCCGATCGGGCCGTTGTCGTCCGCGATCAGCAGGTCCTCGGGGTCGAGCTTGCGCGCGACATCATCGAGCGTTGTCAGCTTCTCGCCAGCAGTGGCGCGACGGACCTGGATCGGGCCGGCCAGCTTGTCGGCGTCGTAGCAGTGGTTGGGCTGCCCGAGCTCGAGCATCACGTAGTTGGAGATGTCGACGCCGAGCGAGATCGGGCGCATGCCGCACTGCTCGAGGCGACGCGCCATCCAGTCCGGCGTGGTCGCGGCCGGGTCGAACCCGGTGACCGTGCGGGTCACGAAGACCGGGCAGCCCTCGGTGTCGGACACGACAACCGGGTAGCCGTCGATCCCGGGCTCCGGGATCTCGCGCGCTGCCGGGTCGGTGAAGGGAGCGTCGAAGCCGAGCGCCGCCTCGCGGGCGATGCCGCGGATCGAGAGGGCGTAGGCGCGGTCCGGGTTGATCTCGAACTCGATGACCGGGTCATCCAGGCCGAGCAGCGGGAACGCCTCGTCGCCAGGCTTGGCCGAATCGGCGTGCAGCACGATGATGCCGTCGCCGTCAGCCGGGAGTCCCAGCTCGGAACGCGAGCAGATCATGCCGGCGGACAGGTGACCGTAGGTCTTGCGCTCGGAGATCGCGAAGCCACCGGGAAGCACAGCGCCGGGAAGGACCACGACGACCAGGTCCCCGACCACGAAGTTGTGGGCGCCGCAGATGATCCCCTGCGGTTCACCGGATCCGTTGGCCTGGCCAACGTCGACGGTGCACCAGTTGATGACCTTGCCGTTCTTCTGCGGCTCCTTCTCGAGCGTCAGCACACGGCCGACGACGAGCGGGCCGGTGATCGCGTCACCGGGTGCCTCCAGCGCCTCGAGCTTGAGACCGAGGGCGGTGAGCCGGTGCGTGAGGTCGTCAACCGAGACGGCGTCCGGAAGGTCGACGTACTCCTTGATCCAGGAAACGGGGGCCTTCATCAGATCTCGACTCCAAAAGCAGCAGCGAAGCGGACGTCTCCCTCGAAGACGTCGCGCAGGTCCTCGACGTTGTGGCGGAACATCAACGTGCGGTCGATGCCCATGCCGAACGCGAAGCCGGTGTAGACGTCGGGGTCCACGCCGCAGGCGACCAGGACGCGCGGGTTCACGACACCGCAGCCGCCCCACTCGATCCAGCCCTCGCCGCGACACGTGCGGCAGTCGGCCGGGTCGCTGGCGTCGCCGTTGCGGCACACGAAGCAGACCAGGTCGACCTCGGCGGACGGCTCGGTGAAGGGGAAGTACGACGGACGGAACCGCGTCGAGATGCCCTCGCCGAACATGGCAGCCGCGAAGTGGTCGAGCGAGCCCTTCAGGTGGGCCATGGTGATGCCCTTGTCGATCACGAGGCCCTCGACCTGGTGGAACACCGGGGAGTGCGTCGCGTCGATCTCGTCGGTGCGATAGACCCGACCCGGGCAGACGACGTAGATCGGGGGTGTGCGGGTCAGCATCGTGCGGGCCTGGACCGGCGAGGTGTGCGTGCGCAGCACGAGGGCAGCCACAGCCGGCTCGAGCCAGAACGTGTCCTGCATGGTGCGGGCCGGGTGGTCGGCACCGAGGTTGAGTGCGTCGAAGTTGAGCCACTCGGCCTCGACCTGCGGGCCCTCGGCCACCTCCCACCCCATGGCGACGAAGACGTCGGCGATGCGCTCGGAGAGGGTGGTGATCGGGTGGCGCGTGCCCGGGGCACGGCGGGAGGTCGGGAGCGTCACGTCGACGGTCTCCTCGACCAGCATCCGCTCCTCGTGCTCGGCCTCGAGCACTCCGGTGCGCTCACCGAGCGCCTTGTTCACAGCACCACGGGCCTGGCCAACGCGGGCGCCGGCCTCCTTGCGCGCCTGCGGCGGAAGGGCACCGATCTCGCGGTTGGCCAGCGCGAGGGGCGAGCGGTCGCCGGCGTGGTCGAGGCGCGCCTGCTTCAGCTCCTCGAGGTCGGCGGCGGCAGCGATGGCGGCCAGTGCGGCGTCGCGCATCGCCTCGACCTCGTCAGCACGCAGCGGCGTGACCTCGACAGGGTCGTACTCGGTGTTCGGTCCCGACATGACTGCCTTTCGGGCGCAGGAGGTGGGAAATACCGGCCAAGTCTAGGAGGTCCGGAGGGCCGGCTCCGACCGGGTTTCAGGCCCGGTCGCAATCCAACCCGTCTGGCTAGTCGCGAGCGGAGGGCCAGAGGATGACGATCCGCGCGCCGCCACCGGGAGCGTCCTCGATCTCGACCTGCCCCCCGTGGGCGCGGACCAGCCCGTTGACGAGGTACATGCCGAGACCCGACCCACCACGCTCTCCGTGCTTCCAGAACTTCGTGAAGACCCGTTGCCGGATCGTGTCCGGGATGCCGGTGCCCTGGTCATCGACGGTGAGCTGGAGGCCGGGAAAATCGGCCCACGCCGGGATCTCCTGGAGGCGGACCGTGACGGTGCCGTCGCCGTGCCGCACCGCGTTCTCGACCAGGTTGGTCACGACCTGGGTGAACTTGTCGGGATCAGCCAGCACCTCGGGAAGATCGTCGTCGACCTCGAGCTCGACCGGACGGGACGTGCCCTGTCGCACGGACTCGACCACACGCCCCACGAGCAGCTCGGGCGCACAGGCGCGCGGGTAGAGCTGGAGCCGACCGGTGTCGATGCGCGCGACGTCGAGCAGCTCCGCGATCAGCCGGCTCAACCGGTCCGCGTCCGAGTGGACGGTGGCGAGCATGAGCTTCTTCTGGTCGTCGTTGAGCTTGTCCCAGCGGTTGATGAGCGCCTGCACGAAGCCCTTCACACCGGTCAGCGGCGAGCGCAGCTCGTGGGCGACGGTGGCGACGAGATCGGACCGCTCCCGGTCGAGGCGGGCCCGTCCCCGTCCTGAGCGCAGCGTCACCGCGATCTGGATGATCTCGCGACCCTCGCGGTGGATCCGTGCCGCGACGAGCACCTCGCTGCCGTCCGGCAGGATCCAGGACTGCTCGGGCACACCGGTCCGCGTGTGCAGCCCCGACCACGGCTGGTTGAACTCGCTCCAGGTGCGGGCCTCGGTGTCCTGCAGCAGGAGTACGTCGGCGAGCGGCTGGCCGGCGGCCACCCCGCCATCGACGTGGAGCATGCGGGCGGCGCGGTCGTTGACCCGCACCACCCGGCCCGCGCCGTCGGCGATCACCACGCCGTCCGGCAACGCATCGAGAAGGTCCACGCGCCCACGCTAGGGCATGCGGGCCTCACCGGTGTCGTGCGTCATCGCCTCACGGGAGGGCGAGCGGGTCAGCGCTGGGCTCGGGCCGACGCGTAGAGGAACACGGCCGCCGCCGTCGCCAGGTTCAGGCTCTCGGCCTGGCCGAAGATCGGGATGCTGACCACCTCGTCGGCAGCATCGCGCAGCTCGGCCGGGATGCCCCAGGCCTCGTTGCCGAGAAGCCACGCCGTCGGAGCCGCCAGCAGGTCATCGGCCTCGAAGAGCGTGCGTCCGTCCATGTCGGCAGCAAGTACGCCGAGTCCGGCAGCCTGCGAGGCGCGCACGGCCGCCAGCGGATCACGCTCGATGGCCACGGGCAGGTGGAACACCGAGCCGACGGAGGCCCGGACCGTCTTCGGGTTGTAGAGGTCGACCGCGTCGCCGGCCAGGATCACGGCATCGGCCCCGGCTGCGTCGGCCGTGCGGATCACCGTGCCGGCGTTGCCGGGATCGCGCACGTCGGAGCAGATGACCACCAGGCGGGGCGCGGGCCGATCGACCGGTGACAGCACGTGGTCGAGCGGGCGGTCGATGAACCGGCAGACGGCGATGACTCCGGCCGGGGTGACCGCGTCGGAGAGCGATGCGAGCGCACGGTCGTCGACCAGCGTCCACGGGACATCCGGCAGGCCGGCGGCGGTGGCCGCCAGCGCGGCGTACTGCTCGGTGGCGGCGGGGGTCGCGAAGATCTCGATGACGCAGCCTTCAACCGTCAGCGCGCCCTCGACTGCCTTCGGACCGTCGGCGAGGAATCGCCGCGTTTCGGTCCGGGAAGCACGACGGGCGAGCTTCCGTGCCTCCTTGACCCGGGTGTTGCCCGAGGTCAGGGGTTCGGCAGGGAAGCTCGCCACGTCAGTGAATTGCGAGCGAAGCTCAGGCGGAGGCCGGAGCGTTCACGTCGGCCGGCAGAGCAGCCTTCGCAGCGGCAACCAGAGCCGAGAACGCCGGAGCGTCGTTGACGGCCAGGTCGGCCAGGATCTTGCGGTCGACCTCGACGCCAGCCAGGTTCAGGCCCTGGATGAAGCGGTTGTAGGTCATGCCCTCGGCGCGAGCCGCGGCGTTGATGCGCTGGATCCACAGCTTGCGGAAGTTGCCCTTGTTCTTGCGGCGGTCGTTGTAGCTGTAGACGAGGGAGTGGGTGACCTGCTCCTTCGCCTTGCGGTACAGGCGCGAACGCTGTCCGCGGTAGCCGGACGCCCGCTCGAGGACGACCCGGCGCTTCTTCTGGGCGTTTACCGCCCGCTTGACGCGTGCCATTTCAGTGCTCCTTGGTGCTCAAAAAATCAGGGGGAAGGCCGGACTACGGCCAGACTGCAGAAGGTCAGAGACCCAGCATCTTCTTGGCGCGCGGAACGTCGGCCTTGGCCACTTCCACCGTGCCGGAAAGGCGGCGGGTGACCTTGGTGGCCTTCTTCTCGAGGTTGTGGCGCTTGCCGGCCTGCTCGCGCAGGATCTTGCCGGAGCCCGTCACCTTGAAGCGCTTCTTGGCACCGGAGTGCGTCTTGTTCTTCGGCATCTCTTTGCTCTCTATCTCTACTGGTCTCGTCAGAGGTCGATGTCGGGGTCGAGGGCCTCGTTGGCCCGCTTCGCCTTCTTTTCGGAGGACGGCGTCGGCTGGGTGGCGACGCGCTCGGCGCGCACCTCTTGGGCGTCGGCTTCACGCTCGGCCATGCGCTCCTGCTTTTCAGCTTCGAGCTCGACCTTGGCGTCGGCCTTCTTCTTGTGCGGGCCGAGCACCATGATCATGTTGCGGCCGTCCTGCTTGGGCGAGGACTCCACGAAGCCGAGCTCCTGGACGTCTTCAGCCAGCTTCTGCAGGAGGCGGAAACCAAGCTCCGGGCGGTGCTGCTCACGACCACGGAACATGATCGTGATCTTGACCTTGTCGCCCGCGCGAAGGAAGCGAACGACGTGGCCCTTCTTGGTCTCGTAGTCGTGGGCGTCGATCTTCGGACGAAGCTTCATCTCCTTGATGATGACGTTCGTCTGGTTTCGACGGGCTTCACGGGCCTTCTGGGCAGCCTCGTACTTGAACTTCCCGTAGTCCATGAGCTTGCAGACGGGCGGCTTGCCCTGAGGGGCGATCTCGACGAGGTCGAGGTCAGCCTCCTGAGCGAGCTTCAATGCCTCGTGCGTGGGCACGATGCCGACCGTTTCGCCATTGGGTCCAACGAGGCGGACCTCGGGAACCCGGATCCGGTCGTTGATGCGCAGCTCGGTGCTGATGTGTCCTCCTGATGATTGGGATTGCTTGCCAACCCGGAGGAAAGAAAAAGGGCCTCCGCTTGCAAGCGAAGGCCAGTCATGGAGCGCATCCCTCGAAATGCAGGGCACACCCTCACGCAGAAGTTGTGTGCTCTCGCACGCCGCCTCTGCGGGACCGGACCCGACGACCTGTTTCGATCGATGCGGGTGGGAAGCCTGGGCCTCCGCTTGGTGGATCTGCATCTCCGACGCCCTTGCGGGCACGGTGGTGCAGATCGGTCACGGACAAGACTAGCGGCAGGGCGCGGATTCTCCGAATTGGCGCGGCACCCGCCCCATCGATCCAACCCAGGCGCCCCAAGGGTCAGTCGTCGGCGGGCTTCAGCCAGACGGACTCGCCGTCCAGCTCGGCGAGGGTCCAGCCGGCGGCAAGGCCGACCAGGTCAGGCCCGCTCACCACTGCCCGGACCGGGCCAGCGGTGTCGATCAGCAGGGCGACCGCGTTGTCCTGCAGCGCCGACTGCGCGGCCCCGGCGCTGGGCACCGGCACCGGCCGTGCCTCGGGGTTCCACGCCTGCAGCGCCTCCGTGCTGGTGAACGCGAGCAGCGCCCGCTCCCCCGCCGGGTTCTCGATCAGCACCGCCGCCATGTCGCTCGACTTGTCGTGCGCCAGCCCCTTCTCGTCGTACTCGACCTCGCCGAGCAGCGCCACGACAGGGACCAGCAACCGCGCGGACTGCAGCGCCCGGAGTACGCCGGTGAACGCTTCGGGGTCAGCCGAGTACGCCGCGAGCGCCGCGGTGAGCTCGGCCGACGCATCACCCTTGTCGTCGGGGAAGGCCACCTCCTGGAGGCGGGCGCCTGCGAACCGATCCTGGAAGACCATGGCGCCACCCTAGGCTGGCCCACGATGTCACCCGAAATTGCCCGCGAGCCCGCCCGCGCCGTGTTGACCCTCGCGATGTCGCACCCACCGACCCTCGGAGCAGGGCGGCTGCTCGCCATCGACGGGCCCTCGGGTTCGGGCAAGAGCACCCTGGCCGCAGCGATCGCGGAGCTCGCGCAGACCAGCACCGTGGTCCACCTCGACGACATGTACGCCGGGTGGTCCGGGCTCCCCCGCCTGGCCGAGTCGCTCGCGGGCCTGCTGCTCCCCCTTGCTGCCGGTCACCCCGGGCAGTTCCGGCGTTATGACTGGCGGGCCGACGACTGGGCGGAGGACGTCTTCGTCGCGCCGACGTCCCTTCTCGTGCTCGAAGGGGTCGGCAGCGGCAGCCGCCGGTTCGCAGAGCTGATCACGACCCTGGTCTGGCTGGACGTCTCCCCCGAGGTCGGCCTGGCGCGGGCCATCGACCGCGACGGCGCGGCGTACGAGGAGCAATTGCGTGCCTGGCAACGCGATGAGGCGATGCACTACGCCGTGGACGCCGCCCGGGAGCGGGCCGACATCGTCCTAGGGTGATCGCCATGCTCATGCCCTCGGGAGAACAGTTCGAGATCACCGCCGGTGGCTACCGCGCGGTCATCACCGAGAGCGGCGCCGCGTTGCGACACCTCTCCTTCGACGGTGTCGACCTGGTCGACGGGTTTGCCGACGACGAAATGGCCTCCGGCGGTCGTGGCCAGCTGCTGATGCCCTGGCCCAACCGGATCGAGGACGGCCGCTACACCTTCGAGGGGAGCGCGCAGCAGCTCGCACTGACCGAGCCGAAGCGCAGCAACGCCTCGCACGGGCTGGTCCGCTGGGCAGCCTGGTCCGTGGAGGAGCACACCGCAACGAGCGTGTCGCTGACCTACCGCCTGATGGCGCAGACCGGCTACCCGTGGACGCTCGACCTCCACGTCCAGTACGACGTGTCCGCCGACGGCCTGACCGTCACGCAGAGCGCGACCAACCTCTCCGACGCCGCGGCCCCCTACGCCTCGGGCGCGCACCCCTACCTGACCGTCGGCACCCGGCTCGACGACTGCGAGCTCGTGCTCCCCGCGTCGACCCGCGGGCTGGCCGATCCCGAGCGCCTGCTGCCGACGGGGCGCACGGACGTCGAGGGCACGCCGTACGACTTCCGGGTCTCGCGTCCGCTCAAGGACACCGTCTTCAACGACGCGTTCACCGACCTCCGTCGCGGCCGCGACGGTCGTGCCGAGGTGCTGCTGCGCGGTGACCGCGCCGCGATGGTGCTCTGGGTCGACGAGCAGCACCGGTGGCTGCAGGTCTACTCCGCCGACGACGTCGCCGGCCACGACCGGCGTTCGCTGGCGGTCGAGCCGATGACCGCCAACGCCAACGCGTTCAACACCGGCGAGGACCTCGTGGTCGTCGAGCCGGACGAGACGTTCTCGGCCGTGTGGGGCATCCGGGCGCTCTGACGCGTGGCCGCGAGCGGCCCGGCACGTCAGCCCGAGGGAAGCAGCGCGCGGAGCTCGCGGACCGCGCGCTTGGCACGGGCGCCGTCGGAGCCCTGGATCGCCATCACCGAGCAGGTCTCGCCATCATCCAGGTCGAGCACCGCCCACGGAGCGCCGGGCGGCATGTGCACCGCCACGACCTGCGCCCACACGAACCGGTGCTGGCGGTAGCCGTTGACGACCAGCAGACCGGTCTCGGTGGCGACCGCCCGACTCCGCATCACGCCGTACTCCGCAGCGGCGAACAGGCCGATCAGCAGCAGCGTCGTCAACCCCTGCAGGATCGTGAACTCGGCCTTCACGCTCGCAGGGAACGAGATCCAGGCCGCTGCGCACACGATCGCGAGGGCAGTGCCGAACACGATGCCCGCCATGCGAACGCCGAAGGGGCGCCACGTGTGGGGCAGCGTCACGCCGTCGGTCGATGCGCTCACGGGTGCGACCTCAGAGCCGGCAGGCGGAGATGTCGGTGAGCAGGATCCCGCGGGCGCCCAGGCTGTAGAGCTCGTCCATCAGTCGCTGCGAGCCCTTGCGCGGCACCATGGCGCGCACGGCGACCCAGCCCTCGCGGTGCAGCGGCGAGACCGTCGGGCTCTCGATGCCGGGGGTCAGCTTCGTCGCGGCGTCGACCTGGTCGACGCGGATGTCGTAGTCCATCATCACGTAGCTGCGCGCGACGAGGACGCCTTCGAGGCGACGCAGGAAGACATCGAAGCCGACCGGGAGCGGAGCGCCCTGGCGGGTGATCAGCACAGCCTCGGACTCGAGGATGACCTCGCCGAAGGTGGCCAGCCCCGCCGCACGCAGCGTGCTGCCGGTCTCGACGACATCGGCGATCACGTCGGCGACACCGAGCTGGATGCTGGTCTCGACCGCGCCGTCGAGCCGGGTCACGCTGGCGTTGATGCCCTTCTCGGCAAGCCACTTCTCGACCACACCGACGTACGACGTGGCGATCCGCTTGCCCTCGAGCTCACCCAGGTCGGCGTACTTGCCTGCCGGACCGGCGAAGTGGAACTTCGAACGCCCGAATCCGAGGCTCAGCACCTCGTCGGCGTGCGCACCGGAGTCCTGCAGCAGGTCCCGGCCGGTGATGCCGACGTCGAGCGTGCCCTCGCCGACGTACAACGCGATGTCGCGCGGACGCAGGTAGAAGAACTCGACCTCGTTCTCCACGTCGGTCAGTGCGAGTTCCTTGCTGTCGGAGCGCTGGCGGTAGCCGGACTCCTTGAGCATCTCGGACGCCGACGTGGAGAGCGCGCCCTTGTTCGGCACGGCGATGCGGAGCAGGCGCTCCTGGGCAAACTCAGACATGGGGGTTCCTCAGAGGTGGGTGTAGACGTCGTCGAGGGTCAGACCGGTCGCGATCATGAGCACCTGGGCGTGGTACAGCAGCTGGCTGATCTCCAGCGCCGCCGCATCCTTGCCCTCGAACTCGGCGGCCATCCAGGACTCGGCGGCCTCCTCGATCAGCTTCTTGCCGATCGCATGGACCCCGGCGTCCAGCTGCGCCACGGTGCCGGATCCCTCGGGTCGGGTGCGGGCCTTCTCATTGAGCTCGGCCCACAGCTCCTCGAACGTCTTCACGGGCGACAAGACTACCGGCGTGGCGGGGCGACGGTTGCGTGCGGTCCGTCCGGCGGGCTCACCAGAGGCTCAACCAGCGCCGCTCCGACCCCGACCCGCTGTCGAGCCGGGCACCGACCAGTAGGTCGAACCAGTCCCCCGGCGGCCGCAACGTGAGCACGGTCCGTCCTCCTGTCACGTCAATTGCCACGACATCCGCTCCGAGCGCGACGAAGCTGCTGACGGTGACCACGAGAGGAAAACTGCCATGGGTGTGGCGGGCGATGGCGGCCGTCGCATACATGGCAATCGTCATGGCTCTCGTGCGCCGTACTGCTTCGAACTGGTCCTCGATCGGAGCGGCGAGGTCCACTCCCGACCAGCCGCACCCGGATTGCTCATCGGGTCGCCGTGGTCCTGTCCGGATGACGAGTGCGGCCGGCTGCAGCGTGTGCTCAGGCTCATCGGTGCCGAACATCGGGCGGACCACCAGGCCCCACACTCGCTGCTCGCGATAGAGGAGCTTGCCGGGGCGGGCACGCCGGCGGGCAGCCAGGCAGGCGGGGCGGGCGCGCCCCGAGTCCTTGGTGTTGGTACCAATTCCGGGCGTATCGGCGAGCGCATTGGCACCAACACCAAGGAGACGGCAAAGCCCCCGCGCCTCTGCCGAACGGCAGCGGAAACGGGGGCTTCAACCGCGTGAGTTCAGCCCAGCGGAACCAGGCCGGATCGCGGCAAGCGACTCAGCTCGGGTAGCCGCGCCTGATCTGCTTGAGCATTTGCGCGGTGACCAGGGCGGCCGAGGTCGCCTCCCAGCCCTTGTCCTCCTTGGACGCCGGACGACCAGGAGCCTCGGGCAGGCCGGCACGGTCCAGCGCCTGCTCGTCGGTGTCACAGGTGAGGACGCCGAATCCGATCGGGACGCCCGTGTCGAGTGCGACGCGGGTCAGGCCGTCGGTGGCGGCGTTGCAGACAAAGTCGAAGTGCGGCGTGCCGCCCCGGATGACCACGCCGAAGGCCACGACCGCGTCGTACCCCTTGAGGGCGAGCTCGCGGGCGACGACCGGGAGCTCGAAGGCACCGGGGACCCGGATGAAGGTCGCGCCCGTGACGGAGTACGCCGCGAGGCAGCGCTCGGCACCGGCGAGCAAGCCCGCGGTGACTTCCTCGTGCCAGGTGCCGGCGATGACGGCCACCCGCAGGTCGCTGCAGTCGATGGGCTCGGTGGTGGGTGCGCCAGCGCCGCTCATGAGTTGCCCTCCAGTGCTTCCAAGGTGACGGGGACGTCCAGGTCGATGGTGTGGCCCATGCGGTCGCGCTTGGTGCGCAGGTAGGCCACGTTGTTCTCGTTGACGTGGGTGTTCAAGGCGACGCGGTCGGTGACGGCGATGCCGAAGTCGCTCAGGCTCGCGCACTTGTCCGGGTTGTTGGTGATCAGCCGGACCTCCTCGATACCGAGGTCACGGAGGATCTGCGTGGCGGTGCCATAGTGGCGCGCGTCAGCCGGAAGCCCGAGATCGAGGTTCGCGTCGACGGTGTCGCGACCGTTCTCCTGGAGGGCATAGGCCTGCAGCTTCGCAGCCAGGCCGATCCCGCGGCCCTCGTGCCCGCGGAGGTAGACCACGACACCGCGACCCTCCTCGGCGATCAGCTTCAGCGACTCCTCGAGCTGCGGGCCGCAGTCGCACCGCTCGCTGCCGAAGACGTCTCCGGTGAGGCACTCGCTGTGGACGCGGGTGAGCACGGGCTCGCGTGTGCCGTCAGCCGCGGCGGAGATGTCGCCGTACACCAGCGCCATGTGCTCGGAGTCGTCGATGGTGATCCGGTAGCCGAAGGCGGTGAACTCACCGTGCTTGGTGGGCAGGCGAGTCTCGGCGACGCGCTCGACGAGCACCTCGTGCCGACGGCGGTAGCGGACCAGGTCCTCGATCGAGATCATCGCGAGGCCGTGCTCATCGGCGAACTCGCGCAGCTCGGCCGCGCGCTTCATCGTGCCATCGTCGTTGACGACCTCGACCAGGACACCGACGGGCGTCAGACCGGCCAGCTTGGCGAGGTCGACGGCGGCCTCGGTGTGGCCGCGGCGTACGAGCACACCCCCATCGCGGTAGCGCAGCGGGAAGACGTGGCCCGGACGGGTCAGCTCCCACGGCTCCGTCGCGGAGTCGGCGAGCACCTTGACGGTGTGGGCGCGGTCCGCGGCGCTGATGCCGGTCGAGGTGCCATCGCGGGCATCGACCGAGATCGTGTACGCCGTGCGATAGGCGTCGCGGTTGTGCGGCGTCATGAGCGGGATCTCGAGCCGGTCGAGCATGTCCGCCGGCATCGGCGCACAGATCACGCCGCTCGAGTGGCGGATCGTGAACGCCATCAGCTCGGGGGTGGCCTTCGCGGCGGCGAAGATGATGTCGCCCTCGTTCTCGCGGCCCTCGTCGTCAACGACCACGACAGCCTTGCCGGCAGCGATGTCAGCGATCGCACGCTCGACGGTGTCCAGCCGGACCCCGCCGTGCTGGGCGTCGCCGGGCGCGGCGCCCTCCGGGATGAACGGCGCTTCTTCGGTGCTCACTTCTTCGACTCCTTCATGAGCTTGTCCAGGCTCTGCTGGTTGAGGAGGTTGGCGCTGCTCAGCAGCTTCTCCACGTGCTTGGCGATGACGTCGACCTCGAGGTTGACCCGGTCCCCCGGCTGGCGCCGGCCCATCGTCGTCCGGGCGAGGGTCTCGGGGATGAGGCTGACGGTGAAGCGGTTGTCGCGGGTCTCGACGACCGTCAGCGAGACGCCGTCGATCGTGATCGAGCCCTTGTCTACGAGGTAGCGAGTGAGGCCCTCGGGCACCTCGAGCTCCACGACCTCCCAGTGCTCGCTCGGCGTGCGGGACACGACGGTGCCGACGGCGTCGACGTGGCCCTGGACGATGTGGCCACCAAGGCGCTTGTCGGCGGTGACGGCGCGCTCGAGGTTCACGACGTCGCCGGGGCGCACGTCGCCGATGGACGTCTTGTCGAGCGACTCCTGCATGACGTCGGCCGTCCAGACCCCGTCGTCGACGGTGACGACGGTCAGGCAGCAGCCGTTGACCGCGATCGAGTCACCAAGGCCGGTGCCCTCGAGCACCGTGGCCGCACGGATCGAGAGCCGGATGGCGTCGCTCTGCTGCTCGACGGCCTCGACGGTGCCGAGTTCCTCGATGATGCCGGTGAACATGTCAGTTGCCTTCCGGGTGGGTGCTCGCTGTGGACATCGTGATGCGGACGCAGGTGTCCTGGCCGACCGCCTCGAGCACGGCCACGTCCGTGACCCTCAGGTGACGCGCGTCGGCGATGGTCTCAATGCCCAGGTCGGCCACCGCATTCCGCCCGGTGCCGAGGAGGACGGGCGCGACGTACGCGACGACCTCGTCGACCAGGCCTGCTTTGAAGAACGCGGCTGCCAGCGTCGGCCCGCCTTCAAGGAAGACGTGCTGGCGGTCGCGGGCGAACAGCTGGGCCAACGCCTCGCGGGGATCGTGCATGCGCAGGTGAGTGGTGCCGGCGCTGCCGTCGAAGATCCGCGCGCGTGCCGGCAGCTCGCGCAGGCCCATGACCGCGCGCAGCGGCTGGTCCGGGAGCGCCACCTCGTCGGCGTCTCGGACCGTGAGCTGCGGGTCGTCCGCGAGGACGGTGCCGGTGCCGACCAGGACGGTGTCCGCGAGCGCCCTGAGCCGGTGGGTGTCCTGGCGTGCGGCAGCGGAGGTGATCCACTTGGAGGTGCCGTCCATCGCGGCGCTGCGGCCGTCCAGCGAGGTGGCGAACTTCCAGGTGACGAACGGCCGCTGGTGCTCCACCGCGAAGGCCCACACACGGTTGAGCTCGCGCGACTCCGACTCCAGGAGGCCGGACTCGACCTCGATGCCGGCGGCACGGAGGGTCTCCGCTCCCCCGACGGCCACCGGGTTGCGGTCACCGGTGGCGAAGACCACGCGGGACACACCGGCTTCGACGAGTGCCAGGGCGCAGGGTCCGGTCCGGCCGGTGTGGTTGCACGGTTCGAGGGTGACGACCGCGGTCGCGCCACGGACATCGACGCCCGCCTCGCGAGCGGTGGCGAGGGCAGCGGCCTCGGCGTGCGGCGTACCGGCACCGAGGTGGAATCCCTCGGCCAGCGTCGTGCCGTCGGCTGCGAGCAGGACGCACCCGACCCGCGGGTTCGGTCCGAGGGGTACGCCGGGGGTCGCGGCCAGCTCGAGCGCGCGCTGCATCGCGTGCTGCTCGGCAGCGGTGAACGTCATGGTGGCGCCCCTTCTCCGGTCCGGTCACGGACTCCAGGGGCTGCGAACGTGGGCCTCCGACTGGCGCCGGGAGCGCTCAGGGCGCTGCCTCGAAACCGGGCGGTCAGCCACGCCGCGTGCATCTTTCCATCCGGACTTTGACCGTCGGTCCAGGAATTTCACCTGATCAACCGGCCGCTGGATGCGGCCGGGTCGCGGACTTTAACCGCCGGTGCGGATTTTCACCGCCCCCAGAGCACGCGAGTGTCAACTCGTCGGAGGAATCCTAGCGGACGGTTGCGACTGCCTCCGCGGCAGCGCGCAGCTCGGCGACCATCTTGTCCGGGTCAGCCGCCGAGTAGACGGCGCTGCCCGCCACGAAGACGTCGGCGCCGGCCTCGGCGCAGCGCTCGATCGTCTCGAGCGAGACGCCACCGTCGACCTGGAGCCAGGTCTCGATGCCGTGCTTGTCCATCATCGCCCGGGCGCGACGGATCTTGGGCAGGCACAGGTCGAGGAACTTCTGGCCGCCGAAGCCCGGCTCGACGGTCATGATCAGCAGCATGTCGAGCTCCGGGAGCAGGTCCTCGTAGGGCTCGATCGGCGTGGCGGGCTTCAGCGCCATGCTCGCCCGGGCGCCCTGCTTGCGGATCTCACGCGCCAGCCGCACGGGGGCCTTGGCCGCCTCCACGTGGAAGGTGACCGAACCACAGCCGACCTCGGCGTACGCCGGAGCCCAGCGGTCCGGGTCCTCGATCATCAGGTGCGCGTCGAACGGCGTGTCCGTGTGCTTGCGCAGGCTCTCGATGACGGGGAGACCGAGCGTCAGGTTGGGGACGAACGCGTTGTCCATGACGTCCACGTGCACCCAGTCCGCGCTGCCGATGCGCCGGACCTCCGCGCCGAGGTTGGCGAGGTCGGAGTTGAGGATCGACGGCGTGATCTGGATGTGGCCCATGCCGAGAATCGTAGGGGTTCTCCACAGGCGCCCCGCATCACCCGTTGGGGGGAGGCAAGGGATGGGTATCCCCGGACATGGATGGATTCAGCGCTGACCCTGCCGCGATCGAAGCGGTCGCCGATCTCGTGGCGTCGTTGGTTCCGGCCCTCGCGGACGCGGCCCGAGCCGTGGGCGCCCTCTCCCCTGACGCGGGGACCTCGACATCCGAGCTGGGCGGCGGGCTGCGCGATCTCGGCGGGCAGGCGACGAGCGCGGTGGTCCGCCTGGAGGCGCTCGCGGGCGCGCTGCGGGGCACGGCGACCAGCTATGCGGCGACCGACAGCGCAACCGGCCTGACCATTGCGGGCGGCTTGTCCACCGGGCGGGCCCACCCATGACGATGCTGTCCACCCTCGTCGGCGGCGAGCCGACAGCATGCCGGGCCACTGCAGCCCACCTTCGCGCCATCGCTGCCCAGGCGCGGGACGTTGCCGTCCGCGTGCGCGACGCGGATCCGTCAGGTGGAAGCACCTGGGCAGGCCGGGCCAGGCAGGCGTTCGAGGTGCAGCGCAGATGCGATGCCGCGGCGCTCGACGAGCTCGCCGCGAGGACCCACGCCCTCGCGGGGGCAGTCGAGGAGTTCGCTGATGAGGTCGAGTCGGTCAGAGCGCAGATGGAGCAAGCGAGATCGGAGGCCCTTGCGGCGGGGGTGCCCAGCACGCCGACGGCGATCGAGGTGACCTACCTGCCGTTCGACATCACGGATGCCAGGAGCCGGGCGTGCGCGGCCGTCGATGCGGCCCGCCAGCGCGAGGCAGCCGCCCACACCACGCTCCGGGCAGCCGTCGACGCGAGCCGCGGAGAGTGCCTCGTGGAGGACGTTCTCGAGAAGGTCGGCTTCCTGCCGCCCGACGCCCCGGACACCGCGGACCGCCTCAAGCACGTCTACCGCCTGACCAGTGCCGCGGCTGACTTCGCGGCCACGGCGAGGCTCGCACGACTGGAGCTGCTCGATCCGGTCGTCGCCGACGCCAGCCGGTGGAAGCTCGTCGGTGCCGTCACGGGTCCGGTGGGCAAGGCGCTGGCCGTGGGGTTCTCAGCGAAACACCAATGGCAGGCAGATGCGGACGATCCCAACCTGAGCACGGCAGACCACATCGGACGGACCGCGGTCCGTGGGGCGGTCGAGGGCGGATCAGCCATTGCCGGCGGCATCGTCGGCACCCAGATCGGCGGCTCGATCGGGACCATGATCTGCCCGGGCGTCGGGACCGCCGTTGGCGGACTCGTCGGGGGCGCCGCCGGAGCCTTCGCCACCACCCGGGCAGGCAAGGCAACGGCCGACGCCGCAGTCGAAGCAGTCGACGACGTCCTCGATGTCGCCGAGGACGTGGGCGATGCCGTCGGCGATGCCGCCGGCGCAGTCGCGGACGCGGGCGACGCAGCACTCGACAAGGCTGACGACGTCAAGGACGCAGCTGTCGACAAGGCCAAGGACGTCGGCAAGAAGCTCTGCTTCTGGGACTAGCCCGCATCGGGCTCGACGGGAGCCTGCTCACCCGCCGCCTCGTCGCGGTCCGCCCACGCGAGCAGCGGTGCGATGTCGAACGGGTGGTCGTCGATGCTCGCGTGCAGGTCGCCGATCTCGGCGAACCGCTCCGGCATCGTGTCCATCGTGAAGTCGTCCGGCTCGCACTCGGGTATCTCCGCCCAGAGCACCGGCGCCGAGACCCTGCCGTTGGCCACACCCCGCACCGAGTACGCCGCGGCGATGGTGTGGTCGCGGGCGTTCTGGTTGTAGTCCACGAAGAGCTGCGACGGGTCGCGGTCCTTGCGCCACCAGGCAGTCGTGACCTCGCCACCCGCGCGCCGTTCGACCTCACGGGCGAAGGCGAGCGCTGCGCGGCGTACGTCCTGGAAGCCGTGGTCGGGCGGGATCCGGACGTAGATGTGCAGACCCGAGCCGCCGCTGGTCTTGGGGAACCCGACCGCGCCCAGCTCGTCGAGCACCTCGCGGGTCACGCCGGCGACCCGCTGGACCGTCGCCCAGTCGCACTCCGGTCCCGGGTCGAGGTCGATGCGCCACTCGTCCGGCTTCTCGGTGTCGGCGCGACGGCTGTTCCACGGGTGGAACTCAACCGTCGACATCTGCGTCGCCCAGATCACCTGCGCCAGCTCGGTGACGCACAGCTCGTCGGCCGTGCGGCCCCACCGCGGGAAGTAGAGCTGGACGGTCTCGACCCAGGGCGGAGCGCCGGCGGGGATCCGCTTCTGGTGGACCTTGTCGCCCTCGAGTCCCTTCGGGAACCGGTGCAGCATGCAGGGCCGCTCGCGCAGGGCGTTGACGATGCCGTCGCCGACCGCGAGGTAGTACTCCACCAGGTCGAGCTTGGTCGCTCCCGTCATCGGGAAATAGACCCGATCCGGGTTGGTCACCTTGACGACGCGGTCGTCGACCTCGATCTCCACGAACGGGCTGGCCATGCGCCCAACCTAGCGATCAGCCGCGCCGGAGGACGGCCAGGAACATCGCGTCGGTGTTGTCGCGGTGCGGCCACAGCTGCTCGGTGCGCTCGAGGACGACGTCGTCACGAGCGCCGATCACGGCGTCGACAACGCCCGTCGTCTCGGCAAGCACGGGAGAGCACGTCGCGTAGACGACCACGCCACCCGGGCGGACCGAGTCGAGGGCCGTCGCAAGCAACGCGCGCTGGAGCGGCAGGAGCTCCTCGATCTCGCCCGCGGTCTTGCGCCACCGCGCCTCGGGGCGACGACGCAGGGCACCCAGACCGGAGCACGGAGCATCGACCAGGATCCGGTCGAAGGTCTCCGGCGCCCAGGCCGGACGGAGTCCGTCTCCCGTGACCACTCCGGCGAGACCGGCGGACGACGCGCGGGTGCCGCGCGCCACCAGCTGCGCGCGGTGGTGCTGGCGCTCGTTGGCGAGCACCGTCGCGCCTCGCTCGGCAGCGATCGCGGCCAGGAGGGCGGTCTTCCCGCCGGGTCCTGAGCAGAGGTCGAGCCAGAGCTCGTCGCGACCCTCGAGGGGTGCCCCCGCCAACGCGAGCGCGACGAGCTGCGAGCCTTCGTCCTGGACACCGGCACGTCCCTCGGCAACGGCCGGGATGAGGGAGGGGTCTCCGCCACCCAGCTCGACGGCGTACGGCGAGCGGCCGGTCGCCACTCCGCCCGCCGCTTCGAGCTCGGCGACTGTGGAAAGACCCGGGCGCGCCACGAGCATGACCCGCGGCGCAGCGTTGTCCGCGGCCAGGAGCGCGTCGAGCTCGGCGGGCATGTCGGCGGGCTTCGTGGCGGAGAGGGCCTCGGCGAGCGCGTCGACGACCCAGCGCGGGTGCGAGTGCGCGAATGCGGCGAACTCGTGAGCCTTGGTCGGAGCCAGCAACCGGATCCACTCGTCGAGCGACTTCTCGCCGATGCGGCGCAGGACCGCGTTGCTGAAGCCGGCCGGTCCCTGGCCGACGCGACCCCGGACCAGGTCGACGGTCGAGGAGATCGCAGCGTGCGGGGGCACCCGCATGGCGAGGAGCTGGTGCGTGCCGAGGCGCAGCGCGTCGAGCACCTTGGCCTCGATCTTCGTCAGCGGGCGGGCAGCGCACGCAGCGATGATCGCGTCGTAGGTGCCCTGGCGGCGGATCGTGCCGCTGACCAGCTCGGTGGTGAATGCCGCGTCGCGCCCGCTGAGCTCGTACTTCTTGAGCAGCTGCGGCAACGCGAGGTTCGTGTAGGCACCCTCGACGCGGACCGCGAACAGCACGTCGTACGCCGCGGCGCGGGCCGGGTCGACGGCCGCGCGGGGCTTGGGCGGCTTCCCGCCGGACTTCGGCTGGTTGCCCTGGGAGCGCTTGCCGCCCTTGCGCGGGTCAGCCATCGCTCTGCTCCCCTGACCTCTCGGCGCGGAACGTCGTGGCCCGGAACTGCTTGGCGAGGCGCTTGGGGGCCACCGTCAGCCACGCGTCCTCGATGATCTCGCTCAGTTCGTCGATGTCGATCTCTCCCAGTCGGGACTGCTGCACGAGGACCGCGTTGAAGCCGCGGAAGTGGTCAATGGTGAAGAACGGGAGGCGGTCGTCCTCGACGAGGGCCATCTTCTCGATCTCGGTGGGTGTCCTGATCACCAGCAGGTCGTCGTACATCTCGCCGGACACCGGGTCGACTGCCGTCTTGTGCGGCATCCGGAAGAGGACGAACCCCTTGCCCTTCGGCCCCGCCGGCACCTTGTACGTCGGGCGGTCGCCCCAGGTGATGCCGAGCTCCACCTCGGGCAGCGCGCGGCAGAGAAGGTCGATGTCGTCCGGGGTCGCCGGGCGGGCCACGTCAGTCGCCGAACTTCTCGTCACCCGAGAAGGTGACCCCGCGCGCCCAGTCGGCGGCGTTCATCAGCTTCTTGCCGAACGCCTTGACCTCGCCGAGCTTCACGACGTTGCTCCCGGTGCCGACGTACACCGCGTTCTTGGTGACCTCGATCTGCCCGGGGGCGAGCGAGCCGGTCGCACCGATCGTGACCGGCCCGATCTTGATCCGCTCACCGCCGAACGTGGTCCACGCGCCCGGGAACGGTGTGCAGGCGCGGATCCGGCGGTCCACTCCGACGGCAGGCTCGCGCCAGACGATCCGGGCGTCGTCGACGAGGATCTTGGGGGCGTAGGACAGCAAACCCTCAGTCTGCTGCTCGCGCTCATCGAGCTGACCGTCCTCGATGCCGTCGAGGGTCGCGACCAGAAGGCCGGCACCACCCTCGGCGAGCCGGCCGAGGAGGTCGCCGGCGGTGTCGGTGTCGCGGACGCGCTCGGTCATCAGTCCATAGGTCGGACCGGCGTCGAGCTCCTTGACGATCCGGAACGTCGTGGCACCGGTGATCTCGTCTCCGGCCCAGATCGAGTGCTGCACCGGCGCCGCGCCACGCCAGGCCGGCAGCAGGGAGAAGTGCAGGTTGACCCAGCCACGCGACGGGATGTCGAGCGCCGACTGCGGAAGCAGCGCGCCGTAGGCGACGACGGGACAGCAGTCGGGCTCGAGCGCCTTCAGCGCGGCCTGGAACTCCGGGTCGCGCGGGTGCTCCGGCTTCATCACCGGCACTCCCAGCTCCTCGGCACGCACCGCGACGGGCGACGCCACGAGCTTCCGCCCACGCCCGGCAGGGGCGTCGGGGCGAGTGATCACGCCGACGAGCTCGTGACGCGATGCTGCGATCGCCTCGAGGGCGGGAACCGCAACCTCGGGAGTGCCCGCGAAGACAACGCGCATCAGAAGCCGAACCCGTTGGTGCGGTGCGGGGACACCTTGATCGTCGGCTGGCCGCCGTCGCCGAACCAGTCGGACTCCCGGATCTGGCGCATGGCGGCCTTGCGGGCATCGGAGTCGAGCTTGTCGATGAACAGGATCCCGTCGAGGTGATCGGTCTCGTGCTGGATCGCGCGGGCGAGCAGCTCGGAGCCGTTGATGGTGACCGGCTCGCCGTGCATGTTGAACCCCTGGGCGACCACCGACATCGCGCGCTTGCAGTCATAGGTGAGCTCGGGAAGGGAGAGACACCCCTCGAGCCCGTCCTGGATCTCCTGCGAGAGCTCGAGCGTCGGGTTGATCAGGTGGCCGACCTCGCCGTCGACGTACCAGGTGAAGACCCGGGCCGAGACACCGATCTGGGGCGCCGCGAGCCCGGCGCCCGGGGCGTCGAGCATGGTGTCGGTCAGGTCCTGCACGAGCCGCTGGAGCTCGCGGTCGAACGTGGTGACCTCGGCCGCGCGCTGGCGCAGCACCGGGTCACCGAAAAGACGAATCGGCTGAACAGCCACGGTTCTCCTTCGGCGGGGTACGCGGCCGATTCTAGAGGCTCGTCGTTCCCTACAGAGCCTGCGGATCGACGTGGACCCGCACCGCATCCAGCTTGCGGGCCGAGCGGAGCCGCTGCATCTCCCGGAGCGCCGCGCTGAGCTCGGGACCGACAGCACGAGGGACCCGGACGACCGTCCGCGACTCCCCCGCGTCGCCGTGCGGGACCGGCCCGAGCGACTCCGCCCCGTCGGGCAGGGAGAGCAGGGTGACGGCGTCATCGACGGCCCCCGGGCTGCCGGTGATCGTGGCCAGCCGGCACGCGGGCGGCAGGTGCGCCGAGGCCCGGTCTGCCAGCTCCCGCTCGGCGAACCCGGCCGGATCCCAGCGGACCAGCGCCTGCAGCACGGGATCGGCCGGATCGCCGACCACCAGAACGCGTCCACCCGATCGGGCCAGCGCGGCTGCGCCGAGCCAGCGCCGCAACGCCTCCTCGCGCACCCGCAGGTCGGGGCGCGACAACGCCAGCCAGGCGTCGAGCAGCAGCACCGCGGCGTAGCCGCCCTCGGCCACCGGCTCGGCTCCGGGGGTCGCCACGACGATGGAGGGCCGGCCCGGCACGCTCGCGCGCACCCGGTCTCCGGCTGATGTCAGGACCGGGATCGACGGGAACGCCCGTCCCAGCTCCTCGGCAGTGCGCGACTCCCCCACGACCGGCGCACGCAGCCCTCGGTGCCCGCAGGTCGGACAGGCCCAGGCGGCGTCGACGGTCCCGCACCAGCCGCAGGTGGGTGGCTCCGCCGGCCCCCCGAGCCGCAACGGCCCGGTGCACGACGAGCAGCGCGCGGGCGTCCGGCACCGCTCGCAGGCCAGGGAGGCTGCGTAGCCGGATCGAGGCGTCTGGACGAGCACCGGCCCGGTGGCGAGCGCAGACCGGAGCAGCTGGTGGGCCTGCTGCGGCAATCGGCTCGCGCGAGCGTGCGGGTCGCGCTCGAGCTCGCGGTCCGTGGCCCCGGCCACGGCAACCGTGACCGCGGCACGGATCAGCGCACGGTCAGGAGCGATCTCCTGCGCCCACCCCGTCCGGAGCAACAGGTCGGCCTCGACCGTGCGGGCGAACCCGCCGACCAGCGCGCCACAGCCCTCGACCTCGGCGCGGGTCAGCAGCACCTCGCGCGTGTGGGGGTAAGGCGCCCGGGGCTCCGCGAAGAGGTCGTCGCCGTCGTCCCAGATGGCGACCAGCCCGAGGTCATGGACCGGCGCGAACGCCGCGGCGCGGGTGCCGACGACGATGCGGCGCGCGCCGCGGGCGATGCTGAGGAAGTCGCGGTAGCGCTGCGCCGGCCCGCTGTCGGCCACCAGCGCGACATGGTGCCCGGGCCCGAGCAGCGTGGTCAGCGCGGCATCCACCCGGGCGACGTCCTTGCCGTCCGGCACGCAGAGCAGCGCTCCGCGCCCCGAGGAGTACGCCGCGACAGCGGCGTGGGCGAGCAGCAGCGGCCAGTCAGCCCCGGGGCCAGCCCCGAAGACGGCGCGCGGGTCTCCGCCGGCCGCGAGGGCACGCACGAACCCCTCGCCTGCCGGATAGGGCGACCACGCCGTCGCAGCCGCTGCGGGGTCGAGCGCAACCTCAGGCGCTGGGACCGAGGCCTCCTTCTCCGTCGTCGCATGGCGCGGTGGAACCGCCAGCCGCAACACGTCGGCGCGCGATCCCGCGTAGCGCTCCGCGACCCGACCCACGAGCTCGAGCACCGACGGACGGAGCACCGGCTCGGAGCTGACCACGCGCCGCAGCGGCGCGAGCCGACCGCTGTGGTCGCTCTCGGCGGCTCGCTCCACCACGAATGCGTCGACGTCCTGCCCGGCGAAGCGGACCTTCACCCGCGTGCCCGGCCGTGCCACCTCGGCCATCGTGGCGGGCACCAGGTAGTCGAAGGTGCGGTCGAGGTGGGCCAACGGAAGGTCCACGAGCACCCTCGCGACCGGGTCGAACTCGGCCGCCGCCACGGGTGCCGTGGCCTTCGCCGCACCACGTGAGCGCTTGACCGAGGCGCGCACGAGCGCTGGCACCAGCTCGGGTGCCAGCTCGCCCTGCGCATCGTCGTACTCGGTCACGCGGTCATCCTGTCAGCCCTCGCCGACACGGTGACGCGCGCGACCGGCGCCGCTGTGGAAAGTCAGCGAACGGTGACGGTGCGGGCCGCGGACCAGGTCCGCAGCCAACCGGTCGTGCCAGAGAGCCAACCTGCCACGTGGAACCGGTAGGCGCGCTTGCCGCGGGTCGCGGTGACCTTGGCGACGAGCTTCCCGGTGCTGGCGGACTTCGCGGTGACCGTCGAGCCATCGCTCCGCTTCAGGGTGCGCCACGTGGTGGTCCCCGCCGGGAGGTACTGCACCGTCGCGACATGGCTGGCGAGCACGGCACCACCCGGGATCCGGGTCACGTAACCGGTCAGCGTCAGCGTCGTCCGCGCCCGGACCGAGGTGGGCAGGGCACCGAGTGACACCGCACGCCCCGCGAGCGTCCGCCGGACCTCAGCGCTCTTCGTCCCGCTGACGCCGAGGCTCCGGATCGCATAGGTGAACGAGGTGTTGCCGGGAACGGTGTGACTGATCGCACCCGCCCAGGCGTACGTCCACTTCTTGCCGTCCGAGCGGGTGACCTCGTAACTGGTCACACCACTCCCCACGGTTCCCGGAGGTCCCCAGCTCAGCGTCGCGGAGAGCGCCGTGGTCGACGGCCTCACCGTGAAGCCCGCCGGAGCCCCGGGGGCGATCGCAGGAGTCCCGGTCGGGCCAGGGCTCGATGTCGGCGAGGTGGTCGATGTCGGCGAGGTCGTGACGGTCGGAGTCACCGTCGCGGTCGGCGTCACCGTCGCGGTCGGCGTCGCCGAGGCGGTCGCGGTCGGGCTCGCCGTCTCCGTCGGCGAGGCGGTCTCCGTCGGCGAGGCGGTCTCGGTCGGGCTCGCACTCCCCGTGGGCGACGCGGACGTGGTCGGGCTCGCACTCGCCGTCGGCGAGGCGGACGTGGTCGGGCTCGGGGTCACTGCCGGATCGCAGGTGTAGACCTCGATGTCGTCGAGGAACCAGGGCAGGAACGCGTACGACTCATCGGTGTTCAGGGTGAACTGCGGCCGCACGGGGTAGCCGGCGAACGGCGACAGGTCGAGCCGGCTCGCGACCCATCCGCGGGAGTCGCCGCCGAAGGCGAGACGCCCCTGGGCGGGGTTCCCCCATCCGCTCTTGATCGTCTGCTGCGGGCCGTTCACCCACGAGGACGCGGGAAAGGTCTCCGCCGCCAGCGGCCCGTAGGGGGACTCGATGAACTCCACCGTGCCGGCGTCGTAGAACTCGCCGGCGTACGTGTCGAGGAAGCGCCACTGCTGGAAGCGCAGGTACGCCGGCTGTCCCGCGGGCAGCACGACCGGGCTGACAGCCGCGAGCGATGTCGCGGAGCTCGGCTGCGTGCCGCCGTTGTGCCAGGCGTCGTGGCCCGAGTGGGAGTTGGCGCCGAAGTAGGGATCGGCCAGCCGGGTCCAGTTCGGGGATGCGGAGCTGAACGCATCG
Organism: Nocardioides cavernaquae; assembly: GCF_003600895.1. Lineage (NCBI taxonomy): Bacteria > Bacillati > Actinomycetota > Actinomycetes > Propionibacteriales > Nocardioidaceae > Nocardioides > Nocardioides cavernaquae. Next base: position 3,053,350 of record NZ_QYRP01000002.1, read on the forward strand.
GGGTCAGCTTCGCTGGAGAGCAGCACCCGGCGGGTCAGACCGTCGGGGCATGCCTCGGGAGCGTCGGCGGGCTGCGCTGCCTTGGCCGGGGTGATCGCGAGCTCCGTCGCCAGTCCGGCCTCGTGCACCTGCGTGCAGTCGGCCGCGGTGACTCCGGACGTGCCGATGAGGTCACTGCAGGCCTGGTCCAGCACCCGGCCCAGGTCCGCGAAGTCGCTGCCCGGGACGAGGCGCTGCAGGACCTGCCACCACAGACGAGCCGACTTGGCAGTGGTCGGGTCGGCGCCGTCGATGCCGGCGACGGTGCGACCGTTGAAGGTGCCGCCCTGCGAAGCGAGATGGAACGTCTTCAGGAGCACGCCACTGTTGCTGTGCACGCCGGCGTTGTCGTTGAGGTCGGTCGAGTACAGCGCGCTGCTCGTCCGGTCCGGCTGCCCCTTCGAGGCCGGGTCGGACATGCTCCGCAGCGCACCACCCGGAGCCTGCTCTCCCAGGAGCCAGACGTCCGCGGGCTCACCCGCCATGGCCAGTCGTCGGTCGACCTGCTCGCCCATGACGTCCGCGAGCCCCTCGTTGATCGCCCCGGACTGGCCCCAGTAGAAGAGGTTGGCGTGCTTCTCGATGACTCCGTGGGTCAGCTCGTGGCCCACGACGTCGTCGATGGTCCAGCCGGCTCCGGTGTACATCTGCTGGTTGAACCAGAAGGCGTTCTGCATCGGGCAGGTGTCGCCGGACTCGCAGTAGCGCACTGTCGCCGCCAGCCGCTTGGTGCCGCCGATGGTGCGACCCAGCAGCGCGGTCAGGTCCAGGCCGGCGACATCGGCGTAGAACGCCGCCGTCGCGCCGAGCTCGTCGAACGCCCGATTGACGTCCGCCACCGCCGAGACCGGACCGGTCTCCGTGCGCGCGAAGCCGGACTCACAGGTCGTCGTGTAGCTGTTCAGCACGTTCGCGTTGTCACAAACGGCGCGGTCGAGCGCCTCGCTGCGATCGATGTCGGCGACGATCGCGCCGCTCTGGTCGTCGACGAGCACCGACCGCGCGGTGCCGGGGCCCGACGAGACGTTGAAGCTCCAGACGGAGTGGCGCCCGAGCGTCGGGTCCGCTCCGATCACAGCCGGGTCGTAGATCGCGCGTCCGTCGCGGACCACCCGGAGCCGCTCACCGTCACCGGACCGGCGTGCGACGACGCCGCGGGCGGTCTGTGCCGCTGTCGCCTCGGAGATCTTGACCGCCGGCACCGACTCGGCTTCGCTGACGTCGGCCAGGACGGACCGCAGCTGGCCGTCCGGACCGGTCTCGACGCTGACGCCCGAGCCGAGCACGGGAACACCGTCGATGTCCTGGCGGAAGATCGTGACGTGGTTGTGGACGGTGGCGTGCTTCCGGGCGACGGTCAACCGGGAACCGGGACCATCGAGCCCGAAGGCCGGACCGTACCTCCGGACATGGGCGGAGGCTGCGTCGTGCGGGGACAGGCCGGGCGTGACATCGGGATTGCGCACCTCGGAGCCGCTCCCGGTCCCGAGCCAGCGCAGGTCGCCGTCTGCGCCCGCGGCCTGCGTGCTGTTGCCCACCGCGTCAGCAGCGAGCCTTCCGTGGGCGACGGACGCGGGCGTCTCCGGGTCATCGGACCAGGTTGCCCCCGGCACGAGAAGGAGGGCCGACCCCATTGCGAGCGCAACCGCTCCACGAACCATCTTCGACACTGAGCACGTCTCCCGTTCACGCGCCCCGTGCGCAGCCGCAGTCTAGGGAGGTCCATGCCCCGAATGTGGCGGAATGCGCGCGACGCGGCCGTCGAGGAACGACAACGCCGCCCATGCGGTGCATGGGCGGCGTGTCGGTTGGATCAGATGCCGGCGGCGGCCTTCAGGGCCTCGGCCCGGTCGGTGCGCTCCCAGGTGAACTCGGGAAGCTCGCGGCCGAAGTGACCGTACGCCGCGGTCTTGGCGTAGATCGGACGCAGCAGGTCGAGGTCACGCAGGATGGCGCCGGGACGCAGGTCGAAGACCTGGAGCACGGCTTCCTGGATCTTCTCGTCCGCGATGACGCCGGTGCCGAAGGTCTCGACGAAGACACCAACGGGCTTGGCAACGCCGATGGCGTAGGCAACCTGGACCTCGGCACGACGGGCGAGGCCCGCGGCGACGATGTTCTTGGCGACCCAGCGCATCGCGTAGGCGGCCGAGCGGTCGACCTTCGACGGGTCCTTGCCAGAGAACGCGCCGCCACCGTGGCGCGCCATGCCGCCGTAGGTGTCGACGATGATCTTGCGACCGGTCAGGCCGGCGTCACCCATCGGGCCACCGACGACGAAGCGACCGGTCGGGTTGATGAAGAGCTTGTAGCCGTCGAAGGGCACGAGGCTCTTGAACTGCTCGAGAACCGGCTCGATGACGTGCGCGGTGATGTCCTTGGCCAGGGTCTCCTGGTCGACGTCCTCCGCGTGCTGCGTCGAAAGCACGACGGTGTCGATGCGGATGGCGCGGTCGTCCTCGTCGTACTCGACGGTCACCTGGGTCTTGCCGTCGGGACGGAGGTAGGGAAGCGTGCCGTCCTTGCGGACCGCGGTCAGGCGCTCGGCGAGCGTCTGCGCCATCTTGATCGGCAGCGGGAAGAGCTCCGGGGTGTCGTCGCAGGCGTAGCCGAACATCAGGCCCTGGTCGCCGGCGCCCTGGCGGTCGAGCTCGTCGCCCGAGCCGTCGACCCGCTCCTCGAAGGCGTCGTCAACGCCCTGAGCGATGTCGGCCGACTGCGCGCCGATGGCGATCTGAACACCACAGGAGGCACCGTCGAAGCCCTTGTCGGAGGCGTCGTAGCCGATGTCGAGGATCTTCTGGCGCACGAGCTGCGCGATCGGCGCGTACGTCGAGGTGGTGACCTCGCCTGCGACGACGACCAGGCCGGTGGTCACAAGGGTCTCGACCGCGACCCGGCTCTTGGGGTCGTCGGTGAGAAGAGCGTCGAGGATCGTGTCGCTGATCTGGTCAGCGATCTTGTCCGGGTGACCCTCGGTCACGGACTCCGAGGTGAAGAGGCGTCCAGCCACAGTTAAAAACCCACTCCCAAGTAGAGGTGTGTGATGTTGCTCAAAGGGTAGACGCCGCTCACGGCCCCCGGCGGGCGTCTCAGCGAGAAAGCCTAGAGGACACCTGGTCCCAGATCGCATGCGCCACCGAACTCTTCGACCCACGGGGCACGTCGACGCGCTCGCCGTCGGCCGCGAGCAGCACGGCTTCGTTGTCCGGACTGCCGAAGACGGCTCCCCCGCTGACGTCGTTGACGACGAGCAGATCGCAGCCCTTGCGGGCCAGCTTCGCGGTCGCCAGCTCGAGGACCGAACCGGTCGAGTCACCGGTCTCCGCTGCGAATCCGACGATCACCTGGCCGTCGCGCAGGCGGTGCTGCGAGATCTCCTTGAGGATGTCGGGGTTCTGCTGCAGCTCGATCGTGGGCGACGAACCGTCGTCGCTCTTCTTGATCTTCGCGTCGCTCACGCCGAGCGGGCGGAAGTCGGCGGGCGCTGCGGCCATCACGACGGCGTCAGCGGACGGCGCCGCGGCGACCACCGCGTCGCGGAGCTCGGCAGTCGTCTCCACACGCACGACCTTGACCCCGGCCGGGTCGGGCAGGGAGACGTTGGCGGCGACGAGGGTGACCTCCGCGCCGCGGGAGGCGGCGGCCCGAGCCAGGGCATAGCCCTGCAGGCCGCTGCTGCGGTTGCCGAGGAACCGGACCGGGTCGAGGTACTCCCGGGTGCCGCCGGCGGAGACCAGCACGTGCGTGCCGGCCAGATCGGGAACCGACGCGCCACGCGAGAGCACCTCACGGGCGATCTCGAAGATCTCGCTCGGGTCGGGCAGACGGCCCTTGCCGGTGTCGGCGCCGGTGAGACGGCCTTCAGCGGGCTCGATCACGATGTTGCCGCGTGCGCGCAGCGTGGCCACGTTGGCGACGGTGGCGGGGTGCTCCCACATCTCGGTGTGCATCGCCGGGGCGAAGACCACCGGGCACCGCGCGGTCAGCAGCGTGTTGGTGAGCAGGTCGTCCGCCATGCCGTGGGCGGCCTTGGCCATCAGGTCGGCGGTCGCCGGGGCGACGACGACGATGTCGGCGTGCTGGCCGATGTGGACGTGCGGAACCGCTTCGACACGGGTCCACACGTCCGAGGCGACGGGCTTGCCGCTCAGGGCAGCCCAGGTCGGCGCGCCGACGAACTCCAGCGCGGCCGCCGTGGGCACGACGGTGACGTCGTGGCCCGACTCGGTGAAGCGCCGCAGCAGCTCACACGACTTGTACGCCGCGATGCCACCGCTGACGCCCAGCACGACCCGGACCGCGGCGCCGCCCGTCATCAGATCAGCCTCGGGTCACTCGGCGGCGGAGGCAGTGGACTTCGCTGCCTCTTCAGCGGCCAGCTCGGCCGGGTCGATGTCCTCGCAGGTCAGCAGGTCCTCGTTGATCTCGCGGAGCGCGATCGAGAGGGGCTTCTCCTGCACGTGGGTGTCGACCAGGGGGCCGACGTACTCGAGGAGACCCTCGCCCAGCTGGGAGTAGTAAGCGTTGATCTGCCGAGCGCGCTTGGCGCTGTAGAGGACCAGCTTGTACTTCGAGTCCGTCTTGGACAGCAGGTCGTCGATCGACGGGTTGGTGACACCCTCGCCGGTGGGAGCAGACACGTAAAACGCCTTACTGTTCGAAGTTCAGAGAAGACGCGGGCCGGATGCGGACTCAGCGTCGCATCAAGGTTACCAACTCGTCCGCCGCAGCGTGAACTTCACGGTTGACGATGGTGACATCGAACTCCCGCTCAGCGGCAAGTTCGGTGCGTGCAGTGGCCAGTCGGCGCTCGCGTTCTTCCTCGGTCTCGGTCCCACGGCCGACCAGGCGGCGGACGAGCTCGTCCCACGACGGTGGCGCAAGGAACACGAAGAGCGCCTCCGGCGCGGTCTCGCGGACCTGCCGGGCGCCCTGCAGATCGATCTCCAGCAGCGCCGGCCGGCCGGAGGCCAGCGCGGCCTCGACGGGTCCGCGGGGGGTGCCGTACTTCGCGTGGCCGTGGACCACGGCGTACTCGAGCAGCTCTCCCCCGGCGATCATCCGGTCGAACTCCTCGTCGGAGACGAAGTGGTAGTGAAAACCGTCGATCTCGCCCGGTCGCGGCTTGCGCGTCGTGGCCGAGACGGAGATCCACACGTCCGGGTGGTCCTCACGGATCGTCGCGGCGACGCTGCCCTTGCCGACCGCGGTGGGGCCGGCCAGGACAACCAGGCGGGGTGCGACGAGGCGAGGCGGTGCGGGAGTGGTCTCCGGCATCAGTCGCGCGAGAACTCGGCCTCGAGCGAGGCCACCTGCTTCGCACCGAGGCCACGCACGCGGCGGCTCTCGGCAATGCTGAGACGCTCCATGAGCTGGCGGGCGCGCACCTTGCCGAGGCCGGGCATCGCCTGCAGGAGGTCGATGACCTTCATCTTGCCGACGACCTCGTTGACCTGACCCTCGCGGATCACCTCCATGATCGAGGCGCCGGAGTTCTTCAACCGGTTCTTGACCTCGGCACGCTCACGGCGCGACGCGGCGGCCTTGTCCAGGGCGGCCTGGCGTTGTTCCGGAGTCAGCTGGGGCAGGGCCACGTCGTCAGGTCCTCGTCATTCGTTCGGCAGGGCTGGCGGTCAATCTAGTCATCCACTTCGACCCGGGGCAACGCGGGCCGAGAAGAAGGGTCCGAACTGTGATCAGAAGAGCGGCAGGTGGCACACGTCGCGGGCGTGCTGGTCGACCGCGTTCGCTGCCTCGACCGTCTCCGGCGACGCGAGCCGGACGCTCGCGGCCTCGAGCGCCTTGCGATCGGCGGCGGGGAGGTCCTCCGGGAGCTTCCCGTCGACCTCGCCGGGTTCGAGCCCGGCCGTCTCCAGGACGTCCTGGAGTCCGGTGAGCGCGTCGAGCAGCGTGCGCCAGTCGCCCGCCACGTCATCGGGCGCCTCTCCTGCCAGGTCCTCGAGCACCGGCAACGCGTCGAGGAGGCCCTGCTGCGCTCCCCCGACGTCGAACGTCTTCGCGAGCTGGGGCGCCTGCTCCTCGACACTCTCGCAGTAGGACGCCTGGGCATCTCCGGCACAGCCGGTCAACGCCGACGCCACCAGCCCGAGGCCCGCCAGCGTCGCTGCCTTCTGGGCGAGGCGCATCAGCCGACCAGCGCCGCGAACTCGTCGTTGGCCCGGGCCGCGGCGTCGCGCAGCGCCTGGATCGAGGGGCCGGCGCCGAGGATCTCCCGCGTGGAGGTTGGTACGACGTTGCGGACTGCGGCCCCGAAGATGCGGCGCACGTCATCGGCCGTGCCGCCCTGGGCACCGATGCCCGGGACCAGCAGCGGACCGTTGATCGCGAGGTCCTCGTCGGTCGACCCGATGGTCGCACCGACCACGGCGCCGAACGACCCGAGCCCCGAAGCGTCGGCGTTGGCAGCGCGGAGGCCCGCGAGCACCTCACCGGCGATCGTCGTGCCGTCGGCAGTGCGTGCGTGCTGGAACCGCGGCGCCTCGGGGTTGGACGTCAGCGCGAGTGCGAACACACCTCCGCCGTGGCGCCGGGCGGTGTCGATCATCGGCTGCAGGGAGCCGAAGCCGAGGTAGGGGCTGGCGGTGATCGCGTCGGACGCGAGCGGGCTCGACGGGTCGAGGTAGGCGTCGGCATAGGCCTGCGCCGTGGTGCCGATGTCGCCGCGCTTCACGTCGAGGATCACCAGGCAGCCGGCGGCCCGGGTCTCGGCGATCACCTTCTCCAGCACTGCCACGCCGCGCGAGCCGTGGCGCTCGAAGAACGCGCTCTGCGGCTTGATGCTGGACACGACCGGAGCCAGCGCCTCCACCGCCGTCATGGCGAACCGCTCGCAGCCTGCCGCGGTGTCGGGAAGGCCCCAGGCCGCCAGCAGGGAGGCGTGGGGGTCGATCCCCGGGCACAGGGGTCCACGGGCGTCCATCGCGGCGCGCAGGCGCTGTCCGAAGGTCACAGGTCATCTCCTGGGTTGGTTGCCAGCTCGGAAGCGATCCGGAAAACGGTCGTCGGGTCGTGCAGCAGCGCGGTGCCCACCTGGACCGCGACGGCCCCGGCACTCAGGAAACCACGCGCGTCGTCGGCAGTGGCGATGCCACCCACCGCGATCAGGGGTACGCCGGGCAGTGCGGTCCGCACCTCGGCCAGGCAGCGCAGCGCGACCGGTCGCACGGCCGGCCCGGAGAGCTCGGCGGGAGTGCCGTTGTCGAGCGCCGCAGGGAGCGCGCCGCCGACCACCAGCGCATCGGCTCCCGCTTCGGCGACCGCGCGGGCGGCGGTGGCGATGCGGGACGGGACAGCAGGCAGCTTCACGTGCAGCGCCACGCCGACCGGGAGCTCGGCCCGGACGGCGGTGACCACCCGCGCGGCCTGGAACGGCTCGGTCGCGTCGAAGACCCCGAGCCGCCGTGGGTCGTCGACGGCGAGGTTGAGCTCGATGCCCGCGACACCCGGTGCCCTGACCAGCCGCCTGGTGATCTCGGCGTACTCGGCGAGGGTGGCGCCCGCGATCGACACAAAGGTGCGCACACCCTGCTGCGCGAGCCACGGCAACTCGGTCATCAGGAAGCGGTCGAGACCGGGGTTCTGCAACCGGTGCGCGCGCACGAGGCCGGCAGGGCTCTCCTCGACCCGCACCCGTCCGCCGGCACGCGGATCCATGGTCAGCGTGCGGGTGACGAACCCGCCGATCCCGGCGAGGCCGTCCTCCTGGGCGTAGGCGGCGAGCTCGCGGCCGGTGCCGCCGCATCCGCTGGCCACCATCACGGGCAGGTCGAAGCTCGTCGGGGCACTCACAGCAGCCCCCACTGGACGCGGTCACCGCGGAAGACCGGCCCCTCGGCGCAGGCACGCACCTTGTGGGCGATGCCGTCCTCGCCGATGACCGGCACGATGCAGGCGTGGCACAGGCCGGTGCCACAGGGCTGCGGGATCTCGAGGGCGACCTGGCTCCAGGCACCATGCGCCTCCGCCGCAGCAGCGACCGCGTGGAGCGTGGCGGACGGGCCTGCGGCGTAGACGACGTCGGCCTCGGCGCGTTGCAGGATGCCGGGCAGTGCCTGGCCGGCGGTGCCCTTGGCACCGAGGGATCCATCGACCGTCACGACGCTCACCGAGCGTGCCGTACGCCGCGCCTCGAGCGCGCCGAAGACGTGTGCCTCGTCGTCGGCCGCAAGCAGGATCGTGACCGCGCACCCGCGCTCACGCAGGCGTTCAGCAAGCGGGAAGAGTGCTGCGGCGGCGTAGCCCTCACCCACGAGCACACAGTTGACCGGCTCCTTGGGCTGGGCGAAGGGACGGCCGAGCGGGCCGGTGAGCTCGACCCTGGCGCCCTGGGTGAGGGCGGCCAGCCACGCGGTGCCGACGCCCGCCGGCTCGATGACGAGCTCGACGGTGGCGCCGTGACTTCCGGTGGGGCGGACCCGGTGGATCCAGAGGCTGCGACGGGCGAGGTGGGCACCATCCGGGAGCGAGACCGCGACGAAGTTGCCCGGGCGGAAGCGCTCGGCCACGCCCGGCGCTGCCAGGACGAGGTGGCGGTAGGCGCCCACCTTCTTGGTGGACAGCACCTCTGCGGTCACGTGGAGCGGGCCGGTCCCCTCACCCATCGGCACAGCAGTCATCGGCGGCGAGACACCGCCCGCAGGATCTTGCGGGGCCACAGCGGGCCCTCGTAGATGAACGCGGTGTACCCCTGGATCAGCGTCGCACCCGCGTCCAGACGTGCCACGGCGTCAGCGGCAGTCGTGATTCCGCCGACGCCGATCAGGACGAGGTCATCTCCGACCCGTGCCTTCAGCATCCGCATGACGTCCAGTGCGCGGTCGGTCAGCGGCTGGCCGGAGAGCCCGCCGGCGCCGATCGTCGACACCTTCGCCGGGTCGGTGGCCAGGCCGTCGCGACTGATCGTGGTGTTGGTGGCGATGATGCCGTCCAGGCCGATCGCCTTCGCCATGTCGGCCACCGCCAGCACGTCGTCGTCCGCGAGGTCGGGTGCGATCTTGACCAGCAGCGGGACGCGACGGTCGGTGACCACCAGGTCGGCGCGCTTGCGGACCGCTTCGAGCAGCGGCGTCAGCTTCTCGACGGCCTGCAGGTTGCGCAGGCCGGGCGTGTTCGGCGAGGAGACGTTGACGACCAGGTAGTCGGCGTACGGCGCGAGGTGGTCGACCGACTTCTCGTGGTCGGCGATGACCGCGGTGATGTCGTCGTCCGGCACGACCTTGGTCTTGCCGATGTTGACGCCCACGATCGGGCCGTTCTTGCCGCGACGCCTGGCGGCCCGCTCGGCAAGCCGGCGGCCCACGACCTCCGCACCGTCGTTGTTGAAGCCCATGCGGTTGATCACCGCACGGTCCTCGAGCAGCCGGAAGAGGCGCGGCTTCGGGTTGCCCGGCTGGGCTTCACCGGTGACCGTCCCGATCTCGATGTGCCCGAAGCCGAGACCGGCGAGCGCGTCGATGCCGACCGCGTTCTTGTCGAAGCCCGCGGCCAGGCCGAGGACGTTGGGGAAGGTGAGCCCCAGGGCCTGGACCGGCTGCGGCTTCGCGGTGCGTGACCAGCAGCTGAGCACCGGACGTCCTGCCCGGATCGCCGCGAACGCCTGCTCGTGCGCCTTCTCGGGGTCGATCTTCGAGAAGACGCCGTCGAAGAGGACGTCGTAGGGCTTCTTCACGCCAGGTCTCCCTGAGGGGCACCCGTGATGAGTGCCCACTCCTGCAGGGACCGCACGCCGATCTCGCCGCCGCGCACCGCCGCGATGCCCTGGACCGCGGCAGCCGCGCCCTGCACCGTGGTGATGCACGGGGTGCCCGTGAGGACAGCCGCCGCGCGGATCTCGTAGCCGTCGACGCGGGCGTCGGAGGCCGAGCCGTTGGGGGTGTTGACGATCAGGTCGATCTCGCCGTCCAGGATCATCTGGACCGACGTCTTCTCCCCTGCCGCGCCCTCGCCCTCGAAGTGCTTGCGCACGACGGTGGCCTCGATGCCGTTGCGGCGCAGCACCTCGACGGTGCCCTGCGTCGCGAGCAGCTCGAAGCCGTAGTCGGCGAGCACCCGGGCCGGGAAGATCATCGTGCGCTTGTCGCGGTTGGCGATCGAGATGAAGACCTTGCCGGACGTCGGCAGCGGACCGTACGCCGCGGCCTGGGCCTTGCTGAACGCCGTGCCGAAGTCGGCGTCGAAGCCCATGACCTCACCGGTCGACTTCATCTCCGGGCCGAGCACGGAGTCGACGTACTTGCCCTCCGGAGTGCGGAAGCGGTTGAACGGCAGGACCGCCTCCTTCACCGCGATCGGGGAGTCGGCGGGCAGCATGCCGCCGTCACCGGTCGCCGGAAGGACACCGGCCTTGCGCAGGTCGGCGATGGTCTCGCCCATCATCACGCGCGAGGCAGCCTTGGCCAGCGAGGTGCCAGTGGCCTTGGAGACGAACGGGACCGTGCGGGAGGCGCGGGGGTTGGCCTCGATGACGTAGAGGACGTCGGCACCCAGCGCGAACTGGATGTTGATCAGCCCGCGCACGCCGACACCCTTGGCGATGCCTTCGGTGGCTTCGCGGATCCGCTTGATCTCGGTGGCGCCCAGGGTGATCGGCGGGAGCGCGCAGGACGAGTCACCGGAGTGGATGCCGGCCTCCTCGATGTGCTCCATGACGCCGCCGAGGAAGAGGTCGGTGCCGTCGTACAACGCGTCGACGTCGATCTCGACCGCGTCGTCGATGAACCGGTCGATCAGGACCGGGCGGTCTTCGCTGATCAGGTCGGTCGCCATCTCGAGGTAGGCCTCGAGCGCGTCATCGGAGTAGACGATCTGCATGCCGCGACCGCCGAGGACGTAGGACGGGCGGACCAGGACCGGGTAACCGATGCCGTGCGCGATGTCGCGGGCGTCCTCGAAGGAGACCGCGGTGCCGTGCTTCGGCGCGACCAGGCCGGCCTCCGCGAGCACCCGGCCGAACGCGCCGCGCTCCTCGGCCAGCTCGATGGCCTCGGGGGACGTGCCGACGATCGGGACACCGGCGTCCTGCAGGCCCTGCGCGAGACCCAGCGGGGTCTGGCCACCGAGGGTCGCGATGACACCGGCGATCGGGCCGGCAGCGAGCTCGGCGTGGTAGATCTCGAGCACGTCCTCGAGCGTCAGCGGCTCGAAGTAGAGCCGGTCTGCGGTGTCGTAGTCGGTCGAGACCGTCTCCGGGTTGCAGTTGACCATGATCGTCTCGTAGCCGGCCTTGCTCAGCTCGAGAGCAGCGTGCACACACGAGTAGTCGAACTCGATGCCCTGACCGATGCGGTTCGGGCCGGAGCCGAGGATGAGGACGGCCGGCTTCGTGCGCGGCAGGACCTCGGTCTCCTCGTCGTACGACGAGTAGTAGTACGGCGTCTTGGCCGCGAACTCGGCGGCACACGTGTCGACGGTCTTGTAGACCGGCCGGATGCCCTCGTTGTAGCGGATCTGACGGACCTCGGCCTCGGTCAGACCCGCGCCGTCGGTGTCCCGCAACCCGGCGATCTGGGCGTCGGAGAAGCCGTGGCGCTTGGCGAGCCGCAGCGTCGTGGCGTCCAGGTGCTCGGCGTCAGCGACGGTCTGGGCGACCTCGTTGATCAGGAAGAGCTGGTCGACGAACCAGGGGTCGATCTTCGTGTTGTCAAAGATCTCGGTCTGCGTCGCGCCGGCGCGGATCGCCTGCATGACCTTCTGGACCCGGCCGTCGTGCGGACGCCGGATTTCAACCAGGAGCTCCACCAGCTCATCGGGGCCCCCGACCTCGGTGGCCCAGGTGAACGGAGCGGCCTTGTTCTCCAGCGAGCGCAGCGCCTTGTTGAAGGCCTCGGTGAAGTTGCGTCCGATCGACATCGCCTCACCGACCGACTTCATGTGCGTGGTCAGGGTGGTGTCGGCGGTCGGGAACTTCTCGAACGCGAACCGCGGCACCTTCACCACGACGTAGTCGAGCGTGGGCTCGAACGACGCGGCGGTGGAGCCGGACGGGCCGGCGGTGATGTCGTTCTCGATCTCGTCGAGGGTGTAGCCGATGGCCACCTTCGCGGCGATCTTGGCGATCGGGTAGCCGGTCGCCTTCGACGCCAGCGCGGAGGAGCGGGAGACGCGGGGGTTCATCTCGATCACGATGACGCGGCCGTCGGCCGGGTTCACGGCGTACTGGATGTTGCAGCCGCCCGTGTCGACGCCGACCTCGCGGATGATCTCGATGGCCAGGTCGCGCAGGTGCTGGTACTCGCGGTCGGTCAGCGTCATCGCCGGGGCGACCGTGATCGAGTCACCGGTGTGGACGCCCATCGGGTCGAAGTTCTCGATCGAGCAGATGATCACGACGTTGTCCTTCTTGTCGCGCATCACCTCCAGCTCGTACTCCTTCCAGCCGATGATCGACTCCTCGATGAGGACCTCGGTGGTGGGGCTGGCGGTCAGGCCGGCACCGGCGATGCGGTGCAGGTCCTCTGCGCTGTAGGCGATGCCCGAGCCCGTGCCGCCCATCGTGAAGGACGGGCGGATGACGACCGGGTAGCCGAGCTCGACGGTGGCCTTCTCGCAGTCGTCCATCGTGTGGCAGACGAAGCTCTTGGCGACCTCTCCCCCGACCTTGTGCACGATCGCGTTGAAGAGCTCCCGGTTCTCACCGCGGTGGATGGCGTCGAAGTTCGCGCCGATCATCTCGACGTTGTACTTCTCCAGGACGCCGCGCTCGTGCATCGCGATGGCCGCGTTGAGGGCGGTCTGGCCGCCGAGGGTCGGCAGGATCGCGTCGGGGCGCTCCTTGGCGATGACCTTCTCGACGAACTCCGGGGTGATCGGCTCGACGTACGTCGCGTCGGCGAACTCCGGGTCGGTCATGATCGTGGCGGGGTTCGAGTTGATCAGGATGACCCGCAGGCCCTCCTCCTTGAGCACCCGGCAGGCCTGGGTGCCCGAGTAGTCGAACTCGCAGGCCTGGCCGATGATGATCGGGCCGGAGCCGATGACGAGGACGGACTTGATGTCGTCGCGCTTGGGCATGTGGTTCAGGCTCCCTTGGTGGCCGCGGAGGACCGGGCAATGTTGTCAGCCATGAGCTGGGTGAAGCGGTCGAAGAGGTACGCCGCGTCATGCGGGCCGGCGGCCGCCTCCGGGTGGTACTGCACGGAGAAGGACTTGAGCCCGCGCTCGTCGCGCAGCTCCAGCCCCTCGACGCAGTCGTCGTTGAGGTTGATGTGCGACACCGTCGCCTCGCCGTAGGGCGTGGTGGTCGAGCCCTCGAGCGGTGCATCGACGGCGAAGCCGTGGTTGTGCGCGGTGACCTCGACCTTGCCGGTGGTGCGGTCCATGACCGGCTGGTTGATGCCGCGGTGGCCGTACTTGAGCTTGTAGGTGCCGAAGCCGAGCGCGCGGCCGAAGAGCTGGTTGCCGAAGCAGATGCCGAAGTAGGGCAGGCCCTGCTCCAGCGCCGCCTTGAGCAGCTCGACCTGGCCGGTCGTCGCCGCCGGGTCGCCGGGGCCGTTGGAGAAGAAGAGGCCGTCGGGCTTGATCGCGTTGACCTCGTCGAGCGACGCCGTCGCGGGCAGGACGTGCACCTCGATGCCGCGCTCGGCCATCATCCGCGGGGTGTTGGCCTTGATGCCGAGGTCGAGCGCCGCGACGGTGAACAGCTTCTCGCCAACCGCAGGCACGACGTACGCCTCGGGGGTGGTGACTGCGTCGGAGAGGTTCGAGCCCGCCATCTCGGCAGACTGCTGCACCTTGAGGAGCAGCGCGGCCGGGTCGGTCTCGGTGGTGGAGATGCCGACGCGCATCGCGCCACGCTCCCGCAGGTGGCGGGTCAGCGCACGGGTGTCGACGCCGGAGATGCCGACGACGCCCTGCTCCTTGAGCTCGTCGTCCAGCGAGCGCACCGAGCGCCAGTTGGACGGCACCCGGGCAGGATCGCGCACGACGTAGCCGGCCACCCAGATCCTGCGGGACTCCGGGTCCTCGTCGTTCATGCCCGTGTTGCCGATGTGCGGGGCGGTCATGACGACGACCTGGCGGTGGTACGACGGGTCGGTCAGCGTCTCCTGGTAGCCGGACATGCCAGTGGAGAACACGGCCTCGCCGAAGGTCTCCCCCTCGGCGCCGAACGCCTCACCGCGGAACGTGCGTCCGTCCTCGAGGACCATCAGGGCAGGCTTCAGATTCATCAGGAGCTTCCTTCGACAATTTTCTGGCCAAGACAGGTCGCAGTGCCACGCAGGAACGTGGCGTGCACGGCGCCGGTCAACGAGCGACCGTGCCAGGGGTTGTTGCGAGACAGCGACACCGAGGCGTCGCGGTCGACGGTGACCGACGCGGAGGGATCCACGAGGGTGAGGTTGGCGGGAGCACCGACAATCAATGCGTTGCCGTGGCTGTACTGACCTTCTTGGGAAAGCCCGGCGATGCGGGCCGGGTTGGTCGACATGACCCGCGCGACACCGGCCCAGTCCAGCAGCCCGCCCTCGACCATGACCGTGGAAACAACCGACAGGGCGGTCTCGAGGCCGAGCATGCCGAACGCCGCGTCGACGAAGGCGTGCTCCTTGTCGTGGCGTGCGTGCGGGGCGTGGTCGGTGGCGACGGCGTCGATCGTGCCGTCAGCCAGCGCGGCGCGCAGCGCCTCGACGTCCTCGGCCGGGCGCAGCGGTGGGTTGACCTTGTACGTCGGGTCGTAGCCGGTCAGCAGGTCGGTGGTGAGCAGCAGGTGGTGCGGCGTGACCTCGCAGGTGACGTCCCAGCGCCCATCCTTCTTGGCCTGCGACTTGGCCCAGCGCACGACCTCGACGGATCCGGCGGTGGAGACGTGGGCGATGTGGACCCGCGAACCCGTGTGGCGCGCGAGCATCACGTCCCGGGCGACGATGACCTCTTCGGCGATGCCGGGCCAGCCGGGCAGGCCGAGCTGGCCAGAGAGCTCACCCTCGTGGCAGCAGGCGGTCGGGCCTGCGAGCGACGGGTCCTGCGCGTGCTGGGAGACGACGCCCCCGAACGCCTTGACGTACTCCAGCGCGCGGCGCATGACGCGGGCGTCGTGGACGCACTTGCCGTCGTCGGAGAAGACCCGGACGTTGGCGCGGGACCGGGCCATCAGGCCGAGCTCCGCGAGCTCCTCGCCCTGGAGTCCCTTGGTGACTGCGCCGACGGGCTGGACGTCGACGATGCCCGCGGCGCGACCGAGGTCGAAGACCCGCTCCGCTGCCTCGGCGGTGTCGGTGACCGGGTTGGTGTTGGCCATCGCCAGGACGGCGGTGTAGCCACCGACGGCGGCAGCTCGCGATCCGGTGAGCACCGTCTCGGCGTCCTCCCGGCCGGGCTGGCGCAGGTGCGTGTGCAGGTCGACCAGGCCGGGCAGCGCGACGAGGCCGTCGGCGTCGACCTCGGTCGCACCCGCAACGCTGAGCGAGCCGACCTCGGCAATGACGCCGTCGACGAGCAGCAGGTCAGCAGCCTCGCCGCCGAGGAGGCGCGCGCCCTTGATCAGGGTCTTCCCCTGCGAGCTGGTCACTTGGCTTCTCCCTCGTTGGGCCCGGCGAGCAGGTGGTAGAGCACGGACATGCGGATCGCGACGCCCGAGGAGACCTGGTCGAGCACGACCGACTGGGCCGCATCAGCAGCGTCGGCGGCTATCTCGAGGCCGCGGTTCATCGGGCCGGGGTGCAGGATCGGGGCGTCCGGCTTCAGCAGCGCCAACCGGTCGCGGGTGAGGCCGTAGCCGACGGTGTACTCCCGCGCGGTCGGGAAGTAGCCGCCGCTCATCCGCTCCTTCTGGACGCGGAGCATCATCACCGCGTCGGCCTCGGGAAGCACGGAATCGACGTCGTACGACGTGGCGAAGCCTGCGTCCTTGGACCACGAGGCGATGCCGGACGGCATCAGCGTCGGGGGCGCGACGACGGTGACGTCGGCGCCGAGCTTGGTCAGGATCTTCACGCCGGAGCGGAAGACGCGGCTGTGCGTGAGGTCGCCGACGATCGCGATCTTGCGACCCTCGAGCGATCCGAGCTTGCGCTGCAGCGTGTAGGCGTCGAGCAGCGCCTGCGTCGGGTGCTCGTGCATGCCATCGCCGGCGTTGATGACGGGGATGTCGAGCCACCCGGCGACCTGGTGGGCGGCGCCCGAGGCGGAGTGGCGCATGACCAGGCCATCGATGCCCATGGCGGTCACGGTGAGCACGGTGTCGCGCAACGACTCGCCCTTGGAGGCGCTGGACCCCTTGGCGGAGATGTTGATGACGTCGGCGGAGAGCCACTTGCCGGCGATCTCGAAGCTCGACCGGGTGCGCGTGGAGTCCTCGAAGAAGAGGTTGATCACCGTGCGACCGCGCAGCGCGGGCAGCTTCTTGACCGCGCGTCGCTGCACGTCGTGCATCTCGGCAGCGGTCTCGAAGAGGGCGCCGATGTCGTCGACGCTCAGGTCGTCGATGGAGAGCAGGTGCTTCTTCACGCGCTCGCCCCCTTGTCGTCGGCGGTGACGCTGTCGGCGATGCGGACCTCGTCGACGCCGTCGGTCTCGACCAGACGGACCCCGACGCGCTCGGTGCGTGCGCTCGGGAGGTTCTTGCCGACGTGGTCGGCGCGGATCGGCAGGTCGCGGTGCCCGCGGTCGACGAGTACGGCGAGGCGCACGGTCGCGGGCCGGCCCAGGTCGGAGAGCGCGTCGAGCGCGGCGCGGATCGTGCGGCCGGAGAAGAGCACGTCGTCGACCAGGACGACGGTCTTGCCGTCGATGCCGCCGGCCGGGAGCTGGGTCTTGTGCGGGCTGCGCGTCGGGTGCGACCTGAGGTCGTCGCGGTACATCGTCACGTCGAGCTCGCCGACCGCCACCGGCTTGCCCTCGACGGCCTGGATCTTCTCGGCGATGCGCTTCGCCAGCGGCACACCGCGGGTGTGCAGGCCGAGGATCACCAGCGACTCGGGCTCGCGGTTGCGCTCGAGGATCTCGTGGGAGATGCGGGCCAGCGCCCGGGAGACGTCACGGGCGTCGAGAACGACGCGACCAGCAAGGGCGGAATCGCCGGGGACCGGGTCGAGGGTAGGCATCAGTGCGCCGGACCTCCTTCTCCGCCTCACAGGACGGCTCGTTAAAGGATGTCGAACAGGTGCCACCCTAACAGGGCGTGGGCCCTACGGCTGACCCGGGATGTTGTGCTTGTGCTTGCTCCCGGGGGGATTTTCGCCACACTTCGGGCCCTGCGGCGGAAGCTCCTGTACGTCGTCGCGCGCGACCCAGCCTCGCAGCGGCGCAGCCGTCTCGCTCGGCATGCTCTCGACGAGGACTCGGTCGCCCTTCACCTCGTGCACGATGGCGATGTGGCCGCCTTCCACCGCTGTCTCGCCGATCGTTGACGCACAGGTCGGAGCCGCGCCGACCAGCCGCACCTGGCCGCGCAGGTAGAAGTCGTCGACCCAGCCGCTGAGCGACGGGCCTTCGACCGTGGTCACGCGCATGGCCATGCGGTCACGCTCGACGACCCGGACCAGGGTGCCGTCGTGGACCTTGCCGACCACGTGGGTGCCGTGCGCGACGTCGTACAGCGGGACCTGGTCGAGCTGCACCAGGCCGTGGTCGTCGCGGCCGCTGAGCAGGGCGAGCCTTCCGTCCCCGGTGTCCTTCTCCGGCGCCTCCTGGCCGGCGCACCCCGTGAGGAGCGCACCGGCCAGGAGGAGTGACGCGGTGGTGCCGGCGAACCGTCCGATCACGGGCAGGTCGCGGGGTTCGCGGTGCCCTTGGTGACGCTGAGCGATGCTGTGTCGCACCACGCGCCGCCGTCGCCGATCCGGTGGATCACCTTGTTCGACTGCGATGTCGGCCAGTTGTAGGACTTGGCATCGAGCTCGACACCACCCGGCGAGGTGTAGCGCGCCCAGTCGGTGCCCGTGTTGTTCAGGAAGCCCGAGGCGAATTCGAAAACCCAGCGGCCACCGGCCGGGATGACCGTGCCGGCCGGGATCGTCTTCGGCGCGCCGCCGCCGTTGACCAGGTCGTCGACCTTGTAGCCGGAGACGTCCACCGCGACCGCGGTCGGGTTGTAGAGCTCGATCCACTCGTTGCCGGTGCTCGGTGCCGGCATGAACTCGTTGACCTTGATCAGGGTCGGGTCGCCCTGGCCGCCGCCTCCGCTGCCACCGGCGGTGTAGGACTTCGTGCCGCTGTCGTACTCGACGGCGTAGTTGGCGCCCGCGTTGGTCGTGTAGAGGTGCACGTCCCCGTTGCTGTTCAGCGTGCCGGTGTAGTCGATCGGGTTGCCGGTCGTGTCCGTGGTGTCGCACGGGTTGTTGGCCAGGAAGACGTCGGATCCGATCGCCTGGTAGGCGTCGACCGCGCGGTTGGCCGGGTGACCGTAGGAGTTCGAGCCGCAGGAGATGAACGCGGTCTCCGGGTCCATCGCGTTCACATAGGCGTTCGACGAGGAGTGACCCGAGCCGTGGTGGTTGGCGCGCAGCGTGTCGTAGTTCTGGCTGCCGAACTTGGAGACGAGGCCCGCCTCGATGTCGTTGTAGGTGTAGCCGTTGCCCGAGGTGGAGTACTCACCGTCGGAGTCACCGGCGGTGGCGTACTTCCAGGCGCCGTAGGTGAACTTCACCGCGGTCGAGTAGTCGTTCTCGCTCGGCGGGACCGAGTCGCCGGTGTGGTCGCCGCTCACCGGCGTGACGCCGTCGGCCTGCAGCGTGTCCTTGCCGTTCGCGTTCACGACGGTGACCCCGACACCGGTGCCGAGGTCGATGCTCGGCCAGCCTCCCGCGTTGGTGAGCGTCGTGACCTTGCCCTGGATGTGGGCCCGGTCGGCCTGGCCGGCGGGGCCGTAGAGCCAGCAGATGAAGCGGCGTCCGGTCTGGCTCGTCGTGCCCGCGTTGTGCCAGTCGACCTCGGGAGCCGGCGACGTCGCGGTCCCGACCTCGCACTGGTTGTTGGAGTTGTCGTCGACCCAGGTGCCGCCGTCACGATCGATGAGCGAACCGACGGTGAAGCCGAGTCCGTTCGGGATCGAGGTCGGGGTGAGCAGCTGGTAGAGGCCGTTGCCGATCGACGAGGCACCATCCTCCGGGACGTGGGCGTAGCCGATGTGGTCCAGGTGGTGGTGGCTCACCATGACGTAGTCGAGGGCGACCGGGTTGCTGCCGGTGCCGCAGATCGCCTTGAGGCGCTGAGCAACGGCGTACGCCTTGGTGTTGGTGCCACTCGTGTTCCAGGACGTCTCCCCGAGGTCGAGGAGCATCGTCTTGCCCGTCGGGCCGACGATGAACTGGCTGTCGCCCTGCTCGACGTCCAGCCAGTAGACATTCACCTCACCCTGACGCCAGGTGCCCGAGGTGGAGCACGAGGTGGCGGCGGCCTGGGCCGGCGCCGCCGAGATCACGACCGCCAGCGAGCTGGCGACGACCGAGGCTGCAACTGCGGCAGCGCGAAGCAGTGACATGCGAACTGGACTCCTGTGGTGGCCCGACTTCCCCCGAACGGCTGAACTCTGGCGGTCCAGACCACCTGATTCGGGTTCGAAAATCGCATGTCACGTGAACTTCGTGTGAACCAGTTGCGCAGGACCGCTCAGGGGCGGCCCGGTCGTCAGCTTCGGCGCGTGCCGAACCACGCCGCCGCGCCGGCTCCGAGGCCGAACACAACAGCGAGTGCGGCGATCCAACCGATGCGGGCCTTCCCGCCATCGGTCGCCTCCGACGCCGTGCCGGTGCCGGTCTCCGCGCTCGGGACCAGGGCACCGCGGTACGCCGGGCGCGGCTGCTCCTTGCCCGACACCGCGACGCCCAGCACGAACGGCACCTCGGCCCGGGACATCGTGTCGGCCGCCGATGCACTGACGAGCACGTAGTAGTCCCCTGCCACGTTCGCCGCAGCCACGGACGCCGTCGAAGAGGTGCGGTTGCCGTAGGCGACCGTCGGCGTGTGGACCTCCACCGAGCCTGCCGAGGTCTCCTGCTGGTCGACGACGCCGGCCCGGTTCGGGCTGATCACGCGGATGCTTCCGGTGACCCCCTCGCCGGCCGGGAACTGCACGGCGGCACCCAGTCGCTGTCCCCATCCCACGGGAACGCGGAAGACCTGCGTCTCGCCGGGCACGATGAGGCCCCGGTGCGCTCCTTCCGCCAGCTCGGGCGCCTGCGCGAAGGTCGGAGCCCCCGCCTGTACGGCGCCGGGCGAGATCAGCGCGACCCGCGCGCCCTCTCCGTCGGCCGCGACCGGCGTCAGCGGCTCGTCGGGAGCGGGCGCTTCCTCGGCGGCGTACATCTCGACGGGGAGCGCCGGCACCCCCGCCTGGTCGGTGCGTCGCACCACGACACCGAGCCGACGGGCATCCCGGCAGCCCTCGTCGCCGTCGGCGAGGTCCGGCACCGGGAGGTAGGCCGAAACGATCGCGTCGGTGCTCGCCGTGCCACGAGCGGTTGCCGAGCCGCAGGAGCGCTCCCCGGCGAAGGCCTCGATCTCCAGGCCGACCTCGTCACCCACGTGAGCCGGGTCCTCCGGGATGCGGACCGATGCGTGCACGTGGAGCGTCGACTCCGCGAGCACCCGCTCGAACACGAACCACCCCTCGGCGTGGCCCGTTCCCTGGGCGCCGAGGGTGTCGAACCAGGTCCCGGACCGCACCTCGGTGGACTCCGCGGCGGAGTCGCCTCCGGCTGCGGGGATGCCTCCCCCGAGGAAGACCTGGGTGGCCCGGGTGAGTGTGCCGTCGACCGCTTCCGCCAGCGCGGCCGCACCGTGCGCGTCGCGGTAGACGCCGTCGCCCGCGGCGGCGACCCGTCGCAGTGTGTCGCGCTGGGCGCCGGTGACGTCGACGCCGATGACATGGATGCGGAGGTCCGGGTCCGACGCGGTGAGCTGCGCCGCTGCCACGACCGGATCGGGGTCACAGGTGGGCGCACCGTGCGCAACGAGGACGATGGCGCGTGGTCCCCGGGACCCGAGCGCCTCTCCGGCCCGCTGCAACGCCGGGCCGAGCGGGCTCTCACCACGGGACGCCGGCGGTGACGACGGGACCAGCGCGTCGCGGAGCTTCGCCTCAGTCCCGACACGCGGTGCCAGCAGGACCCGGGTGTCGTCGCAGCCGGCGGCCTGACCCGAGCCGTAGACCTGCAGGCCGACCTCCTCGCGCGGGCCGAGGCGGGCGGCGGCACCGGAGACCGCTCGGCTGGCCGCCTCCATCCGGGTGATGCCTCCCCCGGTTTGACCGGACATCGACGCCGAGGCGTCGACGAGCAGCATCACCCGGGTCGAGTGGTCACCGTCCGCGTGGGCCACCGGAACACCGGCGGCACCGATCGCAACGGGGGCGGAGAGGAGGGCAAGGGCGAGCAGACGACGCATGGGATCTCCCAGGTGTGGCTGGCTGACGGCGGTCACTATGGCAGTCCTCGCGGCCGCCCGGGACCGCGGACTCGTCGTTCGCTTCGGCGTCATCTTGCGGCCATGCCGGGGCGATACGGTCCCGCCCCATGCGTGTGCTCTGGAAGGCGCTCGTCGCCGCCGCCCTGGTCGTTCTGCTCGCTCCTTCACCGGCACAGGCCCACCCGATGGACTTCAGCAAGGTCCGCCTCGTCGTCGAGGAGGAAGCCGTTCGCGGCACCGTCGAGATCGCGGTGCCGGCCCTGCAGCAGGTGCTCGGCTCCGACTTCAGCGCGGCCGACGAGGCCGACCTGACGGCGTACCTGCGCGGGCACATCGCGGCCGGCACCGACGGCAAGCACTGGCCGCTCTCCTTCGGCACGACCGAGACCCGCCAGCACGAGGGCATGGCCTGGGTGACGACCAGCTTCTCCTTCGCCTCGGGCGCGGCGGCGGGCAACGACTTCCTCTTCGAGTACGACGCGGTGACCGCCGAGGTGGCCCGGCACGAGGCGGATGTCGTCGTGACCGACGCCGGCGGTCACACGGTGGTGAGCGGGGTGCTGACGCACATGATCCCGGCGGTCACCATCGAGCGCGAGGCGTCGACCGGCGTCTCCGCGATGGCCGGCCAGGGTTCCCGCCACGTGCTCGAGGGTGCGGACCACCTGCTCTTCCTGATGACGCTTCTGCTCCCCGCACCCCTCGTCGCGGTGGGTGGTCGCTGGGTACGCCGCCGCTCGGTGTCGGGATCCACCTCGGCCGTCGTGCGGGTGGCCACCGCCTTCACGGTCGGTCACTCCCTGACCCTCGTCGCAGCGGCACAGCAGTGGGTCTCGGCACCGTCCGGCCCGGTCGAGGTCGTGATCGCGATCTCGGTCGGCGTCGCGGCGCTGCACGCGCTCCGGCCGCTCGTCCGTGGCGGCGAGGACCTCATCGCCGTCGGGTTCGGCCTCGTGCACGGCCTCGCCTTCGCGGGCATCCTCGCCGACCTCGGCCTGGACGGGTCGGCGTCGTGGCCAGCGCTGCTCGGGTTCAACCTCGGCATCGAGCTCGCGCAGCTCGCGGTCGTGGCCCTGGTCTTCCCATCGCTCTACGCACTCTCGACCACCCGCTGGTACGCCGGGTTCCGGATCGCCGGCGCCTCAGCCGTCCTCGTCGCCTCCACCGGGTGGGCACTGGATCGCCTCGGTGTTCTCCACAACCCGCTGGCCCCGGTCGAGGACGCGGCCGTCGGACACCCCTGGATCGTCGTGGGCGCCCTCGCCACACTCGCGATCGTCGCTGTCGCACGCGAGCGTCTGGCGCCCGAGCCACTCCCCGCCTGACCGCCCGACGTCCCCACCCGATAGTCCCTAACGAAAAGCGCCTCACCCCAGCTGGGGTGAGGCGCTTTTCGTTAGGGACTATCGCAACCTTGGGCGCGGGCCCACGTCAGGTTGCGTCACTCAGTGGCAGGTGATCGTGCCGCTGTCGCGGAACGTCTTGCCAGCCTGTGGGATGAACTCGAAGTCCGCGCTGCTGGCGCGCAGCGTGAACTTCAGGACACCGAGGGTGTCGCTGTTGCGCACGACGCTGTTCGCCGCGACGCCGTTGAAGTTGTAGTGACCGGCACCGCCCGCTCCATTGACGAACGACGTGATGCCGCGGGTGTTGTCGACTCCCCCGGTCGGGTTCATCGGCGCGAACCGCTCGTAGTTGTGGTTGTGGCCCTGGATCACGACGTCGGCGTTGTGGTCGTACAACGCCTGGTAGAGCGGGCGGACCGACGAGTCGGGCGCGTGGCTGCCCGAGGTGAACAGCGGGCTGTGCCACATCGCGATCGTGCACGGCTTCGTGTTGGCGGCGAGGTCCTGGCGCAGCCACTGTTCCTGCGGGGAACCGGCCGCGGCGTTCACCTCCGAGTTGAGCGAGATGACGTGCCAGTCGCCGACGTCCTTGGAGAACCAGCCGTTGCGGTTCGGGCCGGCCAGCGCACCGAAGTAGTCGAAGTAGCCCGAGGCACCCGAGGTCCCGTACTCGTGGTTGCCGGGGGCCGGGATGGTGCGCGCCTTGAACTGGCCCCAGGTCGGCTCGTAGTAGGTGTTGTACTCGGAGAGCGTGCCACTCGAGTAGGCGTTGTCACCGGCCGCCCAGACGGTGGCGGTGCTCGGCAGTGCGGCGATCAGCGCCGCTGTCGCCGTGTCGCCCGATCCGCTGTTGGCGATGTCGCCGGCACCGACGAAGATCGCGTCGCCGCCCCCTCCGGTCGGGGTCGGAGTGGGCGTCGGTTCCGGTGCGGTCGTGATGACCAGCTGCGGCGCGAACGATGACTCGCGCGAGTCGAAGAGCGCGTCGTCGGCATTCGTCGAGACACCGGCGAACGAGTAGGTGCCATTGCCGGTGACCGCGGCGGTCACGTCGACCTCGATCCAGGTGCCAGCGGCCACCTTGCCGAGGCTGGCGATCGTGGTGCCGTCAATGGCGGGCTGGTTGTTCCAGGTCAGGGCCGTCTCGCTCCACGAGGTGTTCGACGTGAGCTGAAGGGTTCCGGCGTTCTTGGATCCGCCGTTGCTGGCCACGTGAAGGCGCATCGTGGCGGTGGAGACAGGTTCGGTCATGCCCGACACGGTGAACTTCGTGAAGGACCGTGCCTTCGGCGTACGGTCCACGGTCACCGTGGGTGCCGTACCGAAGTTGGTGGTGGGCGAGGCCTCGGAGACGTAGGTGTCCGCGGCCGGGGCGAGGGTGACGACCGCAGCGGTGGCGCTGGGCGACGTGAGGGTGACGAGGGCGCCGGAGACGACCACCGCAGCAGCGATGGAGGCTCCCCCGGCCAGCGCGGTGCGCTTGGGCTGGAACGGCATGCGGGTGAGGCCTTTCGGAGTCTGAACTGCACGAAAGAGACAGGGCGATGCGCAAGAGACAGGGCGATAAGAGCTGTGAACGACGCTAGGGGGACGCCCGCGCGTGTCGCCTCCAACCGCGTGTGAACAGACGGCGACTCCGGAAAGTTCTGGCCGGGACCCGCCGAAATGCACCGCTGGTCCGGACCACGAGCGCAGTCCGGACCAGCAGGCAGGGTGGATCAGTGACAGGCGGTGGTGCCGCTGTCGGTCCAGGTCTTGCCGGACTCCGGCACGAACTGCCAGTCATAGCTGTTCGCGTGCAGCGTGAACTTCAGGACGCCGTAGGTGTCGGCGTTCCGCGCCTGGCTGTTGGCCGCCACGGAGGTGAAGTTGTAGTGGCTTGAACCACCCGCACCGTTCACGAAGTGCCGGATGCCGCGGGTGTTGTCGACCGCACCGCTCGGGTTCATCGGTGCGAACCGCTCGTAGTTGTGGTTGTGACCGGTCACGACCACGTCGGCGTTGTGGTCGTACAGCGCCTGGTACAGCGGCCTGACCGAGCTGTCCGGGCCGTGGCTGCCGGAGGTGAACAGCGGGCTGTGCCACATCGCGATGGTGCACGGCTTGCTGTTGGCGGCCAGGTCCTGACGCAGCCAGGTCTCCTGCGGCGAACCCGCGGCCATGTTGACCTCGGAGTTCAGCGAGATCACGTGCCAGTTGCCGATGTCCTTGGAGAACCAGCCGTTGCGGTTCGGGCCGGCCAGCGCACCGAAGTAGTCGAAGTAACCCGACGCACCGCTGGTGTGGTACTCGTGGTTGCCCGGCGCCGGGATGGTGCGCGCCTTGAACTGGCCCCACGACGGGTGGTAGTTCGTGTTGTAGTTCGACAACGTGCCGTCGGGGTAGGCGTTGTCACCGGCAGCGAACACGGTCGCGGACGACGGCATCGCCGCGATCAGGTTGGCCGTCGCGTTGTCACCCGAACCGGTGCTCGCGATGTCGCCCGCACCGACGAAGATCGGGTCGCCGCTCGGCGGGGGCGCGGTCGTCGTGGTCGTCGGGCTCGGGCTCGGCTCGGTGCCCGTGGTGATCACCAGCTGCGGGTCGAGCGTCGTCTCGCGGGAGTCGAAGTCAGCGCCGTTCGAGCTCGTCGAGCTGCCACCGATCGAGATCACGCCACTGGACGGGATCTTGCCGGTTACGTCGATCTCGTACCAGGTGTTGATCGCGACCGACCCGATGGTTCCGAGCGTCGCTCCGTCGATCGCCGGGCGGTTGTTGTAGGTGACGCCCGTCTCCGACCAGGAGGTGTTCGACATCAGCTTCCACGTGCCACCGCTGGTCGACTCGGCACCGGAAGCGTTCTTGACGTGCACGCGAAGCTTGGCGCTCGTGATGGTGCCGGTGACTCCGGTGATGTTGAACTTCATGAAGGTCTGCTGGACCTCGGAGGCGTCGACCCCGAGCGTCGTGCTGGTGCCGTAGTTGGTGGTGGCGGCGTTGCTCTGGACGCGGGTGTCCGCGGTCGGGACGACCGTGACGGTGGCGGCAGACGCACTCTGCGCCGTGAGGGTGATCAAAGCGCCGGCGGCAAGGGCCGCAGCGGTGAGGGATGCGCCGGCCGCAAGGCCCATGCGCTGCATTCGAGACTGCATCGGTGGTCGTCTCTCCTAGAGCCGAATGTTTCGGAAACTCGGGCGACCGTGACGCTAGGGAAGCCGCCTGCGTCACTGGCCCATCACGCCGTGAACACTCCGCTTCCGTTCGCAGGCTGTTCGGTGAACCATTGCGCGCGCCAACCATTGCTTCCACCTGTTCACCGGGGATCTTCCGTCCAGCCCGTATCCGGATCGCCGCAGGTCGCCAGCCGCCGACAACCTCGTGGTCTGTGTATCTCACTACGGTCACCAAGCCGAAGAACACCGATCGGGTGCGGGGACGGGTGGCGGGCAACGTCGTCGCGTTGGGTGCCGTCAGCCTGATCACCGACATCTCGTCGGAGATGGTCGCGGCGATCCTGCCCGTCTTCCTCTTCCTGAACCTGCAGCTCTCGCCTGCGGCGTTCGGCGCCATCGACGGCATCTACACGGGCGCGACCGCGCTGCTGCGGCTCGCCGGCGGCTACATCGCTGACCGCACGCAGAAGCGCAAGCTCGTCGCCGGCATCGGCTACGGCCTCTCCGCCCTCATGAAGCCGGCGCTCCTCCTCGCCGGGCGCTCGGCCGCCCTCATCGGCATCGTCATTGCCGTCGACCGCGCCGGCAAGGGCCTGCGCACGGCGCCGCGCGACGCACTGATCACGCTCTCGACGGCACCCGAGAAGCTCGGGCGCGCCTTCGGCGTCCACCGCGCCATGGACAGCACGGGCGCCTTCCTCGGTCCGCTGGTGGCGATGGCCGTGCTCGCCCTGACCTCGGACTCCTTCGACGCTGTCTTCGTCACCAGCTTCTGCATCGCCCTCTTCGGCGTACTGGTCCTCGTGCTCTTCGTCCGCGACCACCGGGAGCCGCTGGAGGACGCGCCGCGCGTCGACTTCAGCCAGGTCGGCACGATGGTCCGCACGCCGGCGGTCGCCCGCCTGCTCCTCGCTTCGTGCATCCTCGGTCTGGTCACGATCGGCGATGGCTTCGTGTACCTCATCCTCCAGGGCCGCGAGGACCTCAGCATCGCCTGGTTCCCACTGCTGTCGGTCGGCACCATGGCGGTCTACATGCTGCTGGCCGTGCCACTCGGCACGCTCGGCGACCGGATCGGCCTGCGCACCGTGCTCGTCGGTGGCTACGTCGCGCTCGGACTGGTCTACCTGCTCCTGGTGCTGCCGATCCATGGCGTGCTGTCGCTCGCCCTGAGCGTCGTCCTCTACGGCTGCTTCTACGCCGCCACCAACGGCGTGCTCATCGCACTCGCCGGACCGGTGATCCCGGCAGGCCTCCGCACGACCGGCATCGCGCTGATCCAGACCGGTCAGGCACTCGCCTACCTCGTCTCCTCGGTCGCGTTCGGCGTCGCGTGGGGCATCTGGGGTCCCGAGGCTGCCGTGAAGGTGTCGATCGCCGCCGTCGTGGTCGGCATCGCGGCCAGCTGGTTCCTGCTCCGTCGCACCGACGAAAGGGTCGACTCATGACCGAAGGGCTCAGCGACCGGGCTCGCCTCATCATCCTCGCGACCGGGGGTGCCCTCCTGCTCGCAGCCGCGCTCGGCTTCGTGCTCGTCTCCGGTCATGGCGACCGTCCGGAGCACGTGTCGCCCCGCTCCGCCGACGCGACGGGAGGCGACCTGCTCGTCGTCTCCGACCGGACGCTGACCACCGTGTCCAGCGCGGACCAGTCAGCCCCTCGCAGCGTCCACGGCGTCGAGTGCGTCCGGTCGTACGCCGCTGGCGACACTGCCGTGTGCCTGCGCCCGAAGAACGCCTGGACACACTCGCTCGTCACGATGACCGGCGACCTCAACGACGTCCACGAGTACAAGCTTCCCGGGGTGCCGAGCCGTGCACGGGTCTCGGACTCGGGCCGGATGATCTCCTGGACCACCTTCGTTGGCGGCGACTCCTACACCTCGAGCGGCATGTCCACCCGGACCGGGGTCATCGACACCAAGACCGGCGCCTACCTCCCGAGCATCGAGGAGTTCAGCGTCACCCTCGAGGGCGCGCCGTACCGGGCGGCGGACGTCAACTACTGGGGCGTGTCCTTCGCCGACGACGACAACATCTTCTACGCGACCCTCGCGACACGCGGTGAGCGCTACCTGGTCCGTGGCGACTTCGCGGCAAGGCAGGTCGAGACGCTCGCCACCAACGTCGAGTGCCCGTCGATCGCCCCGGACGGCAGCCGCCTGGCCTTCAAGCAGGCCGTCGACAACGACCCGTTGAAGGGGTGGCGGATCGCCGTCCTCGACCTGGCCTCGATGGAGGTCGACGTACTTGCGGAGGATCGCAGCATCGACGACCAGCCCGTGTGGCTCGATGCGAAGACCGTGGGCTACACCTATCGGGCCCCGGATGGAGTCCCGTCGGTGTGGGAGGTCCCGGCCGACGGCACCGGCACCCCCGTGAAGGTCGCCGACAACGCAGAGTCCCCGGCGCCCCTCACCTGAGAGGTGTCAGGCGCGGGCGCGCTGGATGGTGCCCAGGATGCCGTTGACGAAGGACGGCGACTCGTCGGTCGACAGGTCGCGGACCAGGTTCATCGCCTCGGTGATCGCAATCGCGTCGGCGACGTCGTCGACGTACAGCAACTCGTAGACGCCGAGACGGAGGACGTTGCGGTCCACCGCGGGCATGCGCTCGAGGGTCCAGCCCTGAGCGGCACCGCGGAGCAGCTCGTCGATCTCGTCCTGGTGCGCGACGACGCCACGGACGAGGTCACCCGTGTAGGGGTTCGTCGCGCCCTCGCCGTCGGCGATCGCCGTCAGCAGGGCCTTGATCGGGTCGTCGCCGCGGAGCTCGGAGGCGAAGAGGATGTCCAGCGCCCGCTTGCGGGCCTTGGAGCGTGCGCTCATCAGGACTTGACGCGGCTCTGGTACGAGCCGCCTTCGCGGGTGTCGACCTTGATCTTCTCGCCGTTCTCGATGAAGAGCGGGACCTGGATCTCGGCACCCGTCTCGAGCGTGGCCGGCTTGGTGCGCCCGGTCGCGGAGTCGCCCATGACACCCGGCTCGGTGTAGGTGATGGTGAGCTCGACCGAGGCCGGCAGCTCGACGTAGAGGACGCGGCCCTCGTTCATCGCGATGATGACATCGAGATTCTCGAGCATGAAGTCCGCGGCGTCGCCGACGATCTCCGGGCCGACCTCGAGCTGCTCGAAGGTGGTGCCGTCCATGAAGACGAACGACGTGCCGTCGTTGTAGAGGTACTGCCAGGTGCGCTTGTCGACCGTGGCCGTCTCGACCTTGGTGCCGGCGTTGAACGTCTTGTCGACGTTCTTGCCGGACTCGACGTTCTTGAGCTTGGTGCGAACGAACGCGGGGCCCTTGCCCGGCTTCACGTGCTGGAACTCCACCACCTGCCAGAGCTGGCCGTCGATGTTGAGAACCATGCCGTTCTTCAGGTCGTTCGTCGTTGCCATGAGCCGGTGCGCCTCTTCGTCGTTCGTGGGGTTCGGGTGGCCAGGGCGCCGTGCGCGCGGACCAGCGGCAGAGTCTATACGGCGAGCGGGTCCTCCTCCGCTTCCGCGTCGGATCGCCATGCCTCGACGTCGCGGGTGTTCAACGGGTCGCTACGTACTCCGGGTATGTTGCGCCGCATGAACCTCACGCCGATCCGCGCTGCCGTCGGAGCCGTTGTCGTCCTGGTCGCCGCGATGACACTGGGCTACCTCGCCAACCGAGGTGGGTCGTCCGACCAGACGCCCTCCGGCGAGAGCACGACGACGGGCACCACGGCGAGCACCACGGCGAGCACGGTGACCGGCGCTCCCACGCCGACCCCCACTCCGACCACGACGTCGGTGGTCCCGAGCAAGCCGGCCTCGGCCGAGCCGACTCAGGGCGCCTCGGCGTCATCGGCCTCATCCGGCACCCAGCGGGCGGCGCGGCCGACGCCGACCACGACCGAGATCACCTCCGACATGGGTCCGGGCGCACATGACGGCGACGGGGAGTAGTCACCCGTCGCCGCCCTGTGCGTGCATGCCGCTGAGTTGAGTCAGCGGAGCTCCCAGACCACCTTCACCGAGATGGACAGCTTCTGCTCACCGGGTTCGATCGGTGCGGACTTGAGCGCGTTTGCAGTGACCATGCTGTCCTCGGCGTACATCTGCGCATAGGGCTGCGGGCCACTGTCCGAACCGGTCTCCGTGATCCGGATGACCTTGCCCAGCTCGCGATCGGCGGCCTTTGCGAACTGCTGGGCCTTCTTGCGGGCGTCTGCGATGGCCTTGTCGCGCGCCTCCCCCATTGCCTCGTCCTTGTCACCGACCGAGAGCTTGAAGTCGTTGATCCGGGTCGCGTTGCCGCCCGCCTCGGCGGCCGCGCTGAGGACGTCGCCGGCCTTCTTGAGGTCCTTCATCGTCACCTTGACGGTCTGGGTGACGGTGTAGCCGGTGATCGTCGGCTTCCCGCGACCTTCGTAGTCGTACTCCGGCTGCAGGTCGAGTCCGCTCGTGCGGATGTCGCTCTTCTCCACGCCAGCAGCCAGCAGAGCGGCAATGACCTTGCCCTGAAGGCTGTCGGCTTCCGCCATGGCTCCCTTGGCGTCAGGCTTCGTCACCTGGACGCCGAGGGAAGCGGTCGCCCGATCCGGCACGACCGTCACCTTGCCCTGACCGGCCAGCGTGATCGTCTGCTCCCCGTTGCGCGCCGCGCCCCGGTGGCCCAGCGCGAAGGCAGCGAGGAGCACGACGGCGAGGACGGCGAGGAACGCGGTGATCTTGAGCGCGAGCGCGGTCGTGTGGTCCATGGGGTCTCCTGAAGATCGAGGGTTCAGGAGTGGGACGCGGCAGGGGCGCTGCCGGTTCCCGGACGGCCGCGGCCGGCTCTGCCCACTCAGTCCTGCGCGGTGAGCGCCGCGATGGACTCGAGCGCCTGGCGGTAGCCGTCGATGCCCTGGCCTGCGATCACGCGAGCCGCGTAGGGCGTGACGACCGAGGTGTGCCGGAACTCCTCCGGGCGCTGGCTCGGGTCCGAGATGTGCACCTCGACCAGCGGCGCGACGAGCTGCGCGCACGCGTCGAAGACGGCCCACGAGTAGTGGGTCCAGGCGGCGGCGTTGAGGACGACCGGAGTCGCGTCGTCAGCGGCCTCGTTGAGCCAGTCGAGCATCTCGCCCTCGTGGTTGGTCTGGCGCAGCTCGACGACCAGACCGATCTCCTCGCCCCACTGGCGGCACAGTTCGCCGAGCTGGTCGTGGGTGGTGGTGCCGTAGATCTCGGGCTGGCGGCGGCCCAGACGGCCCAGGTTCGGTCCGTTGAGGACCAGCACGTGCTTCATCACGAGGCAGCCTTTCCGGTCATGACGTCGTACGCCGCGCGGAGCTGGTACTCGGTCGGGCCCTCGAGCACGACCGGCGAGCCGACCTCGTCGAGCACGACGAAGCGCAGCGTGTTGCCGCGGGACTTCTTGTCCACCCGCATCGCGGCGAGCAGGTCCTCAAAGGAGGCGTTGTCGTAGGAGACGGGCAGTCCGACAGCGCCGAACGTCTCGGCATGCCGTGCGGCGAGGGCATCGTCGATGTGGCCGGTCAGGCGCGCGAGCTCGGCGACGAAGACGCAGCCGATCGCGACCGCCTCGCCGTGGCGCATGGTGAAGCCTTCGGCACGCTCGATCGCATGGGCCATCGTGTGGCCATAGTTGAGCGCCTCGCGACCCGGGTGACTGCCCGCTCCCCCGGTCTCCTTCAGGTCATCAACGACGACGTCGATCTTGACCTGGATGGCGCGCTGGACCAGCTCCGGCAGGACCTCGCCCGTGGGATCGGTGGCTGCGGACGGGTCGGCCTCGATCAGGCGGAGGATCTCGGGGTCGGCGATGAAGCCGCACTTCACGACCTCGCCGAAGCCGGAGATGAGCTCCTCGGTCGGCAGCGTGAGCAGCGTGTCGAGGTCGACCAGGACGCCCGCGGGCTCGTGGAACGCACCGACGAGGTTCTTGCCGGCTGAGGTGTTAATGCCGGTCTTGCCGCCGACTGCCGCGTCGACCATGGCGAGCAGCGTGGTGGGCACGTGCACGACCCGGACGCCGCGGAGCCAGCTCGCAGCCACGAATCCACCGGCGTCCGTGGTGGCGCCGCCGCCGAAGGTGACGACCGCGTCGGAGCGGGTGAAGCCGGCTTCGCCGAGCGCCTCCCAGCACTCGAAGATGACGTCTGCGGTCTTGGTCTGCTCACCACTGGGGAGGCCCAGTGCCAGCACGTCGTAGTCGTCGCGCAGCACGTCCATCACCGGCTGGGCCAGCTCGGCCAGCTCGGCTGCGTACAGGAACGCGACGCGCTGGACCTTGTCTCCCAGGATGGCGGGAAGCTTGCCGGCGATGCCGCGGCCGATCACGACGTCGTACGGCGACGCGCCGCCGACGTGGAGGGTGGTCTCACTGCTCAGGCCACTCATGCAGGGGGCTCCTCGATCAGGCGGATGATCTCCGCGGCCACGTCCTCGGCGGAGCGGCCGTCGGTCTCGACGGTGATGGTGGCTACGGCGGCATAGATGGGCGCGCGCTCGTCGAGCAGCTGCTTGATCCGGGCACGCACGTTGCCGAGCAGCAGCGGGCGGCCGCTGCCGAGCCCGACGCGCTTGACCGCATCGGCCAGGCCGACCTGGAGGTAGACGACCGTGTGGTCCGCCAGGTTCTTCTGCGTGACGTCGGCCAGGACGGCTCCCCCGCCGAGCGCCAGCACGCCGTCGTGGGTGTCGAGCGCGGCGGCAACCGCGTCGGCCTCGAGCGCACGGAAGACGGCCTCGCCGTCGTCCACGAAGATCTCGCTGACCGGCTTGCCGGCGGTGGCCTCGATGTCGTGGTCGGTGTCGCGGGCAGTCACGCCCCACGCGTCAGCGAGGAGGTGGGCGACCGTCGTCTTGCCCGCACCCATCGGGCCAATCAGGACGACCCGAGGACCGACCGCAGTAGTCACTTGAAGTTGATCGCGTCGAGGTAGGACTGGACGTTGCGGCGGGTCTCGCCGACCGAGTCGCCACCGAACTTCTCGATGACCGCGTCGGCCAGGACCAGGGCGACCATCGCCTCGGCAACGATGCCGGCGGCCGGGACCGCACAGACGTCGGAGCGCTGGTGGTGCGCAACGGTGGCCTCGCCGGTGGCGACGTCGACGGTGCGCAGCGCCTTCGGCACGGTCGCAATCGGCTTCATCGCGGCACGGACGCGAAGGACCTCGCCGGTGGACATGCCGCCCTCGGTGCCGCCCGAGCGACCCGACGTACGACGAAGGGCGCCGTCCTGCGTGACGATCTCGTCGTGCGCGAGGCTGCCCGGAGTGGCGGCGAGCTCGAAGCCGTCGCCGACCTCGACGCCCTTGATCGCCTGGATGCCCATGAGCGCGCCGGCCAGCTTGGCGTCGAGGCGACGGTCCCAGTGGACGTGTGAGCCGAGGCCCGGCGGCAGTCCGACCACGACGACCTCGACGACGCCGCCGAGGGTGTCGCCGTCCTTGTGCGCCTGGTCGATGCGCTCGACCATCTGCTTGGAGGCGTCAGGGTCGAGGCAGCGGACCTCGTCGTTGTCGAGGTAGGCGACGTCATCGGGCGCGGGGATCAGACCGGCCGGGGCACGGACCCCGCCCAGCTCGATCACGTGGCTGACGATGCGGGCACCGGTCGCCTGCTCGAGGAAGTTGCTGGCCACGCGACCGAGAGCCACACGGGCGGCGGTCTCGCGAGCGGACGCGCGCTCCAGGATCGGGCGGGCCTCGTCGAAGTCGTACTTCTGCATGCCGACCAGGTCGGCGTGGCCCGGACGTGGCCGGGTCAGCTTGGCATTGCGGCCGGTCTCCTTGAGCAGGGACGGGTCGACCGGGTCGGCCGACATCACGGTCTCCCACTTGGGCCACTCGGTGTTGCCGACCACCAGCGCGATCGGACCACCCTGCGTCTTGCCGTGGCGGACGCCACCGGTGATCGTGACCTCGTCCTGCTCGAACTTCATCCGCGCGCCGCGGCCATAGCCCAGGCGCCTTCGGGCGAGGGAGTCGGCGATGTCGTCGGTCGTCACCTCGACGTGTGCCGGGAGACCTTCGAGAATTGCGGTGAGCGACGGTCCGTGGGACTCGCCCGCAGTGAGCCAGCGAAGCATGGGGACAGTCTTTCATGCGTACGCCGCCGGGCCGGCGCCGCGCTGTCGTCGCGAGACTTGCGGCCCGGCCGGAGGGTTGCGGCAAACCCGTAGCGGGCCCAAGGGCAGGCTGCGAGGATCCCTCCGTGACCGATGCCCTCGCGCGTGCCCGCGCTGATCTCGCCGCGGGCCGCCCCTGGAAGGCGCGCGACCGCCTCACCGGTCTGCTTACCGTGCGGCAGGACCCCGAGCTGCTCGATCTCCTCGCCACCGTCCACTTCGAGATGCAGGACCTGCCTGCTGCGGGAGCGTTGTGGTTCGCGACCGGGCGAACTGACGCTGACGCCCTTGAGGCAATCGCGGCCAGGCTGGCGATGCAACCGGGATAGCAATCGGCTGCGTGCTGATCGCCATCGTCGCCTGCCTACTCCTGCTGATCCTGATCGGCATCTGGACCGTCGCAGGGTGGATCTGACCCTCAGGACAGTCCCGGGTCATCGAGGGCGCGACAGCCTCGCTACGGCCTCTCCGCGAGCCATTTGGGCGTGGACAAAGGGTTGCCTTCGAACAGGTGTTCGATTTAGAATGAGGCATGGCTCGGGCCTCGGAAACCACCGCCATCGGCGGCACCCACGACACCGACCTCGGCACCGCCGGGGCGGTCCTTGACGCTGTCGGAGTCCTGCGGATCACCGCCGACCGCGCCGAAGCACTCCTCCTCGCCCGCGCCTGCGACTGGGCCGACCTCCACCCCGCCGACGACCCCGCAGACGCCGCATGGGAGGCCCGTCCCGCGTTCGACGACACCCGCGACCAGACCGTCGACGAGCCCAGCTACGACGTCCCGTCGGTGCGGTGGACCGCGATCCCCGAGTTCGCCGCCCGCCTCGGCATCCCCACCGGCTCCGGCCAGCAGCTGATCCTGGAGTCCCTCGAGACCCGCCACCGCCTCCCCCGCCTCTGGGCCCGCGTCCAGGCCGGGCAAGTCCAGGCCTGGCGCGCCCGCCGCATCGCCTCACGCACCCTGCACGAGCCCGCCGACGTCGCCGAGTCCGTCGACAAGGAGATCGCCTCCATCGCCCAACGCGTCGGACTGGTCACCATCGACCGACTCATCGACGAAGCCCTCCTCCGACTCCACCCCGAAGAGGCCGAGCTGCGCCGCGAGCAGGCCCGCGAACACCGCCGCGTCGAGCTGCACACCGACGGCACTGCCGACGGGATCGCGCACATCGACATCACCACCGACACCCTCGACGCCCTCGACTTCGACTCCGCGGTCGCCGCCATCGCCCACCGCCTCGGCGAGCAAGGCGACACCGACCCCCTCGACGTACGCCGCGCCAAGGCCGTCGGCATCCTCGCCGACCCCGAAGCCGCCCTCGCCATCCTCACCGACCAGCCCGCGCAGCCCCCGGCCGACGCAGGGCAGCCCGCGGAGCCCGAGCGGCCCGGCCGACCGGCACGCCCCCGCAAGCAGATCGTGCTCCACGTCCACCTCTCCGAGGCCGCGATCACCGGCACCGAACCCGTCGGACGCCTCGACACCACCCGGACCCCCGTCCTGCGCGAAACCATCCGCGCATGGGCCGGCCGCGACGACATCAATCTGACTGTCGTGCCCGTTATCGACCTCAACGACGACGTGCAGGTCGGGCAATACGAGATCCCCGACCGCATCAAACGCAGAGTCGAACTCACCCGACCCACCTGCGCCCACCCCTGGTGCAACCGCACAGCCGAACACTGCGACAAGGACCACGTCGTGCCCTACGACTCCGGCGGATCCACCTCCACCGACAACCTCGCCCCACTCTGCAGGCGACATCACCGCCTCAAGACCCTCACCGCATGGGACTACGAAATCCTCCCGCCCGCCACCTACCTGTGGACCTCACCCCACGGCCGCAAGTACCTCGTCGACAACACCGGCACCACCGACGTCACGCCCTGACGTGCCCAACGTGGGCGTGACGGGCGCGCCGCCACGTGCGGAGAAACGCCTGATGCACCAGCACACCGATCGCTGCGTTCACAACAGCCAGCGCGGCGCCGCCAACCAGGGTTTCCCCATCGGCGAAGGTGGCCGCATCGGACGCCACCAGCATGAGTGGCCAGATAGAGACCGCAACCGCGAGGGCGATCCACGGCCACTTGCCGAGGGCCAGGCCGAGCAGCAACATCGTCGGGATCATCGCGACCACCTCTCGGCGACAACGCTACGCCGGGTAGACGCTCCAGAGGACCCCCACGAGCACGCCGAGCAGCATGAACGGTCCGAAGGGGTACATGCGGTCGGTGGTCAGCCTCAGCAACCGCATGGGCACCCAGGCAACGACGCCGAGCACGAACCCGGCGTACGCCCCGGCCATCAGCGCGGGCATCCCCACGAACCCGAGGGCCAGGCCGATCAGGCCGGAGAGGCGTACGTCGCCGTAGCCCATGCCGGGCGTGAATCGCCACAGCAGCCAGTAGAGCCCGCCGAGGATCAGCCAGCCGATCGCGGCGGCGATGATCCGCTTCGGCTCCCAGGAGAGCAGCGCGGCGACGACGATGAGCGTGCCGACGATGAGGTATGACGGGCCGATGAGCGCCGTGGGCAGCAGACGCGTGCGCCAGTCGATATAGGCGAGCGCGACGCCGACCGGGCACAGGTACACGAGGAACAGCAGCGCCCAGTGCCAGCCGAGCGCTCCGCCGAGGACCGCGCCGGACAGGCCGCTGGCGAGTGCGCACTGCCAGGCCAGCCCGGGGCGGGCGGCCAGCTCGGCGTACGGGATCTTCTCCTCGGATCCGGAGGGCGGCTCGGGCAGGATCGCGATGACACGCGGGACGAACCATCCGGCGGTTGCGGCCACGAGCGCGCACACGAGCGCAGCGGTGACGTCGAACGTGCCCCAGGGCAGGCCGACGGTCATTGCGACCTCGCGGCGAGTTCCACCTCGCCGGCGGTGCGCATGGCCTCCAGTGGCGCAGGCTCCCCGGTGAAGAGTGCGAACTGCAGCGCGGCCTGGTGCACGAGCAGGTCGAGGCCGCCGACGAGGACGCGCTCCGACGCCAGCGCTGCGCGGGCCAGCGGGGTGGGCCACGGGTGGTAGAGCACTTCGAAGACGACGGGGACCTCGCTGCAGCGACCCACCAGGGCGTTGTCCTGGGCCGTGGCGGGGATCGTCGAGACGACGACCTCACCTTCGGCGAAGTCCTCAGTCAGCGAGCCGACGATCACCGACGGAGCCGACGCGTGCCGGCGGATCGCGTCGACCGTCTCGGCCGCGCGCTCCGGCGAGCGGACCAGGAGCCTGATCTCGGTCGCGCCCAGGTCGCAGAGCGCCAGCCCGGCCGACGTCGCCGTCGCGCCGCCGCCCAGGATCGTGGCGACGCGCACCGGCCCGGAGTAGTGCTCGCGGATCGCGGCCGCGGCCCCCGGGATGTCGGTGTTGTCCGCGGTCACGCCCTCGGTGTTGAGGAGCAGGGTGTTGGCCGCGCCCGCAAGACGGGCCCGGTCGGAGACGTTCTCGGCCAGCGCGATCGCCTCGCGCTTGAGCGGCATCGTCAGCGACAGGCCACGCCACTCGTCATCGAGTCCGGCGAGGAAGTCGGCAAGTGCCCCGACCTCGACCCGGCGGGCCTTGTAGGTCCAGTCGAGCCCGAGCGCGGCGTACCCCGCCCGGTGCAGCGTCGGCGACAGCGAGTGGGCGACCGGATCACCCAGCACCGCACACTTCATCAGCAGCGATCCGACTGCGTGCGGCAGTACTCGCGGTACTCCTCGACGTTCCGGTTGTGCTCGGCGTACGTCGAAGCGAACTTGGTCTCGCCGGTCTTCAGGTTGACCGTGACCCAGAAGTACCAATCGCCGGTGGCCGGGTGGGCCGCAGCCTCGAGGGCAGCGTCACCGGGTGCCTCGATCGGCCCCGGCGGCAGGCCGACGTGCGCGTAGGTGCTGTACGGGCTGGAGGCGGCGCGCGCCCGGTCGCCGTCGAGCACCGTGATCGTGCCCTTGCGGTTCAGCGCGTAGTTGACCGTCGCATCGATCTGCAGGAGGCCGTTGGTGCCGCCCTTGTCCCCCGGCCCCTCGAGGCGGTTGAGGATGGCCCGCGCGATCTTCGGCATGTCGTCGCCACGGCCCTCGGCCTCGACGAGCGAGGCGATCGTCATCAGCTGGTGCGGCGTGTAGCCGAGCTTCTTCGCGGACCCCTCGAGGTCCACGTCGGCGGCCGCCTGCTTCCAGCGGTCCACCATGGCCTTGAGCATGTCGACAGGCTTGGCGTCAGGACTGAAGGCGTACGTCGCGGGGAACAGGTAGCCCTCCGCCTTCCCGCCTGCGTACGCCGGGAGCCCGATGCTCGCCGGCCTGGCGAGCACCCGGTTGAACTCCCGCTTGGTGAACTCGGTGTTCTTCACCAGCAGGTCGACCACGTCAACGACGCGGAGCCCCTCCGGGACAGCGACCCGGTCGGTGCGGATGTTGCGCGGGTCGGTCAGTGCGGTGAACGCCTCGGCGGCGCTCATCTTCTTCTTCACCTCGTAGTAGCCGACCTGGATGGTGGCCGAGGCGACTTCGTGGGCACGCGCGTAGTCGATGTAGGCACCGGCGGATGCGACCACGCCGGCCTTCTTCAGGGTCTGACCGATCTGGTCGGCGGTGTCGCCGGCCTCGACCTGGACGAGCACCGGATCGGTGCCGGGGCCGGGGTAGTCGGCAGGGGCAGCGAACTGGTCACGAGCCCAGTCGACGCCCTTCGTCAGGCCGACCCAGGCAACGCCGCCCATGAGGAGGACGAGAACCAGCAGCAGGATGCATCCGGCACCCGCACGCTTGCGCGCCGGGGCCTCGCCGCGCCTGTGCCCGTGCTCGCTGAGGCCCAGGGCACCCGCAAGATCGGTCTCGGTGCTGTGCTCGTCAGGTCGCTGCTCGTCAGGTCGCTGCTCGTCGGTCACCCGTCGGTCCCCTCGGTCATCTCGGTCTTCTCGACTGCGCTGTCCAGGTCCACGAGCTCGCCGGGCGCGGTCCCGCGGGCACGCTCGGTCTCGAGCGCGTTCTGCAGGATCACGACCGCAGCGACCTGGTCCACCACGGCACGCCGCTTCTGGCCCTTCCGCCCCTGCGAGCGGAGCTGGGACTCGGCGGTCACCGTGCTCAGACGCTCATCACACAGCCTCACGGGCACCGGAGCAACGTGCCGCGCCAGCGCGATCGCGAACTCCCGCACCTTCACGGCGGCAGGCCCCTCGGCTCCGGAGAGCGAACGCGGCAGCCCCATGACGATCTCCACGGCGTTCTCCTCGGTGAGGATCGCTGCGATCCGGGCCAGGTCACCGTCGCCACGGGGCACGGTCTCGACGGGCGTCGCGATGATCCCCATCGGGTCGCAGCGTGCCACCCCGATCCGGGCATCCCCGGGATCGATGCCGAGCCGGACGCCGAAACGCATCAGCCGGCGACCGTGCGGGCGACCTCGGACTCGACCAGCGCAAGCGCCGCGTCGACCTGGGTGGCGTCGGTGCCGCCGCCCTGGGCCATGTCCGGCTTGCCGCCGCCCTTGCCCCCGACGAGCGGGCTGACCGCGCGGAGCAGGTCGTTGGCCGACAGCCCCTCGGCGCGCGCCGCCTCGCTGGTCGCGGCGACGACGGAGACCTTGCCGTCCGCAACGCCGATCCCGACCACGACCACCGCGTCGCCGGGAGCGAAACGGCCGCGGACGTCGGTCACGAGCGTGCGTACGTCGTTGCCGCCGGCGCCGTCGAGACGGTGCGCGATCACCTTGACGCCGTTGATGTCCTTCGCGCCCGCTGCGAGCGAGCCGGCAGAGGCGAGCAGCTGGGCCACGCGGACCTTCTCCAGCTCCTTCTCCACCGTGCGGAGGCGCTCGACCATGTCCTCGATGCGCCCGACCAGCTGGTCGGGCTGGACCTTCAGCATGGTGTTGAGCTGGGAGACGAGGTCGCGCTCGCGGGCCAGGTAGGCGAAGCCCTCGACACCGGTCAGTGCCTCGATGCGACGGTTGCCGGAGCCGACCGAGGCCTCGCCGGTGATCACGATGGTGCCGATCTGCGAGGAGTGGTCGACGTGCGTGCCACCACAGAGCTCACGCGACCAGGGGCCGCCGATCTCGACGACGCGGACCTTCGTGTCGTCGTACGTCTCACCGAAGAGCGCGATCGCGCCCCAGTCCTTGGCCTGCGACAGTGTCATGTAGTCCCACGCGACCGGGAGGTCGGCGCGGAGCGCGTTGTTGGAGACCTCTTCGAGCTCCTTGA
The DNA here is from genome assembly GCF_003600895.1 of Nocardioides cavernaquae. Taxonomy (NCBI): domain Bacteria; kingdom Bacillati; phylum Actinomycetota; class Actinomycetes; order Propionibacteriales; family Nocardioidaceae; genus Nocardioides; species Nocardioides cavernaquae. The sequence goes on from NZ_QYRP01000002.1 coordinate 3,093,561, forward strand.
CCTGGCCCTGGGACAGGCCCTGGGTCCAGCCGAAGTCGAGGCGGAGATAGCCGGGACGGTTGTAGGAACCCGACTGCAGCGCGGTGGGGCCGAGCACCTCGCGCAGGGCGGCGTGGACGACGTGGGTGCCGGAGTGCGCCTGGCGGGCACCGACCCGCCATTCCTTGTCCACCTGGGCGTGGAGGCTCTGGCTACCAGCGCCAGGAGTGAACTCGCCATCGACGACCCGCACCTGGTGGACCACGAGGCCCTTGACCGGGCGCTGGACGTCGACGACCTCGAGCCGGCCGCCGTCGAACTCGATGATGCCGGCGTCCGCGGCCTGGCCACCGGACTCGGCGTAGAACGGTGTGCGGTCGAGCACGAGCTCGCCGATCTCGCCATGGGCGAGCGAGCTGACCGACTTGCCCTCGCGCAGCAGCGCAACGGACTTCGACTCGGTCTCGAGCTGTGAGTAGGCGAGCCACTCGGTCGGACCGGAGGCGTCGAGGATGCCGCGGTAGACCGTGAGGTCGGCGTGGCCGCCCTTCTTGGCGCGGGCGTCGGCCTTGGCCCGCTCGCGCTGCTCGGTCATCAGCGAGCGGAAGCCCTGCTCGTCGACGTCGAGCCCGGCCTCGGAGGCCATCTCCAGGGTCAGGTCGATCGGGAACCCGAAGGTGTCGTGCAGCGCGAACGCCTTGTCGGCCGCGAGCGTGGTGCCGCCGGCCTTCTTCACGTCGCCAGCAGCGAGGTCGAAGATCTGCGTGCCCGCGGCGAGCGTCTTGCGGAACGCCTCCTCCTCGGCATCGGCGACGCGCGAGATGCGGTCCCAGTCGAGGATCAGGTCGGTGTAGGTCTCGCCCATCTTGTCGCGGGAGACCGGCATCAGCTGCGGCAGCGCCGGGTCCTCGTAGCCGAGCAGGCGCACGTTGCGGATCGCGCGGCGCAGCAGGCGGCGCAGCACGTAGCCGCGGCCCTCGTTGCCGGGCGTCACGCCGTCGGCGATCAGCATCATCGAGGAGCGGATGTGATCCGCCACCACGCGGAAACGTACGTCGTCCTCGTAGGACTTGCCGTAGGTCTTGCCGGTCAGCGCCATGGCCTTCTCGATCACCGGGAAGACGACGTCGGTCTCGTACATGTTGGCCTTGCCCTGCAGCAGGTAGGCAACCCGCTCCAGGCCCATGCCGGTGTCGATGTTCTTCTTCGGCAGCTGGCCCGCGATGTCGAAGTCCGACTTGGAGCGGACCGCGGAGAGCTCGTCCTGCATGAAGACGAGGTTCCAGAACTCCAGGTAGCGGTCGCCCGCGTCCCAGTCACGGTCGGCGCCGAAGGCGGGGCCGCGGTCGATCAGGATCTCCGAGCACGGACCACCCGGGCCGGGCACGCCCATCGACCAGTAGTTCTCCTTCGGGGGCAGCCGCACGATGCGGTCGTCCGGGAGTCCGGTGATGCGCTTCCAGAGCGCGACCGCCTCCTCGTCGCCGTCGAGCACCGACGGGTAGAGGATCGACTCGTCGAGGCCGAAGCCACCGTCGGCCTGCGACTTGGTGACCAGCTCCCAGGCGAGCTCGATCGCGCCCTCCTTGAAGTAGTCACCGAAGGAGAAGTTGCCGCACATCTCGAAGAACGTGCCGTGGCGCGTGGTCTTGCCGACCTCTTCGATGTCGGGCGTGCGGATGCACTTCTGCACGCTCGTGGCGCGCGCGTAGGGCGGGGTCGCCTGGCCGAGGAAGTACGGCTTGAACGGCACCATGCCGGCGTTCACGAAGAGCAGGTTCGGGTCGTCGAGCAGCAGGGATGCCGACGGGACGACCGTGTGGCCGGCCGCTTCGAAGTGCGCAGTGAAGCGGCGGCGGATTTCGGCGGTCTCCATCAGGAAGTTCCTCTGCTGTCTGTGCTGGGTGAGTCGGTGCTGATTGCAAGGGGGTGATCGGCGCTTCGCGCGAGCTGTGGGGCGGGCTTCGCTGCGCTCGCCAGTTGGGGCAGCCCGAGCCGCTCGCGGAGCTCGAGCTCCTTCTCGGCCTTCGCCTGGGCGACCTCGTCCCGGAGCATCCGGGCTCCCAGTGCGAGCGATCCTGCCCGGTCGCGGAGCCCGTCAGGTGTCAGTGCCTGCTGTGCGCGGCGGGCCTTGACCATGCCGTAGACGCCGGCTCCGGCACCGGCGACGAACCAGAGTGCCCGGCTCATCGGGCCGCCCGCGCGCGAGCACGCATCTCGTCGCGGACCTGGCGGAACTCGTCCTTGCGGGAACGCTTCGCCCGCTTGACCTCACGCTTCATCTCGAAGCGGATCCGGTTGCGGGTCTCGGGCGCCAGGGCGCGGCGTACGCCGTGGGTGAGGGCAGCTGCCTTCACGAGCGACTCGCGCAGCACCAGGTCGGCGAAGAGCTTGCCGTCGATGCGCGTTGCTGTCGGCCCGACGTAGTCCTCGGGCTCGGGCTCTCCGAGGTGCGTGATCACGAACTCCTCGGGCTCCCTGCGGGCGCGATCCTGAGCCGCGGCATGGGCGGCGAGTGCATCCACCCGCGCCCGGAGCTCGGCGGCTTCGGAGCGGGTCCTCGCCAGCGCTTCGCGTGACCGCGCACGCTCCTTCAGCAGCAGCGCTGCCAGCACCCCGGCGAGCGTCACCAGGACGACCAGCACCAGAGCGAGAAGGAGGGTGGGATTCACGCCCCAGACCTTATCGCGCCCGCCACGCAGGAGACGCGGCAGTTCGGATGCGGCACGGGAGGTCAGCGACCGCGGATGATGCGGCGTACCCGCTCCCACCGCTGCTTCACTGCAGCCTCGGCTCCGAGCTCGGTCGGGCGGTAGTACTCGGCGTCGGCGAGCACGTCAGGCAGGTACTGCTGCTCGGCCACACCGAAGGGCGCGTCGTGCGAGTAGATGTACGGCGTCGCGGCGCCGCCCGCGTGACCCAGCTTCTCCGCGCCGGCGTAGTGGCCATCACGCAGGTGTGGCGGCACGGAGCCGATCTTCCCGGCGCGCACGTCGGCCTGTGCCTCGTTGATGGCGACGTAGGCGGCGTTGGACTTCGGCGCGACCGCGAGAGCGATCGTGGCCTGGGCCAGGTTGAGACGTGCCTCGGGCATGCCGATCAGCTGCACGGCCTGCGCCGCGGCAACCGCGGTGGTCAGCGCGGTCGGGTCAGCCAGGCCGATGTCCTCGCTGGCCGAGATCACCAGCCGGCGAGCGATGAAGCGTGGGTCCTCCCCCGCCTCGATCATGCGCGCGAGGTAGTGCACCGCAGCGTCTGCGTCGGAGCCGCGGATCGACTTGATGAAGGCCGAGATGACGTCGTAGTGCTGGTCACCCTGACGGTCGTAGCGGACCGCTGCCTGGTCGACGGCCGCCTCGGCCGACTCGAGGCTGATCGTCTTCGCTCCCCCGCTGCGGGCTGCTCCCGCGGCCGCCTCGAGGTAGGTGAGCGCACGGCGGGCATCGCCGCCAGCCAGCCGGACCAGGTGGTCGGCGGCGTCGTCGTCGAGGGTGAACTCCTTCGCCAGACCGCGCTCGTCGACGACCGCGTCGTCGAGCACGCGGCGTACGTCGTCGTCGGTGAGCGAGCTCAGCCGCAGCAGCAGCGAGCGCGAGAGCAGCGGCGAGATGACCGAGAAGAAGGGGTTCTCGGTGGTCGCGGCCACCAGGCTGACCCAGCGATTCTCGACTCCCGGGAGCAGCGCGTCCTGCTGCGCCTTGCTGAAGCGGTGCACCTCGTCGACGAAGAGCACCGTCTCCTTGCCACCCCCGGCGAGCTCGCGGCGGGCACCGTCGATCGCGGCACGCACCTCCTTCACACCCGCCGACACCGCCGAGATCTCGACGAAGCGGCGGTCGGTCTGCTGGGAGACAATCGAGGCGATCGTGGTCTTGCCCGTGCCCGGCGGCCCCCAGAGCAGCAGTGACAGCGACTGGTCGCCCTCGACCAGCTGCCTCAGCGGCGACCCGGGTGCGCGCAGCTGCGACTGGCCGACCAACTCATCGAGGGTGCGCGGACGCATCCGCACCGCGAGCGGCGCGGACGAATGGGTGTTGGCACCGAGCGAGCCCGCGCTGGGGGCAGGCCCGCCGCCCATGTCGAAGAGTCCGTCCACCGTGTCCACAAGGCCCACCCTAGGTGCCGTGACTCAGAGCCCCGGCACAAGGACCAGCAGCGTGATCAGACCTTCACGATCGTGCGCGAGCCGACATCGAACCAGGTGTCCGCGAAGCCCGGACCGGTCGGCATGTCCACCGGTGAGGCACCCGGGTCCGGGTTTCCGTGGTCGTCCACACCGAGCAGCCGCGCCGTGAGCGGCTCCACCGGGTGGGCGCCGATCGTGCCCGCGAAGTGACAGGCGACCTTGTGCCGCTTGCCGACCTGCAGCAGCGGCGGCTCCTGCCTGGCACAGATCTCCTGCGCCAGCGAGCAGCGCGTGCGGAACCGGCACCCCGACGGCGGATTGATGGGCGAGGGCACGTCGCCCGTGAGCCGGATGCGCTCGCGGCGGCCACCGATGGCTGCCTGCTTCACGTCGGGAACAGCCGACAGCAGTGCCTGCGTGTAGGGGTGGTGCGGTCGGGAGTAGAGCGTCTCGCGGTCTGCGATCTCCACGATCTTGCCCAGGTACATCACAGCGACCTCGGGGCAGAAGTGCCGCACGATCGCCAGGTCGTGGGCGATGAAGAGGAAGGCGATGCCGAACTCCTTCTGCACGTCCTGCAGGAGGTTGATCACCTGGGCCTGGATCGACACGTCGAGAGCAGAGACCGGCTCGTCAGCGACCAGCAGTTTCGGCTGCAGTGTCAGCGCCCGGGCGATGCCGATGCGCTGGCGCTGGCCACCGGAGAACTCGTGCGGATAGCGGTTGTAGTGCTCCGGGTTGAGGCCGACGATCTCGAGCAGCTCCTGCACCCGCGGGAGGATCTTGTCCTTGGGCAGAACCTTGTGGATCTCGAGCGGAGCACCAACGATCGAGCCGACCGTGTGTCGCGGGTTCAGCGACGTATAGGGGTCCTGGAAGATCATCTGGATGTCCTGCCGGATCGGCTTCAGCTGCCTCTCCGAGACGTGCGTGATGTCGCGACCCTCGAACCGGATCGAGCCGGCAGTCGGCTCGTAGAGCCGCGTGATCAGGCGGCCTGTCGTCGACTTGCCACACCCCGACTCGCCGACCAGGCCGAGCGATCCGCCCGCCTCGAGCTGAAGGGAGATGCCGTCCACGGCCTGCACATGGCCGACGGTGCGCTTGATGACTCCGGTCTCCTTGACCGGGAAGTACATCTGGAGGTCCTCGACCTCGAGGAGCGGCTGGTCGGTCACTTGTCCTCCACCAGGTCAGGGGCAATCTCGGGCAGGATCTCCGCCTCGTAGATCTCATCGGGGTTGGCGAGGTGGCAGCGCTTCAGGTGCTCCGGGTTTCGCGCGCTCGGCAGGAGCAACGGAACTTCAGTGCGGCACAGATTGCTACCCACCTTCTCCGTGAACGCACACCGCGGGTGGAAGGAACATCCGCTCGGGGGGTTCAGGAGACTCGGCGGTGATCCCGGAATGGGGATCAGCTTCGCTGAGGTGTCGGCGGTGACATCCGGGACACTGGAGAGCAGACCCCACGTGTAGGGCATCTCCGGGTGCGTCAGAAGCTCCTTGGTAGGCCCGTGCTCAACGCCCTTGCCGGCGTACATGACCAACACATCGTCAGCCATCTCTGCGACCACACCCAGGTCATGGGTGATCATGATGATGGCGGAGTCGAACTCGCGCTGGAGGTCCTGCAGCAGGTCGAGGATCTGAGCCTGCACCGTCACGTCGAGTGCTGTTGTCGGCTCGTCGGCGATCAGCAGTCCTGGGTCGTTCACCAGACCCATCGCGATCATCGCGCGCTGACGCATGCCTCCGGAGAACTGGTGCGGGTAGTCATCGACCCGGCGATCGGGCTGCGGGATGCCCACGCGACCGAGGATGTCGATCGTGCGCTGCCGCGCCACCTTCTTCGAGGCCTCGGGGTGGTGCACCCGATAGGCCTCCTGGATCTGGTTGCCGACCGTGTAGTAGGGGTGCATCGACGAGAGCGGATCCTGGAAGATCATGGCCACGTTGCGACCACGGTGGCGCCGCATGGTCTCTTCATCCAGGGAGAGCAGATCCGTGCCCTCAAGCAGGATCCGACCGCTGACCTGGGCAGACGTGCCCCGGTGCAGGCCCAGGATCGCCGAGCTCGAGACGGACTTGCCGGAGCCGGACTCTCCCACGATCCCGAGGGTCTGGCCGCGCTCGAGCGTGAACGTCACCCCGTCGACGGCCTTGACGACGCCGTCCGGAGTCGGGAAGTGAACCTTGAGGTCTTCAACTGCGAGGAACGGCACGGAGCCGGACCGGCTGATCTGGTCTGTCATGGTCTCCGCTCCCTTCACTTGAGCCGTACTCGAGGGTCGATCACGGCGTACAAGAGGTCGACGATGATGTTGGCGGCGATCACGAAGGTGGCCAGCACGAGCACGATGCCGACAGTGGTCGGGAGGTCCTGGCCGACGGCAGCACGAACGGCCAACTTGCCCAGGCCCGGGTAGTTGAACACTGACTCGGTGATGATGGCTCCACCGAGCAGCACTGCGAAGTCGATGCCGGCCATGGAGACGAGCGGCGTGAGGGCAGCGCGCAAGTTGTGCTTGAAGACGATCTTGCCCGGCGCCAGGCCCTTGGCCTTGGCCGTGCGCATGTAGTCCTCGGTCGTCGACTCGAGTACGTAGGCACGAGTCATGCGGACGTAGGCGGCCATGAAGAAGAGCGCAAGGGTGAGCGATGGGAGCCAGAGTCCCTGGAACCAGGACCAGAGCCCACCATCAAGGATCGAGATGTATTCCGGTGTAGGGACCAGGCCCCACTTGACCGAGACGAACTTGAGAAGCAGCAAGCCGATGAAGAAGGTCGGGAAGGCGTAGAAGAGCAGCGAGATGCCGACGATGGCGCGGTCCAGGAACGAGCCCTTGCGCAACGCCGCGAGAACGCCGAAGAGCACCCCTCCGGTCATCCAGAGGATGAAGGCAAGGATGGCAAGCGAGATCGAGATCGGCAGCGCGTCCTTGATCAGGTCGGTGACGGGCGCTACCTGCTGTTGGGAGTAGCCAAGGCAGGGAGCCGGGCAGTGTGCGACGAGGTCCGGGTTCTGGGCCGCGATCGCCGGGTCATCGGGGTAGTCGCGTCCGACGAAGACACCCTTGGCGAAGTCGAGCCACTGGGTCGTCACGGGCTCGTCGTAGCCAAGGGCCTTGCGGACCTGCTCCTGCAGTGCAGGAGAGCAGTTCTTGCCACAGGCCTGCCGTGCCGGGTCGATCGGGGACGCGAAGAACAGCAGGAACGTGACCATGCTCATCACCACCAGCATGGCAACGCCCACGAGCGTTCTCCGGACGACGTACGCGAACACGCTTGACCACCTTGCGGCCCGGTGGGGCCGATCGAGAAACGGACGGAGTTGCTTCCGGGATGGCCGGGCGGCCCGCTCACGCGGACCACCCGGCCGGTTGGGCCTAGGCCCGGTCGGTCACTTGGTGACGCCGACCGGTCCGAGGTCCGGGTAACCGTTGGATGCAGCGGTGTTCATGTAGCCGCTGACCTTCGACCCGTGGAGGAAGTTGAAGTTCATGATCTCCAGCGGGATGTAGGCAACGTCCTCACCGAGGAACGCGTCGAGCTCGGCGTACTTGGCGTTCGCCTCTTCGAGCGTGGCCGCACTCTGCGCCTCGTCGATCAGCTTGTTCGCCTCGTCGCTCTTGTAGTTGCCGTAGTCCTGGCCGTTGCTTGCGGAGGTCAGGTTGATGCGGCTGTCGAAGAGCGGCGGGATGACGGTGCCGATGGACGGCCAGTCGGCGCCCCAGCCGCCCCACGTGACGTCGAAGTCCGCGTCGGGCTTCTGGATGACGTCGTAGTAGGTGTCGGTCAGCGGGTCGAGCTGAACGTCGAAGCCAGCCTTCTTCCAACCGGCAGCCAGTGCGCTGGCCTGCTTGTCCGAGGTCGGCGTGCCACCCGAGTAGGTGAACTTGATCTTGACCGGCAGGGACACGCCGGCCTTCGTCAGGAGCGCCTTCGCCGCGTCAGCGTCACCGGCCTGCGGGACATCTGCGAACGCCGGGTTCTTCTCGTAGCCCGGGACAGCCGGGTTCACGATCGAGTACGCCGGAAGGAAGGCCTTGGGGCCACCACCCGCGTTGATCCACGCGGTCCGGTCGGTCGCCAGGTTGAGTGCCTGGCGGACGTCCTTGTTCTTGAAGACGGGCGAGTTGAAGTTCGGCAGCACGTAGTCGGTGTACGGCGACGCGACCTGCTTGTAGCGGTCACCGGCGTCAGCGAGCTGCGAGTAGTACGACGGCGGGACACGGCGGTCGGTCACCGCGAACTTGTCGTTGCCCGCGTCGGCGAACAGGCGGTCGTAGACAGCCTCGTCCTGGTTGCCCTCGGAGAACACGATCTTGTCCGGGAGCGCCTTGCGGATCTCGGTCGAGTCGGTCTTGGCGTCGTACTCCGTGTTGCGGATGAACGTACCGCCCTTGCCGCTCTTCCAGGCACCGTCGAGCTTGTAGGGGCCGCTGGCGAAGACCGTGAAGTTGGAGCCGTTGCCCTTGTCCTGGTCCTCACGGAACGGGTTCGCGAAGGCGAGCGACGCAACCGACAGCGGGAAGTCCGGCCACGGCTTGTTGAAGCGATACGTGATCGTCTGGCCTTCGCAGCTGACGGCCTTGTCGAAGTCCGCCTGGTTGTCGCCCTTGTAGGGGCCGTTGTAGAGCGGAAGACCGTCCTTGCCCTTGGGCACATCCAGGTAGTTCAGGATGTAGTTCGGGCCACCGGTGATGACGTCGGTCGCGAAGCCGCGCGACAGGCCGTACTTGAAGTCTTCACACGTGATTGCCTTGCCGTCCTGCCACTTCACGTCGTCCTTGACCGTGAAGGACCAGGTCTTGCCGCCATCGGTGGCGGTGCCGGTGTCCGTGGCGAGGTCGGCGACGGGCGTCGTCGCCTCCTTCTCGTCCTCGCTCGCCGGGAAGGAGACCAGCGAGCGGTAGATGAGGCGGTTCGCGTTGGTCAGGTCACGTCCGATGTACATGCGCTGCGGGTCCCAGTGCTCCACCAGTCGCGGACCGGTCACGTAGTACAGCGTGCCGCCCGTCTTGGCGTCGCCGTCGGATGGCGTGTCGCTCGCGCCACCGCAACTGGCGAGGGACACCGCTACAGCCGCTGCCGCGAGTGCGGCGAGAGGCTTTCGAGTGATGGCCATTTGATCTCCTTTTCAGGTGCTTCCGCAGCTCTGCGGAAGCCTCCGGCACCGGGACGGTGTCGGGGTCTATGGGGTCTAGCGCCCGGACTTGGGATCGAGTGCGTCCCGTAGTCCGTCGCCGAGGAGGTTGAAGCTGATGACGATGATCGCGATGAGGAAACCGGGGAAGAAGAAGAAGCTCGGGTCTGCGGTCGAGTAGGACACCGAGTCGGCCAGGATGTTGCCGAGCGTGGGGGTGGGCGGCTTGACGCCAACCCCGAGGAAGCTGAACGCCGCCTCGGCAGAGACATACGCCGGCAGGAGCAGCGTGAAGTAGACCAGGAGCGGAGCCCACAGATTGGGCAGGATCTCCTTGAAGTAGATGCGGAAGCGCGAGGCGCCGAAGAGGCGCGCCGCCTCGACGTACTCCCGCTCGCGAAGCGAGAGCACCTGTCCCCGAACCACACGGGCCACGGGCGGCCACCCGAAGGCTGACAGGATGCCGATGACGAAGACTGCACTCGCCAGGTCACGGTTGCCGATGTGGAGGTTCTCGGTGAGGAAGATCAGCGCGGCCCCGTAGAGCGCCAGCAGCATCAGCGTCTGGGGGAACGAGAGCGTCAGGTCAATGAGACGACCGATGATCGCGTCGACCCAACCTCCTGAGAATCCGGAGACGATGCCGAAGATCGCACCCAGGACCAACGTGAAGATCGTGCCGGTCAGCGCGATGCCCAGGGACCAGGTGATGCCAAGCATCAGCCGTGAGAGCAGGTCATTGCCTGTGCCCGGAACGACGCCCAGCGGATGGCTCCAGGAGGCGCCGCCCATGGCGCCCTCCGGAATGCCGCCAAGGGAGATGTTCAGCAGATCCTGGTGGAAGTCGTTCGGAGTCAGGACTCCGAACTTGTCGAGGATCGGCGCCAGAATCGCGGAGATGATGTAGAACGCACAGATGCCCAGCGCGACCATCGACAACTTGTCCTTGCGGAACCGGGCGATGGCCAGCTGCGTCGGTGAACGACCGGCGACCTTCGCACCCTCGGGCTCGACCTCACCAACGGGAGTCGCCTCGTGGGCCACCACCTCGGAAGCGGGCAGCGTCATTGTCACCTCGTCATTGATCCGTCTGGACGGACGAGGAGGTCGCGCACCGAAGCCCGAGATCTCCCGTCCCTGATCGGACTCTAAGGACCTGAAGGCGGCGTGGCGATCACCTAGGCGTAACGATCCGGACACGGCGTGTTGGCTGTGTCCGGATCGTTACCCAATGTGAGGTTTGTGCAGGTTTTCAGCCCTCGTTGGCCACTTCAGCCTCAGGCGCAGCGGGCTTTGCGTCGACGCCGGCCTCCTTGCGCTGCTGCGCGGTGATGGGCGCGGGCGCTGCGGTGAGTGGGTCGAAGCCACCACCGGACTTCGGGAACGCGATCACGTCGCGGATCGAGTCGACGCCCGCGAGCATCGCCACGATCCGGTCCATGCCGACCGCGATGCCGCCGTGCGGCGGGGCGCCGAACTTGAAGGCGTCGAGGAGGAAGCCGAACTTCTCCTGCGCCTCCTCGTCGCTGATGCCCATGACGTTGAAGACGCGCTTCTGGACGGCTTCCTGGTGGATACGGATCGACCCGCCGCCGAGCTCGCTGCCGTTGCAGACGATGTCGTAGGCGTAGGCCAGCGCGCTGCCCGGGTCGGTGTCGAAGGTGTCCGCGAACTCCGGCTTCGGGCCGGTGAAGGCGTGGTGCACCGCGGTCCAGGCGCCAGCGCCCACAGCGACATCACCCGAGGCGACGGCGTCGGAGGCGGGCTCGAACATCGGGGCGTCGACGACCCACGTGAACGCGAATGCCTTCTCGTCGATCAGCCCGCCGCGCTTGCCGATCTCCAGGCGGGCAGCACCCAGCAGTGCGCGCGAGGACTTGGTGGCGCCGGCGGCGAAGAAGATGCAGTCACCGGGGTTGGCGCCGGCGTGCGCGGCCAGGCCCGCGACCTCGGTCTCGGTGAGGTTCTTGGCGACGGGACCGGTCAGCGTGCCGTCCTCCTGGACCAGCACGTAGGCCAGTCCGCGGGCACCGCGCTGCTTGGCCCACTCCTGCCAGGCGTCGAGCTGCTTGCGCGGCTGGCTGGCGCCACCCGGCATGACCACGGCACCGACGTACTCGGCCTGGAAGACGCGGAACGTCGTGTCCTTGAAGAAGTCGGTGAACTCGACCAGCTCCAGGCCCATGCGCAGGTCCGGCTTGTCGGAGCCGAAGCGACGCATCGCGTCGGCGTACGTCATGCGGGCGATCGGGCGCGGGATCTCGACGTCGATCAGCTTCCACATCGCGGCGAGGACGCCTTCCATGAGGGCGATGACGTCCTCCTGGTCCACGAAGCTCATCTCGATGTCGAGCTGGGTGAACTCCGGCTGCCGGTCGGCGCGGAAGTCCTCGTCGCGGTAGCAGCGCGCGATCTGGTAGTAGCGCTCCATGCCGGCGACCATCAGCAGCTGCTTGAAGAGCTGCGGGGACTGCGGCAGGGCGTACCAGGAACCCGGGTGCAGACGAGCCGGTACGACGAAGTCGCGGGCGCCTTCCGGGGTGGACCGGGTCAGCGTCGGGGTCTCGATCTCGACGAATCCCTGTCCAGCAAGGACATCGCGGGCAGCCTTGTTGACGTCGCTGCGCAGACGGAGCGCGCGGGCAGGGCCGCTGCGGCGCAGGTCGAGGTAGCGGTGCTTGAGGCGCGCCTCCTCCCCCACCTCCATGTTGTCGTCGATCGGGAACGGCAGCGGAGCGGAGGCGTTGAGCACCTCGAGGTCGGTGACGACGACCTCGATGTCGCCGGTCGCCAGGTTCGGGTTGGTGGCGCCGTCCTTGCGCGCGACCACCTCACCGGTGACCTTGATGCAGTACTCGTTGCGCAGGCTGTGGGCAAGCTCCTCGTCACGGACAACGACCTGCACCACGCCACTGGCCTCGCGGAGGTCGAGGAACGCCACGCCACCGTGATCGCGGCGACGACCGACCCAGCCGGCAAGGGTGACAGTCTGGCCGACGTTTTCGGCGCGCAGGGCGCCCGCGTCGTGGGTGCGGATCAAGAGTGCTGCTCCTTCATAACAACCTGCGGGCGCAGGTCGGCGGCGGGTGGGGTCCAGGTCGCGGGGTCGATGCTGACCTGCTCCCCCGAACGGATGTCCTTGGCTTCGTGGGTCGTCGTGCCATCCTCGGCCACGCGGGCGAAGAGCACGAACGGGATTCCCCGGCGCTCGGCGTAGCGGATCTGCTTGCCGAACTTGTCGGGCTTCGCGGCGACCTCGGTGGGTACGCCGTTGGCGCGGAGCTGCTGCGCGATCGCGTCGGCAGCGGGACGGGACTCCTCATCAGTGAGCGCAACCAGCACGGCGCTCGGTACGACGCGGCTGCCGGTGAGCACGCCCTTCTGCACGAGCGGGACGAGCAAGCGGCTGACACCGAGCGAGATGCCGACGCCGGGGTAGGTGCTCTTGCCGTCGGACGCGAGCGCGTCGTAGCGGCCGCCCGAGCAGATCGAGCCGAGCGACTCGAAGCCGGTCAGGCGGGTCTCGAACACCGTGCCGGTGTAGTAGTCGAGGCCACGGGCGATCTTGAGGTCGGCGACGACCTTGACCGTGTCGGACGTGAACGGCTTGCAGCCCTCGATCACGGCGGCGAGCTCGGTCAGGCCCTCCTCGAGCAGCTGGTCGCTCACTCCGAGAGCGCGGACGTCGTCGACGAAGCTCGCGTCCTCACTGGCGATCGTGGCGAGCTGCAGGCAGAGGTCGGCCTGCTTCTCGTCCAGACCCGCGTCGCTGATCAGGAGCTCGCGGACCTTGTCGACGGGCAGCTTGTCGAGCTTGTCGATGAGCTGCATGACCTTGTCGATGTCGCTCGCGCCCAGGCCGGTGTAGAAGCCCTGGATCAGCTTGCGGTTGTTGACCTGCAGCGTGAAGCCGGGCAGGAAGTCAAGCCCGGACAGGGCCTCGACCATGACCCGAGCCACCTCGACGTCGTGGTGGAACGGCAGTACGTCGCGGCCGACGATGTCGATGTCGGCCTGCGTGAACTCACGGAAGCGGCCTTCCTGCGGCCGCTCGCCGCGCCATACCTTCTGGATCTGGTAGCGGCGGAAGGGGAACTCGAGCTTGCCGGCGTTCTCCAGGACGTAGCGCGCGAAGGGCACGGTGAGGTCGAAGTGCAGGCCCATGCCCTTGTCGAGCGCCTTCTCCAGGCCCTGGTCGTTCGGCCCCTCCTGCAGGCGCTTGAGGACGTAGACCTCCTTGGAGGTCTCGCCCTTGCGCAGCAGCTGGTCCATCGGCTCGACGGCACGCGTCTCGATGTTGCCGAAGCCGTGCAGCTCGAAGGTGCGGGCCAGGGTCGCAAGCACCTGCTGCTCGACCACGCGGTCGGCAGGCAGGAACTCAGGGAATCCGCTCAGCGGAGTCGGCTTGGCCATGTTCAGAGTCCTCGGGTGACGCGGTCAGTCTCGCCGGAGCGGGCCAGGTCGAGCAGGTAAGGGTTGGTGACGCGCTCGCGGCCGATCGAGGTCTGCTCCCCGTGCCCGGGAAGTACGACGATGTCGTCCGCGAGCGGGAGGACCTTGTTGCGCAGGCTGTCGAGCATCCGCGCGTGGTCGCCACCGGGGAGATCGGTGCGGCCGATCGAGCCGGCAAAGAGCAGGTCGCCGGAGAACATGACCTCGCTGATGTCCTGCAACCCGTAAGGGGTGCGGAAGGCAACCGATCCCTCGGTGTGGCCGGGTGCGTGGTCGACGACGATCTCCAACCCGGCGATCTCGAGGGTGCCACCGTCGGTCAGGTCGCGGACGTCATCGGGCTCGGTGAACTCCAGTCCGGTGCCCAGCAGCATCGCTGCGGTGTCACGCGAGATGCCGGCCGCCGGGTTGGTCAGCAGGTGGCGGTCCTTGGGGTGGATCCACGCCGTCGCGTCGTACGTGCCGGCGACCGGGGCAACCGACCAGGTGTGGTCGACGTGTCCGTGCGTCAGCAGGACCGCGACGGGCTTGAGGTTGTGTTCGCGGACCATCTCGTCGATGCCTGCGGCGGCGTCCTTGCCGGGGTCGATGACGATGCACTCGGCACCGGGCTGCGTCGCGACGACGTAGCAATTGGTGCCCCAGGGACCGGCGGGGAATCCGGCGATGAACACAGTGACCTCGGATCGGTTGAGCGGAAAAGGACCAGAAAGAGCGCGGGTAGACCGGTAGAGCCTACCGAGGGTGGGCGGACCTTTGACTACGATGGCTGACCATGAGCGCGCAGCAGGACTCGACCCCCTCAAACGACTGGGGCCGCGTCGCCGAGGACCGCACCGTTTTCGTCCGTACCGCCGATGGTGAACGCGCCGTCGGGCAGTACCCCGAAGGCTCGCCCGAGGAGGCCCTGAAGTTCTTCACGGACCGCTTCGATGCACTCGCCTTCGAGGTGGACCTGCTCGAGCAGCGGATCAAGTCCGGTGCCCTCGGCCCGGACGAGGCCGCCGGTTCGGTGAAGAAGGTCAAGGACCAGGTCGTCGATGCCCACGCGGTCGGCGACCTCGACTCGCTCGTCGTGCGTCTCGACGCGCTCGGCACCGTGATCGCGGAGGCTCGCGAGGTCCGCAAGGCCGAGCGTGCCGCGAAGACCGCCGAGTCCCGCGCCCGCAAGGAGCAGATCGTGGCCGAGGCGGAGAAGCTCGCCGAGTCGAGCGACTGGCGCAACGGCGCCAACCGCCTGCGTGACCTGCTCGAGGAGTGGAAGGGGCTCCCCCGCCTTGACCGCGCCAGCGACGACACCCTGTGGCGCCGGTTCTCGACCGCCCGCACGGCCTACACCCGTCACCGCAAGTCGCACTTCGCCGAGCAGAACGAGAAGCGTGACGCCGCGCGCGTCATCAAGGAGAAGCTCGCGACCCAGGCCGAGGCGCTCGCTGGCTCGACCGAGTGGGGCCCGACCGCGGGCCAGTTCCGCGACCTGATGCAGCAGTGGAAGAACGCCGGTCCCGCGCCGCGCGACGTCGACGACGCGCTCTGGAAGCGCTTCCGTGGCGCACAGGACACCTTCTTCGCCGCCCGCGATGCCGAGAACGCAGCGCTCGACGAGGAGTTCGCCGCCAACGCTGTGGTCAAGGAGGCGCTGCTGGTCGAGGCCGAGGCGCTGCTGCCGATCACGGACCTGGACGCGGCCAAGAAGACCTTCCGCGACATCGCCGAGCGCTGGGAAGCGGCCGGCAAGGTCCCGCGCGACAAGATCAAGGACCTCGAGGGCCGACTGCGCAAGGTCGAGACCGCGCTGCGTGGTGTCGAGGACGAGCAGTGGAAGAAGACCGACCCGGAGAAGTCCGCGCGCGCTGACGGCATGGTCGCCCAGCTCGAGAAGGCGATCGCCGACCTGCAGGCCGACCTCGCCAAGGCCCGCGCTGCCGGGAACGACAAGAAGGTCCGCGACCTCGAGGAGAACATCGCCGGCCGCACCCAGTTCCTGGAGATGGCCAAGAAGGTCAGCTCGGAGTTCTCGGGCTGAGCCGTGGCCCTCGATCCGGTTGACCTGCGCTCGCTCCGGCGGGCGCGTGACCTGATGGACCGCCGGTACGCCGACCCGCTCGACGTACCAGGGCTCGCGGCGGTGGCCCACATGTCTGCGGGCCACTTCCACCGCAGCTTCCGCGAGGCGTTCGGGGACACGCCGTACGGCTATCTGATGACGCGGCGCATCGAGCGCGCCATGACCTTGCTGCGCCACGGCGACCGGACGGTGACGGACGTCTGCATGGAGGTCGGGTGTACGTCGCTGGGCTCGTTCTCCAGCCGGTTCACCCAGCTCGTCGGTGCGACGCCCTCTGCCTATCGGGCGGCCGCCATCGCCGGCGACCACGACTGGCTCGACGCGTTGCCCGGCTGCGTCGCGAAGATGGTCACCCGGCCCCTGCCGTCAGGTGCCGGGTCGGATCGGTCAGGATCGGAGAAGCCCGCGGCTGTCTCCCCCGCCTAGGGTCGATCGCATGAAGATCTCACACACGTTCATCACCGTCGACGACCACGACAAGGCGCTGGCCTTCTACCGCGACCTGCTCGGCTTCACCGTGACCAAGGACGTCTCCATGGGTGACTTCCGTTGGGTCTCGGTCGCCGCCCCGGGCACCCCCGACGTCGAGGTCGTCCTCGAGACCGTCGGCGGCTCGCCCGAGACCACGCCTGCCGACCGCGAGGCGCTGGCCGCACTGCTCGCCAAGGGCCTGCTCCGCGCAATCATCCTCACCGTCGATGATGTTGACGCGATCTTCGGCAAGCTCGAGGCTGCCGGCGCCGATGTCATCCAGGAGCCGTTCGACCAGCCCTACGGTGTGCGCGACTGCGCCTTCCGCGACCCGGCTGGCAACATGGTGCGGATCAACCAGCCGCTCGCCTGATCCGTCGAGACGGCGCAACTCGGACGTCGAGACGGCGCCGTGTCGACGTCCAAGTTGCGCCGTGTCGACCTCGAAGTTGCGACGTGTCGGCTCAGATGCGGTAGGCGTCGAAGACGCCGGGCACCGAGCGGACGGCACGCAGGACGTTGTCGAGGTGCTTGGCGTCGGCCATCTCGAAGCTGAACTTCGACTTCGCGACACGATCCCGCGACGTGGTCAGCGACGCCGACAGGATGTTCACGTGGGCGTCGGAGAGCACCATCGTGATGTCGGAGAGCAGGCGGGAGCGGTCGAGGGCCTCGACCTGGATGTTGACGAGGTACGTCGACTTGGCCGTCGGCTCCCAGTCCACCTCGACCAGGCGCTCGGGCTGGGTGCGCAGCTCCTCGGCGTTGGTGCAGTCGACGCGGTGGACGGAGACCCCGCCACCCTTGGTCACAAAGCCCAGGATCTCGTCGGGCGGCACCGGGGTGCAGCACTTGGCGAGCTTCACCCAGAGGCCGTCGGCACCCTTGACGATGACCGGTACGTCGCCGGGCGACGTCCGCGGACCACGGTTGCGGCGACCGGTGATGGTGACACCCTCGGCCAGGTCCTCGGCAGCACCCTCGTCGCCGCCGTGCAGCTCGATCACACGGCGTACGACGGCGGCAGCTGAGAGCTGGCCTTCACCGACCGAGGCATAGACAGCCGTGACATCGGCGAGCTTGAAGTGATCGGCGACCTCGCTCAGCGACTCGTGGGACATGAGCCGCTTGAGCGGCAGCCCCTCCTTGCGCATGAGCTTGACGATCTGTTCCTTGCCCTGCTCGATCGCCTCGTCGCGACGCTCCTTGGTGAACCAGTGCCGGATCTTGGAGCGGGCGCGGGGCGACTTCACGAAGCCGAGCCAGTCCTGCGACGGGCCGGCATTGGGCGCCTTGGAGGTGAAGACCTCGACGACGTCGCCGTTGTCCAGCGTGGACTCCAGCGACACCAGGCGACCGTTCACGCGCGAGCCGATGGTGTGGTGGCCGACCTCGGTGTGGACGGCGTACGCGAAGTCGACCGGGGTCGCACCCGCAGGCAGGGCGATGACGTCGCCGCGCGGTGTGAAGACGTAGACCTCGGCGCGGTTGATCTCGAAGCGCAGCGACTCCAGGAACTCGCCCGGATCCTCGACCTCGGACTGCCAGTCCAGGAGCTGGCGGACCCAGGTCATGTCCTCCTTGTCGCCCATGCGCTCGGTGTCGACGCCAGCGCGGCCGTCTTCCTTGTACTTCCAGTGGGCCGCGACGCCGTACTCCGCGCGGCGGTGCTGCGCATAGGTGCGGATCTGCATCTCGACGGCCTTGCCGTGCGGACCGATGACCGTCGTGTGCAGCGACTGGTACATGTTGAACTTCGGCATCGCGACGTAGTCCTTGAACCGGCCGAGCACGGGGTTCCACCGGGCGTGGAGGACACCGAGCACCCCGTAGCAGTCGCGCTCCTCCTCGACGAGCACGCGGATGCCGACCAGGTCGTAGATGTCGGAGAAGTCGCGGCCGCCGACGATCATCTTCTGGTAGATCGAGTAGTAGTGCTTCGGCCGGCCGGTGACGGTCGCCTTGATCTTGGCGTCACGCAGGTCCTGCTCGACCTGGGCGATCACCTCGGCCAGGAACTTGTCGCGCGACGGCGCCCGCTCGGCGACCAGCCGGACGATCTCGTCGTAGATCTTCGGGTGCAGGGTCGCGAAGGACAGGTCCTCCAGCTCCCACTTGATCGTGTTCATGCCGAGGCGGTGGGCCAGCGGAGCAAAGATGTCGAGCGTCTCGCGGGCCTTGCGCTCCTGCGTCTCCTGCTTGACGAACCGCAGCGTGCGCATGTTGTGCAGCCGGTCGGCGAGCTTGATGACCAGCACGCGGATGTCACGCGACATCGCCACGATCATCTTGCGGATCGTCTCCGCCTGCGCGGAGTCGCCGTACTTCACCTTGTCGAGCTTGGTGACGCCGTCGACCAGCTCGGCGACCTCGTCGCCGAAGTCGCGCCGCAGCTCCTCGAGCGTGTATGCCGTGTCCTCGACCGTGTCGTGGAGCAGGGCGGCGCAGAGGGTCGCCTCGGTCATGCCGATGTCAGCGAGGATCGACGTGACTGCGAGCGGGTGCGTGATGTAGGGGTCGCCGCTCTTGCGGCGCTGCTCGCGGTGGTGGTGCTCGGCGGTCGTGTAGGCGCGCTCGAGCAGCGCCAGGTCCGCCTTCGGGTGGTTGGCCCTCACCGATCGGAAGAGCGGCTCGAGGACCGGGTTGACGCTCCCCTGCGGACGCGCACCGATGCGGGCGAGCCGGGCGCGCATCCGTCGCGCGGACTGTGCTCCGATCGGCTCGGGAGCCGCCGAGGACTGCTCCGTGACAGGGACCGCCGCCGCACGCGCCGCAGGCACCGTGGGCGCCTCGGGAGGCGTGTCGGGTGCGGAAACGGAACGGTCCTCGGTCACCTGCCCATCCTAGTCAGGACAAGCAGGCGGCCGAGGACCGTGGCTCCGGCTGCTACATGTAGTTGTCGCAGTCGGCGTAGTACGTGCCGTTCGACTTCACACCCTTGAAGCAGTAGCCGGCGGTCCAGTCGGTCGTCTTCTTGTAGAGCAGGGCGCATCCACCGTTGTGGCAGTTGAAGTTCACATACTGCTTCTTGTGAACGTTCCGGTCCGGGTACCACACGCGATAGAGATGTCCGGTCTTGCACACGCGCCAGACGTCGGCGCGCCGGAACGAGTTCTTGTAGTAGATGTCCGTCCGGAGGTTCCCCAGGGCGTCGCGAGTCGAGTTCGTGTACACCCAGGCTCGGTCCCAATCCCAGGGATCGACGACGACGTCAGTTCGCACGACCTTCCCCCAAGATCCCGAACACGTCTGGTTGAGGTTGATCCAGCGCGCGGTGGGGTTACTGACCGAATCTGCCGCCGCGCTCCCCGCAGGCAGGACGGCACTTGAGGCAAAGGCGACGATCATGGTCGCCAGAATTGCAAGGCAACGGCTCATACGTTTGGACCCTCCCGAGAAGTTCACCTGCCCCGAATGACAGTGAGCACAAACGCTAGGGCATCAACGACAAGGAGCCAGCGCCTCAGCGCTGGCTCCTTGTCGAATTGTTATCAGTCCTGGGGGAAGAGCGGGTACTCCACACCGGAGATGTGCTGGACCACGCGCACGACCTGGCAGGAGTAGCCGAACTCGTTGTCGTACCAGAGGTAGACGATCGCGTTGCTGCCGTTGACGATGGTCGCGTTGGCGTCGACGATCGAGGCGTGGCGCGAGCCGACGAAGTCGGTCGAGACGGCGTCGTTCGAGGTGGTGAAGTCGATCTGACGCTTCAGGCCCGAGTGCAGCGAGACGTTGCGGAGGTACTCGTTGAACTCCTCCTTCGTCGTCTCCTTCTTCAGGGTGAGGTTCAGGATCGCCATCGAGACGTCCGGGGTGGGGACGCGGATCGACGAGCCGGAGATGTGTGCCCCGAAGTCCGGCATGGCCTTCTTGATGGCCGACGCAGCACCGGTCTCGGTGAGCACCATGTTCAGCGGCGCACTGCGGCCACGACGGTCACCCTTGTGGAAGTTGTCCAGGAGGTTCTGGTCGTTGGTGAACGAGTGAACCGTCTCCACGTGGCCGTGGACGATGCCGAACTCGTCCTCGATCGCCTTGAGCGGCGGCACGATGGCGTTGGTGGTGCAGGACGCGCAGGAGATGACGTCGTCGTCGTCCGCGATGGTGCCGTGGTTGACGCCGTGGACGATGTTCTTGACGTCGCCCTTGCCGGGCGCGGTCAGGACGACCTTGGCGATGCCGGGGCGCAGGTGCTTCGAGAGCCCCTCGCGGTCGCGCCAGATGCCGGTGTTGTCGATCAGGATCGCGTCGTCGATGCCGTACTCGGTGTAGTCCACCGTGGTCGGGTCGCTCGAGTAGATGACCTGGATCTCGACGCCGTTGGCGATGATGAGGTTGCGCTCTTCGTCGATCGAGATCGAGCCGTTGAACTGGCCGTGGATCGAGTCGCGACGCAGCAGCGAGGCGCGCTTCTTCAGGTCGTCGTCGGAGCCACGGCGTACGACGACGGCGCGCAGGCGCAGGCCGTTGCCGGAGCCGGACTTCTCGACGAGCAGGCGGGCCAGCAGGCGACCGATGCGGCCGAAACCGTAGAGGACGACGTCGGTGTGGCCGTCGCGGACCAGCTTGTTCTCACCGGTGGCGCCGGCGACGGCGGCGGTGACGAACTCCTCGAGCGTCTGGCCGTTGCTGTCCTCGGCGTAGGCGAGCGCGAGCTTGCCGATGTCGATGCGCGACGGACCCAGGTCGAGGTCGGCGATGATCTGCAGGATCGGGAACGTATCCACGATGCTGAGCTCACGCGACTCGATCTGGCGCACGTACTTGTGCGTCTTGAGGATGCTGATCACGGACTTGTTCACCAGCGACCGGCTGTGCACCAGGATGGTGACGTCGCGCTCACGGTAGAGGTGGCCGATGATCGGGATCATCGCCTCGGCCAGCGCCTCGCGGCGCTTCCAGTCGGCGAAGTGGTCAGACGTCACAGCTGAGTTCTCTCTTCTTCGTGTGTGTCAGTTGGGTGGATCAGACGCGCCCGAGGGCAGTGACCGGAAGTCCGGGCACGGCATCGCGTCCCGGCAGGAACGTGAGCTCGAGCAGGACCGAGAAGGCCTGTGCCACGCCACCGCAGGACTCGACCAGCGTGCGCGTCGCAGCAGCGGTCCCGCCGGTGGCCAGCACGTCGTCGACGAGCAGCACCCGGTCACCGGGGGCGATCGCGTCCTGATGGATCTCCAGGGTCGCCTCGCCGTACTCCAGGGCATAGGACACCGCGTGGGTCGCACGCGGCAGCTTGCCAACCTTCCGGACCGGGACGAACCCCGCCCCGAGGGCCAGGGCGACAGGTGCAGCGAGGATGAACCCGCGCGCTTCCATGCCCACAACCTTGTCAACGATGACGTTGCCGTCACCGTCACGTCCAGCAGATGCGAGAGCCGTCACAACGGCCGTGAAGGCGTCGTGGTCGGCGAGCAGGGGCGTGATGTCCTTGAACAGCACCCCCGGCTCCGGATAGTCGGGTACGTCGACGACGCACTCTCGCAGGGCCCGCTCGACCTCGGCGCTCACCTCGGGAGCCGGACGACCGCTCACCTGCGGCCTTCTGGACGACCCGACTTCTCGTCGTACACCGGCATGTTCTCGCGGTACTCCGGCACGACAGCAGCGTAGGGATCAGCAGCGCGGTTGCGTGCGCGGGCCTTCGCCCGGCGGTCCGCCTGGATCACGGCCGTCTCGCCGGACTTCATGTGGACCAGGACCCGGGGTGCGACGAAGACCGACGAGAAGACGCCCGCGGCCATGCCGACGAACTGCGACAGCGCGAGGTCCTTGAGCGAGCTCGAGCCGAGCATCGCGGCGCTGACGAAGAGGATCGCGCCGAGCGGGATCAGCGCGACGATGCCGGTGTTGACGGAGCGGACCAGCGTCTGGTTGACCGCGAGGTTGGTCGCGTCGGCGTACGAGAGCCGGGTCTTGCTCATCTCGGCGGTGTTCTCGCGAATCTTGTCGAACACCACGACGGTGTCGTAGAGCGAGAAGCCGAGGATGGCCAGCAGGCCAGTGACCGCAGCCGGAGTGACCGGGAAGCCGGAGGCTGCGTAGACGCCGATGGTGATCACGATGTCGTGGATCAGGGCGACGATGGCTGCCACCGACATCTTCCACTCGCGGAAGTAGCTCCAGATGAAGAGCACCACGATGATCAGGAAGACCAGCACGCCGAGCCCGGCCCGCTGGGCCACCTCCTGGCCCCAGCTGGCGCTGACGTCGCTCTGCGAGACCTGCAGCTGGTCGTCGCCGAGTGCCGCGAGGATCGCTTCCTGAACGGTCTTGCTCTCCTCGGTGGAGAGGTTCTCGATCTGGACCAGGAGCGCGTCGTTGTTGACGGTGGTGACCGTCGGCGACGCCGCCTCCGGGAAGCCCGTGTCGGCGACCGCGGCGCGAACCTCATCAGCCGAGGACTGGCTGGCCTGCGCGGAGCTCAGGTCGCTGATGCGGTACTCGGTGCCGCCGGTGAACTCGATGCCGAAGTGCAGCGGCTTCACGATCACCGAGAGCAGCGCCACCCCGACGATCAGGCCGGTGATGACGTACCAGAGCGTGCGGCGACCGACGAAGTCGATCGAACGCTTGCCGTTGTAGAGATCGTTGCCGATCCTCGAGAACTTGCCCATCAGGCCTTCCCTCCCGCGGTCACGAGGTCCGTGCCCAAGGTCTCGGTGCTGAGTCCGGACATCCGGCCACCACCGTTGAAGAACTTGTAGTGCGCGAGCCAGGAGACCAGCGGCTTGGTGAACCAGAACAGCACGGCCAGGTCGATCACCGTGGACAGGCCGAGCGCGAAGCCGAAGCCCTTCACGACGCCGGTGGCGAAGATGTAGAGGATGAACGCGGAGAGCAGCGAGACCACGCTGGCCGCGATGCGGGTCCGCTTGGCGCGCACCCACCCGGACTCGACCGCGACCCGCATCGACTTGCCGTCGCGCATCTCGTCACGGATCCGCTCGAAGAAGATGATGAACGAGTCCGCGGTGACACCGACAGCGATGATCAGGCCAGCGATGCCGGGGAGGGTCAGCGTGAAGCCGGCCGTCTCCGAGAGCAGGAGCACCATGCCGTACGTCGCGATGGCCGCGACAGCGAGCGAGGCAAGGACGACGATGCCCAGGCCTCGGTAGTAGACCAGGCAGAAGAGCATCACGAGCCCGAGGCCGATGCCACCCGCGATCAGACCTGCGGTCAGCTGGTCACCGGCGAGCGAGGGACCGACGGTCTCGGCGTTGGTCTCCTTGTCGAAGGCGACCGGGAGCGCGCCGTACTTCAGGCTGGTGGCGAGCTCGGTCGCCTCAGCCTGGCCCATGTTGCCGGTGATGCTCGAGACGCGGCTGAGGCTGCCGCTCTGCATCGACGGCACCGAGATCGGGGCACCGTCGAGGACGATCGCGAACTGCTCCTGGTTGTTGGCGTTCAGGGCCGCGGAGACCTTGCCGAACTCCTTCGCGCCGGCGTCCTTCAGCCGGATCTCGACAAGCCAGTCGACAGCGTTCGGTTCCTGTCCGGCCTCGGCCTTGTTCAGGTCCGAGCCCTCGACGACAGCGGCGGTGAGGAGGTACTTCGCGTACGTCTTCTGGCCGGTCGGGTCCTCGATCTCCTGACAGGTGACCAGCGGCTTGGCCGGGTCGTCGTTCTCCTCCGGCAGCTCGCCGGTGATCGGGCAGGTGGCCGCGTTGTACTTCGCCACCCACTCGGCGGTCGGAGCCTCACGCCAGGCCAACGCCTTGTCGGCGTCGCCAGCAGGGGTCGGCACCTCCTTGGTGGCGCCCGGGCCGCTGCAGCGCGTCGCCGCGGCGCCTCCCGTGGCATCGGAGCAAGCGATGACGCGCATGCCGAGGCGGGCCTGGCGCTGCACGACGTCGATCAGGTCGCGCCGGCTCTCGCCGGGGATCTCGACGACGACGTGCCGGCCCGACTGGATGAAGACATCGGCCTCGTTGACACCCGAGCCGTTGACGCGGTTGTCGATGATCTGACGGGCCTCGTCGAGCTGGGACGCGCTCGGGTTGCCGATCGCGGTGAGCGTGATGCGGGTGCCGCCCTGGAGGTCAAGTCCGAGGGCGGGCTTCCAGTTGCCGGCGAGGGCAACGAGCCCGAAGAGCACTCCCAGGCCGAGCAGGAACGCGAGGAGATTGCGCCCCGGACGGTACTTCGGCTGTGCCATCAGTTGTCTCCCTCAGCGGACTTGTCAACGACCGGCTGGTCCGCGGGGTGCGCCGAGGCCGGGTGCGCTCCGGGCTGCGGCGCGCCGACGATCGCACCGCGGGCGAGCTCGACGATCACGCCGGGCGCGATCTCGAGACCGATGCGGTCGTCATCGAGCCGGGTGACCGTGCCGTAGATGCCACCGCTGGTGACCAGCGTGTCACCGACCGCGATGCCGGCCTGGAGCTCGGCCATCGCGCGCTGGCGACGACGGGCCGGGAGGACAAGGAGTAGCCAGAGAACGGCGAAGATGCCCAGCATGGGCAGCAACGCGTACAGATCCGTCACGGGAACGTGAGCCTCTCGGAGGGGAACGTCTGCGGGGCCGCTCGCGCGACCGCCGGTGCAGTGTAGCCCGGCTCAGGAACCGAAAAGGGTCGACTCCCCTGCCCCTCCTGCGGGAGCGGTGAGACCGAGGTGCTCCCACGCGGCAGCGGTCGCGACGCGCCCGCGCGGAGTGCGTGCAAGGAATCCGTTGCGGACCAGGAACGGCTCTGCGACCTCCTCGACGGTTTCGCGCTCCTCGCCCACCGCGACAGCGAGGGTGGCGAGACCGACGGGGCCACCGCCGAAGCGCCTGCAGAGCGCGTCGAGAACGCCGCGGTCGAGCCGGTCCAACCCCAGCGCGTCGACCTCGAACAGGTCGAGCGCCCGATGGGCGATGTCGAGGGTCACCACTCCGTCGGCGCGCACCTGGGCGTAGTCACGAACCCGCCGCAGCAGCCGGTTGGCGATGCGCGGCGTGCCACGCGAGCGCGAAGCGATCTCGGCCGACCCCTCCGGGGTCAGGTGGACGTCGAGGAGCCCGGCGCTGCGGTGCACGATCTTGTCCAGCTCATGCGCCTCGTAGAACTCGAGGTGGCCCGTGAACCCGAAACGGTCGCGCAGCGGCCCGGGCAGCAGGCCGGCGCGGGTCGTGGCGCCGACCAGCGTGAACGGCGGGATCTCCAGCGGGATCGCGGTGGCGCCCGGTCCCTTGCCGATGACGACGTCGACCCGGAAGTCCTCCATCGCCATGTAGAGCATCTCCTCGGCGGGGCGCGACATCCGGTGGATCTCGTCGACGAAGAGCACGTCTCCCTCGTTGAGGCCGGACAGGATCGCCGCCAGGTCTCCGGCATGCGTGATCGCCGGGCCGCTGGTCAGGCGCAACGGCGCCGAGACCTCGGCCGCGATGATCATCGCCAGCGTCGTCTTGCCCAGACCGGGCGGGCCGGAGAGGAGCACGTGGTCGGGCACCCGACCGCGCGCCTTGGCGGCGTCGAGCACCAGCCCGAGCTGCTCGCGGACCCGCTCCTGGCCGATCACCTCGTCGAGGGACTTGGGACGGAGCGCCGCCTCGACGACGCGCTCGTCCGCCTCGGCGTCAGCCGCGGTGAGCCGGCCCTCCATCCGGGCCAGGTGCGCGGCTTCGGCGGGGGTCAGCTCGTCGAGCTCGTCGTCGTACACGGATCAGGCCTTCCGCAGCATCTGCAGCGCGGCACGCAGCAGCACCGCGACATCGGGAGACGGTCCGGCCTGCGGGGCGACCTCGTCCACCGCGCGATCGGCCTCGCGTGCCGACCAGCCGAGCCCGACCAGGCCGTCGGCGACCTGGGAGCGCCACGCATCGACAACGGGTGCGGCGGTCCGACCGCCGATGCCGGTAGGCGCACCGATGCGGTCCTTGAGCTCGAGGATGATGCGCTGGGCGCCCTTCTGACCGATGCCCGGCACGCGAGTGAGCGTCTTGACGTCCTCCCCCGCAATGGCAACGCGCAGCTCATCGGGACCGAGCACCGCCAGGATCGCCTGGGCCAGCTTGGGCCCGACGCCGCTGGCCGTCTGCACCAGCTCGAAGCAGACCTTCTCGTCGTCGTCGAGGAAGCCGAACAGGGTCAGGGAGTCCTCGCGCACGACCAGGCTCGTCGGGAGGGTCGCTGTCGCACCGAGTCGGAGCGTGGCCAGCGTGCCGGGCGTGCACATGAGCTCGAGCCCGACCCCGCCGACCTCGAGGACTGCGCTGGTCAGGCTGACGTCGGCGACCGTGCCCCGGACGTGTGCGATCACTTGTGTGCTCCGACCTTCAGGGCCTGGGCGGCGACGGCCGCCTCCAGACGGTTCTGTGCGCCACCGCGCCAGATGTGGGTGATGGCCAGGGCGAGCGCGTCGGCCGCGTCCGCCGGCTTGGGCATGGCATCGAGGCGGAGCAGCCGGGTGACCATCAGGCCCACCTGCGCCTTGTCCGCGCGACCGTTGCCGGAGACGGCCGCCTTGACCTCGGAGGGCGTGTGCAGCGCGACGGGTACGCCGCGGCGCGCGGCGCAGACCATGGCAATGCCGGCCGCCTGCGCGGTGCCCATGATCGTGCTGACGTCGGACCGGGCGAAGATCCGCTCGATGGCGACGGCGTCGGGCTGGTGCTCGTCGAGCCAGGCGTCGACGCCCTTCTCGATGGTGACCAGGCGCTCCCAGACGGGCAGGCTCGACGTGGTCCGCAGGACACCGACATCGACCAGCGACAACGGCCGGCCGATCGAGCCGTCAACCACGCCCATGCCGCAGCGGGTCAGGCCGGGGTCGATCCCGAGCACACGCACTGTCGTCTCCATCCGTCCGAACACCTGTTCGGACGCAACGTTAGCCCGGTGCCTCGACGGGTCGGGCCGCGACACGCGGCGACGCAGGAGTCAGCCGCCGAAGGACTCAGCCGCCGAAGGTGCGGGCGGGCGCGATCTCGACCCAGGTGCGGCCGCCGTCCTCGCTGCGGGTCAGCTGACCGTCCTCGCCGAGGATGTGGCCGACCTTCGCCGTGACGAACCCGACGGCGCCCGGATAGCCGCCGCGCCTCAGCCCGACCACACCTTCCAGGTCGCCGGCTGCGTCGACGCGCAGCACTCCGCTTGCGGTGCCGAGCAGGAACGTCTGGTCATCGTCCACGGCGACGACCCACTGGACCTGGTGCTTCTCCCCCACGCCCGGCCGGGCCAGGTCGCGCCACGGCTGGCCATCGGTGCTGATGCGCACCACGTCGGTCCAGGAGTCACCGGTCATGCAGCGCGCCACGGTGGCGTGGGTGCCCGTGGGGTACGGCGTGCAGGTGCCGCTGCAGCCGGCGCAGGGGTTGGGTTCGGGCGTGACGCGCGTCCACGTCGCACCGCGATCGGTCGACCGCAGCAGTGACTCGCCCTCCGGACTGACCGCGATCCCGTTGAGAGCCCCGGCCCGCGCGCGCAGGTCGAAGAGACCCTCTCCCGTGCGCAGCGGCACGGTCACCTCCTGCCAGTCGACGCTGCCGAGCCGGGCGCGCCAGAGCTTGTCGGCGCAGTCAGCGCCGCCACAGTCGTCGAGCATCGAGAGCAGGACCTGGCCGCCGTCGATGACGGCGCTCCCCCTGGCCCGGGCGCCGTCGGGGCCCGTGACCGGGAGCCAGGTGCGGCCCCCGTCGCCGGTGGCCAACAGGCCGTCCGTGTCCCAGGCGAGGTAGCCGTGCTTGCCGTCAGGCGCCATCGCCAGAGCGGTGGCGTTGACCGGCGGGAACGGGCCCGCCCCGTCGTCGTACCCGGCCTTCTCCGGCCGGGGCAGCGTCGCGACCGGCGCCCACGCGCTCGCGGTGCTCGTGCGACGCCACAGGCTCACGCAGGAGGGGCAACCCTTGACCCCGTCTGTCACCGCAAAGACCACGTCGGCCTGCGGTGCCGAGTGGCTGAGCACGGTGCCGAATTTCGTGGGCACCGCCGCGGGCGAGGACGCCGCACGCGGGGCGGAGCTGTCCGGAGACGAGCATCCACCCAGGGCCAGGACCACAGCGACAACGGTGGCCGTCAGCACGGCACACAGGTGATTCGGGGACCCCATGCGCCGATGATGCCCGACGCAGACGCATTCAGCGACGACGGGCCAGCGCGGCGTCGATGTGGTTGCGGGACCACTCCACCATCAGCACGTACGCCGCGTCCGGGACGAGGCGGTCCGCAGTGAACTGAACGCCACCCCGCGTCGTCGGCAGCCCGCCGAGCAGTGGCCGCGCCAGCGCCACCGGCTCCGAGCCGAACGGGAACATCGAGAACCCGGCCTCCGTGCGGATCACCGAGATCAGGCCGCGACCGCGGTAGGTCAGGCAGGCCATCGCGTACTTGGAGCCGTCCTCCGCCTCGGGCACCAGCTCGCGGGCGCGGTCGTAGTAGCCGCGGATCACCGCAGCGGTCACCGGAGGCAGTCCCTCCAGATACGCGTCGACCTCGGTCATGGAGCCAACATGGCACCCACGGCCCCGCTTGTCACCCGTGCCGTCGAGCAGGCGATCTCAGGCGTCGAGCTCCGCAAGGACGTCGTCGGAGATGTCGACGTTGGAGAAGACGTTCTGCACGTCGTCGAGGTCCTCGAGGACGTCGACCAGCTTCATGACCTTCTCGGCTGCCTCGGCATCGACCGGGATCTCCATGCTGGCGACGAACTCGACCTCGGCCGAGTCGTAGTCCAGGCCGGCGTCCTGCAGCGCGGTGCGCACGGCGACCACGTCGGTCGCCTCGGAGATGACCTGGAAGGCCTCGCCGAGGTCGTTGACGTCCTCGGCACCGGCGTCCAGCGTGGCCTCGAGAACGGCGTCCTCGTCGACCTCGGCCGCGCTCTCGGGCTGCTCCTTCGCGACGATCACGACGCCCTTGCGGTTGAACAGGCGCGAGACGGAGCCGGGGTCGGCCATGGTGCCGCCGTTGCGGGTGACCGCGGTGCGGACCTCCATCGCGGCACGGTTCTTGTTGTCGGTCAGGCACTCCACCAGGATCGCGACACCCTGCGGGCCGTAGACCTCGTACATGATCGTCGAGTAGTCAGCGCCGCCGGCCTCGAGGCCGCCACCGCGCTTGACCGCACGGTCGATGTTGTCGTTGGGGACCGACGACTTCTTCGCCTTCTGGATGGCGTCGAAGAGGGTCGGGTTGCCCGCGACGTCGGGGCCACCCATCCGGGCCGCGATCTCGATGCCCTTGATCAGCTTGGCGAACATCTTGCCGCGCTTGGCGTCGATCGCCGCCTTCTTGTGCTTCGTGGTCGCCCATTTGGAGTGGCCGGACATGCGCTCTCTTCCTTGCTGGGTGACTACGAACGGACGAGCTCGACGAAGAGCTCGTGAATGCGGGTGTCACCGGTGATCTCGGGGTGGAACGACGTGGCGAGCAGGCGCCCCTGTCGGACCGCGACGATCCTATCGCCCGCGCCGGCGCCGCTGATGCTGGCGACGACTTCGACGCCGTCGCCGACCTTCTCGACGTAGGGCGCGCGGATGAAGGTCGCGGGATAGGTGAACTTTTCTGCCCACGAAGGCGTGAACTCCACGACTGCCTCGAAGGAGTCGACCTGGCGCCCGAACGCATTGCGGCGCACGACGACGTCGAGTCCCCCCAGGGTCTCCTGGCCCGCGATGCCGGACTCGATGTGGTCGGCCAGCATGATCATGCCCGCGCACGTCCCGAAGGCGGGCAGACCATCGGCGATCGCGGCACGCAGCGGTTCGAAGAGGTCGAAGTGCCGCGCCAGCTTGTACATCGTCGTCGACTCGCCACCGGGAAGGACGATGCCGTCGAGGCCGGCCAGCTCGGAGGCACGGCGTACGCCGGTCGTGGCGACGCCGCAGGACTCGAGCATGGCCCGGTGCTCGCGGACGTCTCCCTGCAGGGCAAGGACGCCGATGGTCAGGTCGCGGGTGGGGCTGCTCACCCGACGAGTCTAGTTTTCGGGTGACTCCGCGCCTGCACCGGTCCCGAAGACCTGACCGTCGAGGCGGGCCACGATCTCCGAGAACGGCAGAGCGGGATCGAGGACAGCGCCCCGCTTGCGGGCCATCCCGTCGAGTTGATACCAGAGCACCTCGGCCAGTCGCGTGGCCAGTGCCTCCGGCGCCGGCTTCCGGTCGTCGCCACGCGCGAGCCAGAGCCGCACGGCCGACACGATCTGCGACGCGGTGCCGAAGACGATCAGGTCCACGGTCGCCTCGTCGTCCTCGTCGAGGGCAGCGCCGATGGCCTCGGCCCCGCTGAGAAGGACCGGCCGCATGCCCACGGACATGCCCCGGATCGCGT
This sequence comes from Nocardioides cavernaquae, assembly GCF_003600895.1. Lineage (NCBI taxonomy): Bacteria > Bacillati > Actinomycetota > Actinomycetes > Propionibacteriales > Nocardioidaceae > Nocardioides > Nocardioides cavernaquae. Next base: position 3,124,060 of record NZ_QYRP01000002.1, read on the forward strand.
TGCGCAGGGGGTTGTCGATGCGGCCCGGAAGCTCGCGGACGGCGAGCCGGTGCAGCGCGCGGTGGGCGTGGGCCCACTCGACGTAGCGGCGGATCGCGCGGTGGATGACCTCGTGCACGGAGCCGTCGAAGGCGTCCGGCTCCGCGACTGCTTCGTAGAGCATCTCGAGTGCACGCTTCTGCACGGCGCGATCCAGGTCGGCGCGATCCTCGAAGTGGCGGTAGACCGCGGGGCGCCCGATGCCCGCACGGCGTGCGATCAGGTGGACGTGGATGTCCGTGGCCGGCGGATGCTCCTCGGTGACCTCGATCGCGGCCTGGATGATCTTGGCCCGACGCTCACGCTTGTGCTGCTCCCAGCGCACGCTGCGGCCGTCGACCGGCGGCGTCTCACGGGAGGAATCAGTCACGGGATGACCCTAAGGCACGAGCGCGACCTGACGCTCGACGGCACGCGCAGGTGCGGGCTGCCGCCGCGGCCAGCTGAACAGCCAGCGCCAGCCGGGCCGGTGCTGCACTCCTGCCAGGGCGCGCCCCACGATGAGCGCCACTGCCACTGCCGAAGCCCACAGCACCCCCGGATGCGTGACGCCCGCGGCGTGGAGCAACGGGACGGCGTACACGATGACGAGCATGTGCGAGGCGTAGTAGACCAGCGAGCTCCGGCCGACCGCCGCGAGCGCCGGCACGCGAAGGTGCCGGGACACGCGGACGACCGGCGCCGGCACGCGACCGGTCAGCAGCCGCGCCAGCACGTCACCGACCAGGAACCACCCGAACAGCCACAGGAACTTCTCGGCCGAGGAGTGGTCGACCTGGGTGTGCGCCCAGAAGACCGCGGGCATCGCGAGCGCCGGCGCCAGTGGACCGGCCAGGCTCAGCACGCCAGCGAGCAGGTGGAAGCAGAAGAGGTAGGCAAGGAACCACAGATAGGTGTGGGGGTCGTAGAAGACCTGCGCTGCCAGGTGCCAGGGCAGTCCCTTGCCGAGGACGAGGCAGTCGACGAACACGTGCACCAGGTCGAAGGTCACCCACACGGCGTACGGCCAGAGGATGTGGTGGACCTTGCCGCGCAGGTGACTGCGGAAGCCCTTCGCGACCGACCGCGGGACGAGCACACCCGAGAGCAGCACGAGCACCGGCATCCGGTAGTCGCCGAGCAGGTGGTTGAACGCGTGGACGAGCGGGAGGTCGTGCCCCGTCGCCGACACCGCGCTCAGCTCGGCGTGCATGATCACCACGCCTACGACGGCCCCGCCCCGAAGCGTGTCCATCCAGTCCATCCGTGCCATGTCGGCCACCGTGCCCCACGAAATCCGGGATCAGGTGACGCCGCAACGACTGCAGGGTGAACTCCGGCTCAGGCGATTCCGACGGCCCGGGCCCTCAGGAGAGGCGCCGCCGCCAGCGCGCGACGACCTCGATGCGCCCCTCGTCGAAGTGCGCCGAGAGGCCGTGGCGGGTCAGGCAGCTGAGTACGCCGTCGAGCAGGGCGTCGCCGGGGGCGGCGTTCGCGCCCGACGCGTGCCAGAGGTTGAGCTCGAGCATGCCGTTGTCGATCGCGTGCCACACGTCCGTCGGCAGGAACCAGATGACGCCCTGGAGGCTGCTGCCCTCGTTGTCGAGGAGCTTGCGCGCCGCCCAGTGGTCCTCGGCACCTGCGAGCACCTTCACCCCGTGCTGCTGGCACTCGACGAAGGCCGCCCGGAGGCGGTCGACATCGGTCGTCTCCGGCCAGGTTGCCTGCTCGGCGAGCAGCTCCTGACGGGCTGCAGCAATCCACGCGCGAGCGAGGATCGCCGCATCGATGCCGGGCATCTCGGCCGCCACCGCCTCGGCGACCTCGGCGAGCTGCTCAGCCTCGGTCAGCAGGCCCGACCGCACCTGGAGCCGCGCGTAGTCGCGCAGCTCCTCCTCAGGCGTGCGACGTGCCATTGACTCCGTTCACCAGCCGCGTTCGGCGAGGCGGTGCGCGACGGGGATGTCGTCGACGTTGATGCCGACCATCGCCTCGCCCAGTCCGCGGGAGACCTTGGCGATGACATCAGCGTCGTCGTAGAAGGTGGTGGCCTTCACGATCGCCTCGGCGCGCTGGGCGGGGTTGCCGGACTTGAAGATGCCGGAGCCCACGAAGACGCCTTCGGCACCGAGCTGCATCATCAACGCAGCATCCGCGGGGGTGGCGATGCCACCAGCGGTGAAGAGCACGACGGGGAGCTTGCCCGTCTGCGCGACCTCGGCGACGAGCTCGTAGGGGGCCTGGAGTTCCTTGGCGGCGACGTAGAGCTCGTCGGGGGCGAGGGTGGTGAGGCGGCGGATCTGCGAGCGCAGGGTCCGCATGTGCGTCACCGCGTTGGACGCATCACCGGTGCCGGCCTCGCCCTTGGAGCGGATCATCGCCGCACCCTCGGTGATACGGCGCAGCGCCTCACCCAGGTTGGTGGCACCACACACGAACGGGACCGTGAAGGCCCACTTGTCGATGTGGTTCTCATAATCCACGGGGGTGAGGACCTCGGACTCGTCGATGTAGTCCACACCGAGGGACTGCAGGATCTGGGCCTCGACGAAGTGACCGATGCGGGCCTTGGCCATCACCGGGATCGAGACCGAGGCGATGATGGAGTCGATCATGTCGGGGTCGGAGGCGCGCGAGACGCCGCCCTGGGCGCGGATGTCGGCCGGGACCCGTTCGAGGGCCATGACCGCGACGGCGCCGGCGTCCTCGGCGATCTTGGCCTGCTCGGCGTTGACGACGTCCATGATCACGCCGCCCTTGAGCATCTCGGCCATGCCGCGCTTCACGTGCGAGGTGCCGGTGGCGGCCGAGGTGGACTGAACGGGCTGCTGCTGGGTCACTGCGGGTCCTGTCGTGGATCGATCCGGGCGCGCCGAGGAGGCTGGCCGGAAGTCTTTGCCGGAAGATGCGGAGAGCGCACCAAGCCTACCGCTCGGGAGGTGCGCGGGAGCTCCGCGGTCAGGCAGCGAGAGCCTGGGTGCGAACCGCCCAGATCCGCTGGCCGACCGTGATGGTGCTGGCCGCTGCGAGCACCCACAGGGTCACGTGCAGCAGGATCGGCAGGTCGAGCAGGCCGGAGAGGCCGGTCGCCACCAGGATCGCCACGAGCCGGTCGGCGCGCTCGGCGATGCCGACCTTGGCGTCGAAGCCCAGGGTCTCGGCACGCGAGCGGGCGTAGGACGTCACGCTGCCCATCACCAGGCAGACCAGGCTCAGGGCCGTGTAGAGCGTGTCGTCGCCCGGCCCGGCGAAGTAGAGCACCAGGCCGCCGAAGATCGCGCCGTCGCCGACCCGGTCCAGCGTCGAGTCCAGGAAGGCGCCGAACTTCGAGGTCCTCCCCGAGAGCCGCGCCATGGTGCCGTCGAGCAGGTCGCTGAAGACGAATGCCGTGATCACCAGGACTCCGGTGAGCAGCATCCCCTGGGGGAAGAAGACCAGCGCACCGGCCACGACACCGAGGGTGCCGACGAAGGTGACTGCGTCCGGGCTGACCCCGAGGCGGAGCAGGAGCCGGGCAACTGGGGTGAAGATGGCCGTGAAGAGGCCGCGGAATCGTTCAAGCATGATGGCCGAAGGCTATCCCGGCAGCGCCGCCGCGACGTCACGAACAGGCGTGGGCAGGCCCATGACGTTCCACGTCACACCGCCGGCCTCCACGCAGACCCGTTCGCCGCCGAGGGAGCGCAGGATCGCCTCACCGGGCAGACGGTCCCAGTCCGGCACGCTGTGCTGGAAGCTCACCCCGATGGTGCCCTGCGCCACGGCGGTCGCGTCCATGCTCCCGCTGCCCAGGAACCGGAGTGTCGCCACCTGCGCGGCGGCCCGGAAGAACGCACTGGCCACCTCGCCGCCCAGGCTCGTCGGATGGAGGTACGTCGTCGCGCCGACGCTCTCGGTGGGCCGGTCGACCAGGGGCGGGATCGGCACTCCGTTGCGGGTGGCCGGGAGCCCCGGCCCGCCGGCGTACGTCGCGTCCCCCGCGGGGTGGTGGATCGCGCCGAGGATGACGTCGTCCGGGCCGGTCAACGCGATGGCGGAGCACCACCAGTCGAGCCCGTGGAAGAAGTTCCAGGTGCCGTCGACCGGATCGATCACCCAGGTCCGCCCCGACGTGCCCACGTGCTCGGCGCCCTCCTCCCCCACGATGCTGTCGTCGGGGCGCAGCGCGCGGAGACGCTCGACCACGAGTGCCTCCGCGGCGTGGTCGGCGGCGGTGACGATGTCGGAGATCGATGTCTTGTGCTCGGCGTCCAGGTCCATCTGGCCGCCGGCACGCATCTGGGCAGCGAGGGTGCCCGCCGCGCGCACCAAGGAGGCAGCCAGCTCGAGGTCGTCCATGCCGCGGAGGCTACCGGCCGCCGACGACGGGCAGGAGTCGAGTGCGCAGCCATGTGGCAAACACGGCCACCTGCGCACTCAACTCCAGCGATCAGACCAGCGATCAGACGAGCGACGGCACCCTGAGGTGGGCCATCACCAGCTCGAACTCGGCCGCGTCGATCACGTCGACACCGGCATCACGTACGCCGCGCTCCCGGATCGCCCAGGCCTGCTCACGGCTGGCCGCCATCGTCTCCATGCTGGCGAACGACGTGGTCGCGCAGGCGCGCTGGGTGTCCCGGTTGACCAGGAGGCTGGCACTGCAGAAGCCCGGGAGCTCGCGCAGCATCGGCAGCAGGACGTCGCGATAGATCCCGATGCCGTGGTCGAGGTCGGTCTGGTTCGTGCGGAGCCAGACGGCACGAGCACAGGAGCCGGGAGCGGACAGGTGGTCACGGTGCATGGCCGCGATCTCCCACTCCTCGACCTGGCGCTTGCCGCCCATGATCTCGGTGGCGCGGGAGCGAACCGCGGCGAGGTCTTCGAAGCTTCCGTGGAGGGCTTCCTCGTCCTGCCACGAGGTCGTCGCGATGCAGGTGCCCTGCTCGCGGTCGACCATGAGCGACAGGCCGAGGCAGCCGTCCATGTGCTGGAGCATCGGGTAGACGTCGTCGCGGACGTAGGCGATGCCCGCGTCGAGCTGGGACGGCTCTCCCTGAATGGTGGTGGAGCGTGCGAACACGTTGGTCTCCCTCGATCGGGGGTGGCGCCCCGGCGGCGCCGCCGCTCCTCCCACACTCCGCCCGACTCACGGGTAACACAAGAGCGCGGCAGCACGGGTCTGGAGCACTCGACCCCAGAAAGTCTGACCAGAAAGTTGCAAGGTCCCGGGACGCCCGCGCCTCCCACTGGTGAATGCCTGCAACCTCCGGGAGGAAGTGATGATGTCGTGGAACGCCGGAACCGCGTCGTGCACAGCCGTAGGATCCGATCGTGACTGCCCCCTCCGGGCCCCTCGGACCCACCGACGCCGTGCTGGTCGAGCGCGTCCTGGCGGCCGATCGGGAGGCATTCGCGCAGGTCTACGACCGCTACGGCGGCAAGCTCTTCGACTTCGCCTACTCCATGCTGCGGCATCGCGAGGACGCCTCGGATGCGGTGGCGGACAGCTTCATCCTCTTCGCGGAACGACTCCCCCAGCTGCGCGAACCCGACCGTCTGCGGCCGTGGCTCTACGCGATCGTGCGCAGCGAGTGCCTCCGGCGGCTGAAGGCCCGCAAGCGGGTCGCCTACGGCGGCGAGGAGCAGCTGATCGAGATGGCTGACGACGCGATCTCCCCCGACCAGTACGCCGAGCAGTCAGCGCTGCGCGACCTCGTCTGGGACGCGGCCGCCGGTCTGGCCGAGCGTGACCGGGCACTGCTCGACCTTCACCTGCGCCAGGGCCTCGAGGGCGCAGAGCTGGGCGAGGCGATGGGCACGACCGCAGCCAACGCCTACGTGATGCTCAACCGGCTGCGCGCGCAGGTCGAGCGGTCCCTCGGCGCCCTGCTGATCGCGCGCCTCGGCCGCGACGACTGCCCTGATCTCTCCGAGCTGTTGCGCGACTGGGACGGCTCCTTCTCCGTGCTGGTGCGCAAGCGGGTCGCACGTCACGTCGACAACTGCTCCGTCTGCGCCGTCCTGCGGCGCACGATGGTCAGCCCGTGGGCGCTGCTTGCCTCGGTGCCCGTCTTCGTCGCACCCGCTGCCCTGCGCGACCGGGTCCTGGAGACCCGGCTCGTTGCCCACACGGCGCCGGCCGACGGAAGCGCCGCGGCCGGGGTCCCGGCTGCGGGCCCGGACGCCACCGCGCGACGGGGCGGATGGCTCTCGGATGCACGGTTCCCGGCACTCGTCGGTGCACTCGGCATCCTGCTGCTCCTCGGCGGAGTGATCCGTTGGGCCTGGGCCGAGGACGCCCTGCCCGGGCTCGCCCCGGCGCCGTCGCTCTCCGCCCAGGGCCTCGCCGTCGAGCCGACGCTCTTCCCGAAGGGCACGCCCACTGGGGCAGCCTCGACGAGCGCAACGCCCACGCCGTCCGCCACCTCGATCGCACCGGCCCCGGCAGTGCTGACCGTCTCGACCGGTTCGATCGACCTCGGGCGCCGCGCCACCAGCGGATCGGTCGTCGTCGGCAACGACGGAGGCGAGCCGCTGTCGTGGACCGCCACGACCTCCGTCGACTGGATCAGCGTCGCGCCTGCCTCGGGCGAGCTCGACGGCGGCGCGACGGCCACCCTCGCGATCACCGCCGACCGGAGCCGTCTGCCCGAGGGCAGGTCCACCGGGTCCGTCGTGATCTCGGGTGCCGACCAGAGCCGCACCGTGACGATCACCGCCACCGAGGAGCACAACCCCGTCGTGGGCGCACCGACGACCGGCGCCAACCCCTCCTGCCAGGTGCCCGTCACGGCCTCCGTCTCCGACGAGAGCGGTCTCGACTCGGTCACGCTCTTCTGGTCCGGGCCGAGCGGCAAGGGCCAGGTCGCGATGAGCGGCTCGGGCAGCCGGTGGTCGGCCGAGATCAGTCCCGTCAACGTGGGCGGCAACATCACGATGTACGTCGTCGCGCGCGACACCCGCGGCAACACGGCCACCGGTCCATCGCGCACGATCTACGTGAATCCCTGCCCTGGCTGAGGATTCGCCGAGTTACTGCAAGGTTGAGGGGCGCATCGCACTCCTACTCGTGAACCCTCACGAGAACGGGAGAACCGCGATGCGCCCCTCAACTGTCACCCTGCGTCACCAAGTCCAGCTGGCCCTGTCGGCCGCCGTCTTCCTGGTCGGCATCGGCATCGTCCTGCTGGTCTTCTTCCTGGCCGGGCTGAGCCGCTCCGGCTCCCCCGGCATCCTCGGCTCGCCTGCAGCAGTCGCCCCGGGTGCGGCAGCCGACCCCGTCGTACTCCGGTCGCCGGAGGCGGCCCGCGCCGTCGGGCTTCCGACGGAGGTCGTGATCCCGGCGATCGGGGTGCGCGAGCGACTCCATCCCGTCGGGCTCAAGCCGGACGGCGCGATGCAGACGCCCGCGTCCGGCGACGCCGGCTGGTTCAGCCGCGGCCCGCGTCCTGGTGCACCCGGTCCAGCGGTCGTCCTGGCCCACGTGCACGGCCGCTACGGCGACGACGTCTTCACCCGGCTGCACGAGCTCCGAGCGGGCGACCGGGTGACTGTCCGGCGCACGGACGGCACCTCGACCTTCGTCGTCACCGGCCAGGAGCTGGTGGCCAAGGAGGCCCTTCCCTACGACCGGATCTGGAACGACACCGACGACCCGGTCCTCCGTCTGATCACGTGCGGCGGGACGCCCGACCCGGCCACCGGCCGCTACCCGGCCAACACGATCGTCTACGCCCGACTGGCCCGCTGACCTGCGGAAACAACTTCCGAAAAAACTTTCCGGAAAAAGGTGCAAGGACTCGAGGGGCCTGTTGCTCCTACTTCCGAAGCCACCAAACCAGCCCCCTCAAGGAGAACCAGCCATGAAGACCATGATCCGCAACCTCGCCGTCGCCGCCCCGCTCGCCTTCGCCACCCTGACGATGGCTCCGGTCCCCGCCTTCGCCACCGACCCGGTGATCGTCCTCCCGCCGTCCGAGCCCGACCCGGCCCCGATGGACATCGCGATCCCGAAGCCCGAGCCGGTCCAGCCGCAGGGTCCCGACCAGGTCGCGCAGCCGGAGCCCGGCCCGGTCCAGCCCGACGGCCCGGACGAGATCGCCCAGCCCGAGCCCGGCCCCGTGCAGCCTGACGGCCCCGACGACATCGCCCAGCCCGAGCCCGGCCCGGTCCAGCCCGACGGCCCGGACGACCTGACCAACCCGGAGCCGGAGCCGACCCACCCGACGGACCCGTCCGGCGACGACAGCACCGACGAGGCGCCCAGCAGCGCCGACGAGCCGACCTTCGAGCAGGTGGACGTCCCCACCCGGATCGACACCGGCGCCGCAGCCGTCGACAGCAACGACAACCAGGACCTGGCCCTCGCGTTCCTGCTCGCCGGTGGCGCGCTGGTCACCGTCTCCGGCGCCGCCTTCGTGGCCCGCAACCGGGCGCGTCGTACCTCCTGAGGCACGCCACCTCGACACCGCACCCGAAGCCCCGCGCCCCAGCAAACCCCTGGGGCGCGGGGCTTCGGCGTACTGTCGAAGCACGGAGCCAATCAGGCTCTCAATCTGGGAGTCCCCATGGGTGACAAGTCACCGCGTCAGACAGCGTCGAAGAAGTCCGCGAAGTCCATCAAGGAAAAGCGTGCCGAGAAGCGTGACAAGGGGACCACGGTGAGCGGCATGGAGTCGCTCACCAAGAAGCGCTGAGCAGGTCGCGGGTGTCGGTCATCAGTTGAGGCAGCACCTTGGTGCGACCGATGATCGGCATGAAGTTCTGGTCGCCCGCCCAGCGGGGCACGACGTGCTGGTGCAGGTGCGCCGCGATGCCGGCGCCCGCGATCGCGCCCTGGTTCATGCCGATGTTGAACCCCTGCGCGCCCGAGACCGAGCGGATCACCGTCATCGCCTTCTTCGTCAGGTCGGCGATCTCGACCGCCTCCTCCACCGTCGTGTCGGCGTAGTCCGCGACATGGCGGTAGGGGCAGACCATCAGGTGCCCGGGCGCGTACGGATAGAGATTGAGTACGACGTAGGCGAGCTCGCCGCGGTGGACGATCAGCCCGGCCTCGTCGTCCAGAGCCGGGATCCGGCAGAACGGGCACTGCTGCTCCGTGGCGTCATCGGGCTTGGACTCGCCCTTGATGTAGGCCATCCGGTGCGGCGTCCACAGCCGTTCGAGGCCGTCCGACTCCCCCACGCCGTCCTGGCGGTGCTCCGCGCCCGAGCCCTCCATCCGGATCAGACCTGCTCGCGGCTCGCGACGGCGGCCTGGACGCGGGCGATCGCCTCGTCGATCGGCACGCCGTTGTCCTGGCGGCCGTCGCGGTAACGGAAGGACACCGCACCTGCGGCGACGTCGTCGTCACCGGCGATCATCATGAACGGCACTTTCTGCAGCTGCGCGTTGCGGATCTTCTTCTGCATCCGGTCGTCGGAGTCGTCGACCTCGACCCGCAGGCCGAGCGGCGCCATGCGGCGAGCCACGTCGTACAGGTAGTCGACGTGGCGCTCGGCGATCGGGATCGCCTCGACCTGGACCGGCGCGAGCCACGGCGGCATGGCACCGGCGTAGTGCTCGATGAGCACGCCGAAGAACCGCTCGATGGAGCCGAACTTCGCCGCGTGGATCATCACCGGGCGCTGCTTGGTGCCGTCGCTGGCGCTGTACTCGAGGCCGAATCGCTCGGGCTGGTTGAAGTCGTACTGGACGGTGCCCATCTGCCAGGTGCGGCCGATGGCGTCCTTCGCCTGGACCGAGACCTTGGGGCCGTAGAACGCCGCGCCGCCCGGGTCCGGGACGAGCTCGAGGCCGGTCTCCGCACAGACGTCGGCCAGGACCGCAGTCGCAACGGCCCAGTCCTCGTCGGAGCCGACGAACTTGTCCGGCTTCGCGTCGTCACGCGTCGAGAGCTCCAGGTAGAAGTCCGTCATGCCGAAGTCGCGGAGCACGCTGAGCATGAAGTTCAGCAGGTGCTTGACCTCGGCCGGCGCCTGCTCCTTGGTGCAGTAGGAGTGCGAGTCGTCCTGCGCGAAGCCACGCACGCGGGTGAGGCCGTGGACGACGCCCGACTTCTCGTAGCGGTAGACGTGACCGAACTCGAACAGCCGCAGCGGCAGCTCGCGGTAGGAGCGTCCGCGCGAGGAGAAGATCAGGTTGTGCATCGGGCAGTTCATCGCCTTGAGCTGGTAGTTCGTGCCCTCGAACTCCATCGGCGGGAACATCGTGTCGGCGTAGTAGGGCAGGTGGCCCGAGGTGTGGAAGAGGCCGTCCTTGGAGATGTGCGGCGTGCCGACGTAGGAGAAGCCCTCGTCGATGTGGCGCTGGCGGACGTAGTCCTCCATGACCCGCTTGATCACGCCGCCCTTGGGGTGGAACACCGGCAGGCCGGAGCCGATCTCGTCCGGGAACGAGAAGAGGTCGAGCTCCTTGCCGAGCTTGCGGTGGTCGCGTCGCTCAGCCTCCTCGATCATGTGCAGGTGGGCCTCGAGCGCCTCGGCACTCTCCCACGCGGTGCCGTAGACGCGCTGCAGCTGCTTGTTCTTCTCGTCGCCTCGCCAGTACGCCGCGGCGGAGCGCATCAGCTTGAAGGCCGGGATCCGCTTCGTGGTCGGCAGGTGAGGACCCCGGCAGAGGTCCTTCCAGACGACTCCGCCGTTGCGGTCGAGGTTGTCGTAGATGGTCAGCTCGCCGGCGCCGACCTCGGCGTCGGCGCCGTCAGCCGCCTCAGCAGCCGAACCCTTGAGGCCGATCAGCTCGAGCTTGTAGGGCTCGTCGGCCAGCTCGACGCGGGCGTCGTCGTCGTTGGTGACCCGGCGGGAGAACTTCTGGTTCTCCTTGACGATCTTGCGCATCCGGGTCTCGAGCTTCTCGAGGTCGGCCGGGGTGAACGGGATCTCGACGTCGAAGTCGTAGTAGAAGCCGTTCTCGATCGGCGGGCCGATGCCGAGCTTCGCGTCCGGGAAGATGTCCTGCGCGGCCTGCGCGAGCACGTGCGCGGTCGAGTGGCGCAGGATGTCGCGGCCGTCCTTGCTGGCCATCTCGACACCCTCGACGACATCACCCTCAGCGAGCTCGTAGGCGAGGTCCTTCAGCGTGGAATCGGTCGGGGCACTGCCTGCCCGGTGACCGATGCGCGCGGCGATGACGTCGGGCGCATCGGCGAAGAGCTGCCACGCCTTGGTGCCCGTCTCGACGGTCCGCTCCTCCGTCCCGCTTGCGGTGACGATGCTGACCTTGACCTCGGACACGAGAACTCCCTCGACTGCAGACGTGCGGGATACGGCCCCGCCTCGGTCGGCGATCCTACCGAGGTCTGCGCTCGCCGCTCACAGGTCGGGCAGCGTGCGCGTGCTCACCAGGAGCCGGGCGACCTCGTTGAGCTTGGTGTTGGTCGTCTGCGAGTAGCGGCGGAGCACGTCGAAGGCCTTGCGGTCGTCGAGGTCGAAGCGCTCCATCAGGATCCCTTGCGCCTGGCCGACCAGCTTGCGCGCATCGATCGCCTGGCTGAGGGACTCCTCCTGACGGGCGGCGGCGAGCGCCACCGACGCGTGCCGGCCCAGGATCTCCGCGATCGCGACCGAGTCGGGGTCGAAGGCGCGCGGCCGCTCGGCGTACAGGGTGATGACGCCGAGCGTGTGTGCCGCCGTCCAGAGGCGCACCGAGAGGACACTCCCGACGCCGATCACCGACACCGCCGGCGCCCACTGGGTCCACCTCTTGTCGGAGCTCAGGTCAACCGAGACGATCGTGCGCTGCTCGCTCACAGCATTGAACGCGGGACCCTCACCGAGGGCAATCTGCAGGCTGTCCGCCTTGTCCGCCAGCACACTCGTCCCGGGGTCGGACTCCTCCAGCCGGCCGTGGCGTGCCATCAGCACCGAGGCACAGTCACTGCCGACGAGCGCTGGCGCGGACTCCACGAGCAGGTCAACGGTCTCTTCAAATCCGTCCTGGTCGTGCAGGTCGCGAGCGAGGTGCGCAAACCTCAAAGCCTCGGGTGTGTCCACCGAAGATCCTTCCTGCCTCAGGGAAACATCTCTCTTCCATCATGTTGCCCTGCGCAAGGAAAGAGCGGTAGACGCCTCACCGGGCCACAGGCGTGAAGGACCGTTTCCGTGGGTACGTGCCTTCCATGACCACGCAGCAGCCCGACGCCACGCGCCTCGACCGCAACTGGGACGAACTGCTGCAGGAGCTACGCGTGACGCAGACGGGTGTGCAGCTTCTCTCCGGCTTCCTGCTGACCGTGCCCTTCTCGAGCCGGTTCGAGGACCTCGACCGGGTCCAGCACGCCACATTCCTCGCGGTGTTCAGCGGTTCGGTGCTCGCCACGGCCCTGCTGGTCGCACCGGTCGCCTTCCACCGTCTGCTCTTCCGCCAGCACCAGCGGCGCTGGCTGGTCGAGGCGGCCAACCTCTGCGCAAGGGCCGGGCTCACGGTCCTCGCGCTCACCACGAGCGGGGTGCTCTTCCTGGTCTACGACCTGGTCGTCCCCCGCGAACTCGCGGCCAGCGCCGGAGCGCTGACCGCGAGCCTGTTCGTGATGCTGTGGGTTGTCCTGCCGCTGCTGGTGGTCCGCTCACGCGGCGTCGATGCGCTCACGGAGGAGTGACTTGGCCTCCTCCGCTCCACGGATCGAGTTCTCCTGGGCACGCCTGAACAGGTCGGCGATCTCCTGGTCGCCCGACCTCCGGGCGTCCTCGATGTAGGTCTCGAGGCGGAGCGCATTGCTCAGGCAGACCTCGGTGAACCAGATCAGGTTGTAGTCCTTGTCTGCCGTTCCGGTCACGATGCCAGCTTCGGTGAGTTGAGCCATTGCTCTTCCCTTCATCGACGTGCGGGCTGCATGAGTCACCTGCTGAAGAGGCTCACGCCACCCGGCCCGACGAGCAGGCCGACCACGATCAGGACGATGCCAGCAAGAATCTGGCCCCGGACGAGCGAGACGATCCCAGCGATCACCAACACCACCGCAATGATCCACAACAACGTATACATGCAAGTACCTCCTGGTTGGAGCGCTTCGGTTCCCCCTGGGTCGCAGGCGCAAACCCTCAGACCTGCCCGGGCCCGTCCGGCTCCTGCGTGGTGCGCTCGTCGAGGTCCTCGACGAGCTCCTGACCGCGCTCGCGGTCGCGGAACGCGGCCCACAACAGGCCCAGCCCGATGAAGGCGGCGACGAGAATTCCAGCGGTGACGATGATCCAGGTCATGGCTGTCAGGTACCCGGAACCCTGAGTTTCATGCCGCCCTTGGCACTCGCGTCCGGAAAGCGCTACGGTCGAATGGCAGTCAAGGTGTCACCGCCTGCTTGAGACGAAGGCAGGCCCGCACTAGTCCCCCAGGGGTCGACATGCGAAGCAACACCACCATCAGCACTGCCCTTCCCGCCCGCCTCATCCGTAGGCAGCGCACACGGGCACTTCTCCACGAGATCAGCGAGACGACGTCGATCGAGGCTCGTGAAGCAGCGATCGACGAGGCCATCCGCATCAACATGGACGTCGCGCGCACGCTCGCGGCGCCGTACCGCGGCCGAGGCATCCCGTCCGAGGACCTGGAACAGGTCGCGTACACCGCGTTGGTGCGCGCGGTCCGGGGCTACAAGCCCGGGCTCGCGGGCGACTTCCTGGCGTACGCCGTGCCGACGATCCGGGGGGAGGTGAAGAAGCACTTCCGTGATCACGGCTGGACAGTGCGTCCCCCGCGCCGGATCCAGGACCTCCAGGCTGCGGCCGCGCGGACGCGCGCCGAGCTCGAACAGGAGTCCGGAGTCACCCCCGACCTGTCGACGCTGGCGGCGGCGATGGGCGAGCCCAGGGCCGAGGTCGAGGAGGCCCTCGCGGCCGATGGCTGTTTCCGTCCGTCGTCACTGGACCGACCGCTCGGCCCCGAGTCGACGACCACCATTGGCGAGACGATTCCGGTCACCGAGGACGGGTTCGAAGCAGCAGAGGCCCGGGCGATGCTCGCTCATGCCATGCGGCGGCTGGAGCGTCGTGACCGGCGCATCCTGCAGCTGCGCTTCTTCGACGGCCTCACCCAGCAGGAGATCGGCGAAGAGATCGGCGTGACGCAGATGCAGGTGTCTCGGCTGCTGACCCGCATCCTGCGTGACCTGCGCTCCGATCTCGTCGACACGTGCATCACTCGCCCGATGCAGAAGACCGGCTGATGGCCGGGTTCCCGTTCCAGGAGGTGCGCCATGTACGTCGGTCTCGGCATCGTGCTTGCCACCATCGGTCTGATCGCGCTGGCGATCAGCGGAGTGAGCCCGTGGATCGGCGCCGCGCTGATCCTGCTCGGCGCGCTCGCCCTGATCGCGGCGGAGCTGCTCCCCGACCCGCTCCGCCGGCTGTCCCGGCGCAACGACATCCCGACGCTGGGCTGACGGGCCCTACGATCGCGGGGTGAGCGACGAACGGGACCGTGCCTCCGCGCGTGCGTTCTTCGCCGAGCGCGCCGCCGACTGGGAGGAGCGCTTCCCCGACGACGGCCCGAAGTACGCCGAGGCGGTCGCTGCGCTGTCACTCGCTGCTGGCGCAACCGTCGTCGACCTCGCCTGCGGGACCGGGCGCGCCCTCCCGTTGCTGCGCGAAGCTGTCGGCCCCTCCGGCGTGGTCGTGGCTGTCGACTACGTGCCCGAGATGCTCGGTGAAGCCGCTCGGCGCGGGCGCGATCGCCTGGCCTCATTGGTGATCGCCGATGCGATGGCCCTCCCCCTGGCATCAGGGAGCGTTGATGCGGTGTTCGCTGCCGGGCTGATCTCGCACCTGCCTGCGCCGCTCGAGGCTCTGGCCGGCATGGCCCGGGTCTGCCGGCCCGGCGGACGGCTGGCGATCTTCCACCCGATCGGACGTGCCGCACTCGCGGCCCGTCACGGACGCACCCTCACCGGCGACGAGCTCCACGCGCCCGCCAACATCGTGCCCGGACTTGCGTCCGTCGGCTGGCAGGCTGATCTCGTCGACGACGCCGACGATCGCTACCTGGTAGTCGCCACGCGCCTGTGAAGACGCCTGAGGTCCGGCTTCTCTAGCCGTCGAGCGACTCGTGGAGCGGGATCACGTCGGAGATCCGGGTCAGCTCGAGCACCCGACGGATGGGCGAGGCCAGTGGCACCACCAGGCGCAGCTCCTGCCGGCTGTAGCCGATCCGCTCGTGCAGCCGGAACAGCATCGAGATCCCGGAGCTGTCCAGGAACGTGACGCCGCTCAGGTCGACGACGATCGCCGTGGCCCCGCTGCGGACGGCTTCGCCGATCGACTCCAGCACGTCGTGTGCGTTCGACAGGTCGATCTCGCCACTGACCCGCACGACCCGCACGTTGTCCAGGTCCGCTGCCTCGACCTCCGCCAGCTCGTTCATGGCCCGCCTCCGATCCCCACTGCTCGACGCATCACGACCTGGGTGCCCTTCTTGCGAGCGCGGACATCGACGCTGTCCATCAGCGCCCGGGTGAGGTCGAGTCCCCAGCCACCGCCACGGTCCGCCTCGGGTCGCCAGGTCCCGTAGTCGCGGACAGCGATCTCCACCGAACCGCCCACCATCCGCAGGTCGACCTCCAGCGGCCCCGGCGCCGCGCCGTACGCATGCTCGACGACGTTGTTGCAGGCCTCGCCGCAGGCCACCAGGATCTCCTCAGCGATCGAGTGGCTGACTCCGAGGTCCCGCAGCCAGTGACGGCAGGCGCTGCGGATCTGGACCAGGACCTGCGGCTCGGCGAGCACGTCGATGTGCAGCGGGCTGCCGTCGGAGTGCGCGGTCCGGAGGACCAGCAGGGCGACGTCATCCTCGACGGGTCCCTGGTCGAGCAGCGAGCCGAGGAGCACGTCGCACAGCTCGTCGAGGTCGGTGTCACCCAGTGTCAGGGACAACGCCTGCAGGCGGTCGAGGCCATCCTGGATCGACACCCCGCGGCGTTCGATGAGGCCGTCGGTGTAGAGCAGGAGCGTGGTGCCGGGTGCGAGCTCGACGCTCGACTCGCCATGCGTGCCGGCCGTGGAGACGCCGAGGGGCGGCGACGTCGCCTCGCCGAGGTACGCCGCGTCCCCGGCGCTGACGCGGAGGGCGGGCGGATGGCCGGCGTTCGCGAAGGTGAGGATCCGTGAGTCCGGGTCGAAGACGAGGTAGAGCAGCGTCGTCATCGTCGCCGCCGGCGGCTGCGACGCGAGCTGGTGCAGCCGTGCCATCACCGACGCCGGGGCGGAGTCCTGCAGCGCGTAGGCACGCACCGCCATCCGGAGCTGGCCCATGGTTGCTGCGGCCGCGAGCCCGTGTCCGGCGACGTCACCGATCGCCAGCCCGATCAAGCCCTGGGGCAGCTGCACCACGTCGTACCAGTCACCGCCCACCTGCATGTCCGACGATGCCGGGATGTAGCGGGCGGCGATCCCGACACCGGGGATCGCGGGCAGGTGCCCCGGGAGCAGCGTCCGCTGAAGCGTCACCGCGATCTCGTGCTCACGCTCGGAGCGCGCTGCTTCCTTGCTCAGCTCCACCAGCGCGTCGGAGCGGCCCTGGGTCTCGTAACGCACGCGATCCTCGAGCGCCCGCGCCGTCTGCTCCAGCACCTCGGCGGTCCGGATCCGCTCGCTGACAAGGGCAGCGAGGAAGAACGACGTGAGCGCGACACATGCGTTGAACCCTTGCAGCGTCAGCATCTGCTCGAACAGGCTGCCCGGCGCGAACAGGGCCGAATCATGGGTCACCGACCAGGTGATCGCGACAGAGGCCACCAGCGCTGCCGGCGCCGCCCCACGCAGCTGGAGCCGCCACGCCGCCCACCCGAGGATCGGGAGCACCGGGAACAGGACGGGGATGTCGGCGCGCATGCCGACGAGGGCGACCCCGGCAACACAGACGGCCACGACAACCGCCTCGACCCACTGCCCCACGTGCCAGCGCGGCAGCTCCCGGAACAGCGGAATCGCCAGGAAGAACGGAGCGACCAGGATCACGCCCATCGTGTCCCCGGTCCACCACACGGCCCACGCCTCCACGAAGCTGTTGGCGTCGATCGCCCCCGAGACGACAAGGGTCACGGCGCCGATCGTGGCGCTGACCAGCATGCTCACGAGCGCGACGACGACGATCAGGTGCGCGTCCCGCTGCCGGTCGAGCTGCCTGCGGAAGCCGAACCGCTCCAGCAGCACCACGGCGACGTACGGCGCCAGCACGTTGCCGACCGCGGTCGTCCCCGCAGCCAGGGCGTTCTCGCTGATCGGCAGGTTGACCAGGAACGCAGCCGCGGCCACCGCCGGCCACATCGACCGACCCAGCAGCACGAACGCCGCCACCGCGATGCCTGTCGGCGGCCACAGCGGAGTGACGTTGTGCTCGACCAGTGACAGCCGAAGGCCCAGGCGGGCGCCGACGTAGTAGGCAATGCCGACCGCGAGCAACAGTCCCGCCCGTCGCGCCAACCCGTCGACCGCATCAGGCATTTGCCCAGAATGCCCGAGTCACGCAGCAGCAGTGCCCGGTTCGGCGGAACTCAGCGAGTTTCACCGCGTCGGCGTCACGAACCGACGTTCCCTCTCCTGATCGGCACCTGAACGCTGCGGCTCCGGGAGTCCGTCCAGCTCAACGTCAGCACGAACCGGCGCTCGTCGCTCCGCGCGAGGCCGTCCTCCCCCAACGCCCACGGGATCGGGTAGCGGGCACCGGGGTCGAGCTGCGCCAGCGGGAGCTCACCCGGCGCGACGTCGGTCAGGCGAAGCGTTTCCGCCTCCTCCCCATCCATGAAGTGGACCTCCACATCGACGAGCCGGGCACGGGCCGGGCCCCTGTTCCACAGGACCAGGTGGTAGCCCACCGACACGTCATCGCACCCGTCGACGCTGATGTAGGCCCGCGCCGGGAGCCAGTGCAGGAACGCCGTGACATCCGCTCGACGCAGAGAGATCCAGCGCCAGCTCAGCGTGAAGATGGCGGTGCCCACCGAAACGATCAGCGCGGACAAGGCGATCCAGTCGCTCGTGACCATCCCTCAGCAAAGCGCGTGAACGCACACGGAGGCAATCCTCTCGGCGCCACATCCAGCGTGCGAGCTGCGTGGACGCGACCGGAGGTCAGCCAGCCCTATCCCTTGACGCGCCTGGTCTCGTAGGCCCACATCGCGACCTCGACGCGGTTGCGGGCACCGAGCTTGTTCATCAGCGCGGCGACGTGGGTCTTCACCGTGCTCAGGGTGATGTGCAGCTCGTCGGCGATCTCGGCGTTGGTGCGACCGCGGGCGACGGTGAGCAGCACCTCTTCCTCGCGTTCGGTGAGCGGCTCGATCGGCTGGGTCGGCGGGGAGGTCCGCTCCAGGCCAGCCAGCGTGGTGAGCAGGCGGCGGGTGATGTCGGGCGAGATGAGCGCGTCGCCGTTCGCGGCTGCGTGGATCGCCTGGACCAGCAGCTCGGGCCCGGCGTCCTTGAGGAGGAAGCCTCGGGCGCCGGCCTTGAGGGCGCCGTGGACGTACTCGTCGAGATCGAAGGTCGTGATGATCACGACGGCCAGGGGGTTCTCGACGCTTGGGCCAGCGAGCTGGCGGGTGGCCTCGACGCCGTCGATGCCGGGCATCCGGATGTCGAAGAGGCAGACGTCGGGACGCAGCTCGCGCGCCACGGCCACCGCCTCGAGGCCGTCCGTTGCCTCGCCGACGACCTCGATCCCGGGCTGCGCATTGAGGATCATGGTGAGCCCGGTCCGGACCAGGAGCTGGTCGTCGGCGACCACCACCCGGATGGTCCCCTCGCTGGTCCCCTCGCTGGTCCCTTCGCTGGTCACTGCGGCACCTCCCGCGGGAGAGTCGCCTCGACGGTCCAGCCGCCGGCCGGGTCAGGTCCGGCCTGACAGGCCCCGCCGAGCAGCTTGGCCCGTTCCGCCATGCCGAGCAGGCCGTAGCCCACGCTGGTCGCGGGGCGGGCTGCCTCTCCGTCGTCGTGCACACGCAACCGTATGACGCCGGGGTCGCCGGTGACCTCCACGGTGACCGCCGTGGCGTTCAGCGAATGCCGGATCGCGTTGGTGACCGCCTCCTGACAGATCCGGTAGACCGCCATCTCCACCGGTTGCGGCAGGCCCGCGAGGTCGCCGCCGCGGTGCACCTGCACCACGGGGCTCATCCGGGCCAGCTCGTCCAGGTCTCCGATGCCCCGCTGCGGCGCGTAGTCGGCCGCCTCGCCGGCGCCCGCCTCACCATGGCGAAGCACCCGGACCATCGTGCGCATCTCGTACAACGTCCGCGACGCCTCCGCCTCGATCACTGCCAGCGCCTCGAGGGCCGCAGCCGGGTCGGTGGCTGCCACCGCCCGCCCCGCCTGGGCCTGGATCGCGATGGCCGACACGTGGTGCGCGACGGTGTCGTGCAGCTCGCGGGCGAGCTCACCGCGCTCGAGCGTCCGGACCTGCTCCACCTCGCGCCGGCGCGCCACCGCGCGGTAGCGCATCGCGGCCCCGAGGGCGAAGGAGGCGACCAGCACGGTGATGCCGCCGATCACCTCACCGAAGGGGGTCTCGGTGGTCGCGAGAGACAGGGTCGCGGGGACGGCGACGATCGCCGTCCCGACCAGCGCCTCGGGCCCGGAAGCCCAGCGGTACAAGGCGTAGGGCAGCAGCAGGACGCTGGCCATGGCGTACAACCCCACATCGGGGTTGTCGTCGACGACCGCGGGGATGTGCAGCACCATCCCGCCGCCGAAGCCGACCGCGGTCGCCAGCAGTGGATGGGTACGCCGCCAGAGCAGGGCCGGGATCACCAGAAGCGCGACCACGGTGGCCAGGGGGCGCCACGGCACGTCGTCGCGGAAGAGAGCCTCGCCCGCGGCCGTGACCAGCAAGGCGCCCACCAGGACCCAGTCCCGCCACACCCGCGCTGGCGGGTCCGGGGCACGGGGCTCGGCAAGGATCGAGCGGATGAGGGCGGCGAACACCTCTCCACCCTAGAGAGCGGACGCGCTCGTCGTACGGGGCACAAGCATGAGTCGCTTCTCGTCCTTTCGGCCGAGGAGTCCCCCACTCCTGCGCCCGATGTACGCCGCGCGCCGCCGCGCCACCGTGGAGGCATGTCGAATCTCCTCTACCGGCTCGGCCGGTCTGCTGCCACCCGGCCCTGGGCCGCCATCGGCGCCTGGGTCGTCCTCGCGCTCGTCGTCATCGCCTCCTCCGTTGCCTTCGGGCGTGATCTCGAGGAGAGCTTCGAGGCACCCGGCCTCGACTCCTACCTGGCTGCGGAGCTGCTCGCCGAGGCCCAGGCTGACGAGGGCGGGATCACCGCTCACGTCGTACTCGAAGCCCGGGACGCGGCCGCGCAGCTGGCGCCGGTGGAGGCCGCTCTCGAGGCACTCCCGCGCGTGCTCACGACGACCAGCAACGTCTCGCCGGACGGCACGGTCGCACTCGTGCGTGTGCAGTACCCCGCGGTCGAGCACCTCGATGCCTCCGACCTGGACCACCTCAAGGACGCCGTCGCCGACCTGCGTGACGAGTCGTCGCTGACCCTGGAGAGCGGAGGCGACCTGTTCTTCGCGTTCGAGGAGCCACCCACCGGGATCGGCGAGGTCGCGGGGCTCGTCGTCGCGATGATCGTCCTGCTGATCGCCTTCGGCTCGTTCGTCGCGATGGGGCTGCCGATCGGGATGGCGCTGTTCGGTCTGGTCATCGGCATCACCTCGATGAAGCTGGTGACCTACCTGGTCGACATCCCGGCGTGGGCGCCGCAGCTTGCGGCCATGGTCGGGCTGGGCGTCGGTATCGACTACGCGCTCTTCCTGGTCACCCGGCACCGCGAGAACCTGGCCCTGGGGATGCCGGTCGCCGAATCGGTCGGCCGGGCTCTGGCAACAGCAGGACAGGCAGTGATCTTCGCCGGCGGCACGGTCGTCGTGGCGATCCTCGGGTTGCTCGTCGCGGGGATCCCGTTCGTGACCGGTGGTGGGGTCGCCATCTCCGCGATGGTGCTCGTGATGGTGCTCGCTTCGGTCACCTTGCTGCCCGCACTTCTCGGGCTGGCGGGGCACCGGATCAACGGACGCCGCCGCACGCCCCACCGGCCGAGCACTGGCTGGACCCGGTGGGGTGCTCACGTGACCCGCAACGCGACGGCGTACCTCGTCGGAGGCGCGGTCCTCATGATCGCCCTGGCCGCACCCGTCCTCGCGCTCAACCTGGGCTTCCCGGACGACGGGACCAAGCCCGAGTCGAGGACCGAACGCCGGGCCTACGACCTGATCGCCGACGGCTTTGGCCCCGGCGCCAACGGGCCGCTGGTGATCGCGGTCGACATCTCCCAGGGCGCCGGGTCCTCGGATCAACAGAGTGTCGTGGCGCCGCTGGCCGCCGCGATCGCAGCCGATCCGGGCATCACCTCGGTCGGCGACCCGGCCATCGATCGCGCCGCAGGCGTGGCGACCCTGGTCGCGCAGCCGATCACGTCGCCCCAGGACGTTGCCACCCAGGAAACCGTCGAGAGACTCCGCAGCGAGGTCTTCCCGACGGTGCTGGACGGCACCGCGGCGACCGCCCACGTCGGCGGCCAGACGGCCACCTTCGCCGACCTCGGTGACCGAGTGCAGGAGCGGATGCCACGCTTCGTGGTGGCCGTGCTGCTGCTGTCGTTCCTCCTGCTCACGGTGCTGTTCCGGTCGGTGCTGGTGCCCCTGAAGGCAGTCCTGATGAACCTGCTGAGCGTCGGCGCGGCGTACGGCGTGCTGGTGATGGTTTTCCAGTGGGGCTGGGCCGCCGGCCTGATCGGCGTGGAGTCGACGGTGCCGATCGTGTCGTTCATCCCGCTGTTCATGTTCGCGATCCTGTTCGGGCTCTCCATGGACTACGAGGTGTTCCTGCTGTCGCGGGTGCGCGAGGAGTACCGCCGCCACGGCGACAACACCCGCGCAGTCATCGCCGGGATCGCCAACACCGGGCGCACCATC
Organism: Nocardioides cavernaquae; assembly: GCF_003600895.1. Taxonomy (NCBI): domain Bacteria; kingdom Bacillati; phylum Actinomycetota; class Actinomycetes; order Propionibacteriales; family Nocardioidaceae; genus Nocardioides; species Nocardioides cavernaquae. The sequence goes on from NZ_QYRP01000002.1 coordinate 3,145,968, forward strand.
ACCGCAGCCGCGCTGATCATGGTGGCGGTCTTCTCCGGCTTCATCCTGGGCAGCGACCCGGCGATCAAGATGATGGGGCTGGGACTGGCCACCGCGATCTTCCTCGACGCGACCGTCGTGCGCCTGGTACTCGTCCCGGCCACCATGAAGCTTCTGGGCGATGCGAACTGGTGGCTGCCCGCGTGGCTGGATCGGCTGCTGCCGGAGCTGGACCATGAGACGGCGGAGTCGCAGCCAGTGGAGGTCGCAGTAGGCCCACCGCCGCTGACTTCCTAGTTCAGGGACTGTCCTGGCCGATCCTCACAACAAGGAAACCTCGGCGCGACCCGGATCCGATCGACGTCACCTTCCGCGCGGAGAACCCGCCACTGACGTCGCTAACGCCGCGAGCCCTTCTCCACCCATCGATGGCCACCCGTGGATCAACTCGATCCAATCCTTGGGGATTCTGCCGACTCCCCAGCGTGCGCCCAACAGGGCGCCGGTGATTGCGGCCACCGTGTCGGTGTCGTTACCAATCCGAACGGCCGCGTGGAGGCCGCGTTGAAACTGCCCTTCCTCCTCCGGCGAGTGGGCGATGACCGAGGCCGCTGCTTGGAGGGCAGACACCGTCCAGCCATTCGGGGTGAAGGTCGACGGCGGGCGCGACACCGCCTCGCTCAGCCACGCGCGCCACTGCTCGTGGCGTTCAGTTGGCAGCAGGTCGACGCCGGCGTAGAGGTCGATCCGCTCCTCGACCGCGGCGACGCGGATTGCTTCGTTCCACAAGACGCAGGAATCGCCCGCCAGCGGGTGCATGTGGGTGAGCTCGGCGATCGCGCGGCCCCGGGCTGCGAGCAACGTTCGGTCATGGAGACAGCCGACAGCCACCGCCGCGCTGCGCATCAGCGCGCCGTTGCCGGCCGCATCAGGGCTGCGTCGGTGGAATTCTGCGGCCGACGCCCGAAACTCGGCGGACCCCGGGGCATCCAAGTGCCGCTCCTTGGCCAGCTTTTGTGCCGCCAGGAGAACGTTGAAAGTCAGATTGCCGATACCCCGGCCATCCTCAGTCGCCCAGCGCAGGAAGGTCCGCGCGACAGCGTCTTGCCCGATCGGTGTTTCCAGCTCGGGCAACTCGAGTGCGCCCAAGAGAACAGCGACAGCCATGGCCGTGTCGTCGGTCCACGTGCCAGCTTCGCCCCACCCACGGGGCGCATGAAAGTCCGCATCGCCGGCTCCCTGACCGGGGCCGAACTCGTACGGTGCGCCGAGCGCGTCTCCACATGCGAGGCCGACGATTGCGCCAATCGCGCGGTCAGTCCGTGTTGCCATGGCCTGAACGTAGAGGGCAGGGCCGACAAATCCGCCGCGCGCGGGGCACGGCACATGCCGGTGTTCAGTCGTCAGCGGCGAGCAGGACGGCCAGCGCTTCGCTGTCCAAGCGGTGTTGAACGTCCGCGAGGCCGTTCACGAATGTCACTCCCTCCTCGCGGAGTAACAGCTCCGGATCCCGGTCGTCCGCTGGATCAGCCCACGCAAACCCTGAAGCCACGCGTCCGTCGGAACCAAGCACTCGCCAGGCGTTGGCACATTGCCGACATCGGGCAATGTGGGTGCCAAGGGGCTGCGGAGCGGTGCCTACGGCATCGGCGAGGTCGCTGTAGGAGGTCCAGTGTCCAGCCGGGAGTGCTTCGAGAATTTCGTGCATCCGCGACCAATCGAAGCCCGCAGGCTTGTCCGCCGACTGACCCCTGTACTGAGCACGAACGTCCTTGAGCTGCCCGCCGTTCGGCAGGCGCCAGAACGTCCAGCCGTTTGCTGCCTTGCCGCCCTTGACGTGATATCCCGCGCTGGACGGGGAGGCGTACAGCTTGCCGTCAACTTCGATCTGACCATCGGCCGTGACAATGCCCTCGACAGCGTCCCACTGGCCGGGCCTCGGGCGTAGGACAGTTCCGGCCGGTAGGAGTCCGGCAGCCACGAGGTGTTTCAACTCGACCCATGCCGCCTCCTTCTGAGGTGCGTCGCTGATCGAGCCAACATGGCCAGCAGGAATGGGCCAGACCGCCAACAACAGTTCGGTGAGAAGGGCCGTCCGCTCATCGATAGCAGCCTCGTCCCAGCTCGCCTTGTCATGGAAGTGGCGATTGAGGAGCATCACGTCGTGCTTCAAGAGACGCTCGCGCTTCCCACCCTGTCCGCCCCACGGACCATTTGAAACGGTGCTGTTCAAACTGGTCGTGAGGAGCGTCAGGTTCCCGATTCGATGGACGTGCTCGCTCCGTGCAAGCTCCGCCTCGAGGCCCACGACGTTCCAGTTGTTTTGCCACTTCTGCGGCAGAACGTGCTCGATCGGATAACCCGCGCGTGCGACCTGCGGGTATTTGTGAACGCCGCGCAGGTGGTCCTCTACTGCTTCCAGGTAGAGGCGCATTCGTCCACGGGTATAGCGTCGGTACGCCTGCTCAGTGCGGAGGTGTGCACGGATCTCGTCATCGCCGGGCCAGTAGTTGGAAGCCACGTTCAGGCGCGTGAGGTTTCCACGGACCCGCTCCACGAGCAGCGACGCGTCGGTGTCGCGGTTAACGCGGATGATCTCCGCAACGATGCGTCCAAGGTCAGCCGAGGTCAGCCGAAGGAGCTGTCGTCGCACGACCCACGACTCGAGCATCGCAATGACTTCGTCGGCGACATCCCGTGGGATCGCCATTTCTGGGTCGTACAGCCAGATGATTGCGGGCTTGAGCAGCTCGACACCTCCGGCGCTCATTCGGTAGAAGGCCATCTCAGGGCGCGTAAGGATCCGGGACGTCTCGGCCGCGTGCTCGGTCCACCCCCGGTAGAGACCGGCTTGGGCCTTGATGGCCAGAAGCAGGTCGCCCATCTTGCTGCCAGACTCGTAGTCGACGTACGTCTTGAACCTGATGAAAGTCTGGCGAGGGCTGACCTCCTCTCCCAGTCGGCTCCCGAGCCATTGGCTGAGGAACAGTGAGCTCCGACTCATGCTGTAGCGGCCGACGCTGACCTCGACCTCCCAGAACGGTTCCTCGAACGGCCAGTCCTCGGCATAGGCGCGCCTCGTATCGGCGCCCTCGGCTTCGAGCCTCTGGAATACAAAGTTCTTGATGAGATCGGCTGCCGTCAGCGGAGTTCCACGTGCGTTGAGGGTCTCGAAGATCTCCTGCGAGTTCTCCTGGGCTTGAAGGTCGATGACGACGAGCTGCAGCCCCTGGCTGATCGAGTGGGCGAGGGCATCAGCGCGCGCACGAACGTCGTCGCCCTCCCCGAGCCACTGCTCGACCCGGTCAACGAAGAACGCGTGCGCCCGTACGATCCTGGCGCCGGTGTGCTTGAGCAATTCGTGCACAACCGGGGGCTCGGCATCCATGACTTCGCCGAACGCCACGCCGTCCTGATTCGTGTGCTGCAGCTTCAGGCTCGCGCCCACGACATCGCTGTATGCGCGATTGTGCGTGAGGTCCCTGAACTGAGCTGCGAGTCCATCGAGCCCTCGTCCTTCGAAGACCGCCGCGGACGCGTCAATGAGGACCTGAAGCGTGGTGAGGCGCTGCTGACCATCGATCACGTTCTTGGCGGGCACCACGCCGTGCTGACTCTCCAGCGCCTGGAGGACAACAGCACCCAGGAAGTGGGTTGGGGTTGAGTACGGGTCTCGAAGCCGCAGCTCTGCGAGGCGCGAGATGTCCTGCCACAGCGGCAGCCACTGCTCCGCCTCGTCCCAGACGTACGGCCGCTGGAACAGTGGAACCACAAGGTGCTGCGGAAGGTAAAACACAGCCTGTGGAGTCAGGACGTCGGTTCTCACCCTTGGCACGATAGTGATGGCGTCCGAGTGAGGTCGCCGAACAGCTCAACTTCCGCAATCTAGGGATCGATCGCGTTCGGGGAGGCCGTGCTGAGCGGCAGACCGTCAGTGAGTCGGGAGCGAGGATGGTCGCATCAGCCGTCGACAGACGAGACTGGTGCCGCTACGAGCGAGGTCGAGATCACCAATCGAAGTGGGTGCGTCGAAGCGCTCACCTGCCGAGCAACTCGACGACGCGGGGGGTTGAGCGAGCGCATTGACAAACTCGCATCTCCACGTCACCAGAGCATCCACCGTGGCTGCCGAGATCTGCCTCTACGCTTGCGGACGTGTCGACCGAAGAATCGGGGCAACGCCCCCAGCCGCAGTACCCCCGACTGACCAGCACCGAGCGGGCGATCTACCGGCGCGAGCACAAGCAGAGCTCGTGGGTCGGTGGTCCGGCCGCACTCAAGAAGATCCAGCAGACCGTCGAAGACCTGCTGGAGCGCGAGTTCCTCAAGGAGGTCGCGGCCCTTGGGCCAGCGCCGACCGAGAATGATTACGGCGTGCACGAGCGCGCGCTTGAGCGGATCGTCCAGAAGCACAAGTTGTCGGTGCGCGTCTCTGGCAGGGGCGACCGCTGGACAAACACTGGCGACATCGCCTCATCGCTCGAGGGCGTGAAACTTGATGAGATCGACCGCATCACGATCCAGACCTCGTGGTCGAGTCATTCGCCGCAGATCGACATTACCCTCCGGGACACGACCGTGCGAGACGGCGCAAAGCTCGTCGTGTCGGGCACGGATGAACACTGGGTCGCGGGGGCCTTCGACCAACTCAAGGAACAGCTGCTTGACCAGCGTCCGAAGTGGGCGCCGTTCCGACACTTCACTTGGCCAACCCTCATACTGGCGATCGTCTTCAACTTTGGCATCCAGCTGGTCGCTCTAGCGCTACCCGACGGGAAGTGGGAAGCCTCCTCAGTGGCCCTCGCTGTGCTGCTCGCGGTCGTGGTCTACGCGGGTTCGCTCTGGCTGCTGGAGAGGGCCCGGCGCTGGGCCCTTCCGTCCCTCGACGTCCATCGCGATGGCGATCCCAGCCGTTCGCACCGGCGGATCAAGACGGTAGGAGCGACCGTCACTTTCCTGCTGGCAAGCGTGATCATCCCTGCCGTGTTCTTGCTCCTGGATTAAGGAGTGAATTGCTGCTTTCAGGCAGCAGACACCACACCTGCGGAATTCGAGGTGATGGTTGCGAACGCACTGGGCCAGAACCAGACCGGTCGACTTCGGACCAGACCGACGCCGGGACCATGACGTTCCCAGGCGTGGCCGATTTCGGTCCGGGGTAACTGCGAGCATCTGACCGGGCGATTGCATTCCGGTACGGACCGATTCGGGTGGCCACGGCGTCCGCCGCCCATGCAAGGCACTGCTAGAAGAACTTGCGCAGGTGTTCGCGGAGCGAGTCGTCGCAGACGTAGACGTAGGTCCCGCGCATGCCCCGCGTCAGCAGCACGGCGTAGATGTTCCGCACGAGCCCGAGTACGTCGTCGTCGGTGAACCGGATCCCCCGCCGCGGCATGTTGTTCGCGGCTGTCGGGTCGAAGTAGTTCGTCCGGTCGAAGTACATCCGCCCGAGCTTGGCGTCGTAACGCAGGTCCTTGCCGATGATCACGCCGGCGTAGTTGAGGTCATAGCCTTGGATGGTGTGGATGACGCCGACCTCGTCGGCCGACGTTTTCGAGCTGACCCAGTCCAGGTCGGTCTGGTTCCACCGCAGCTTCACACCGTCGATGACGATGTCGTAGGCGCTCTTGTCGTTCTTGGTGACCCACTTCCACGCGAACCCAGCCACCAGCCGCGCAAGGCCGTGCTCCGCATCCTTCACCCGAATCGCCTCGCGCATCTCGCCGAGATCGTCGAAGAAGCGCAGGTCGTAGTCGGCGAAGGCCCGCGGCTCGGGAGGGAGGTCGCTCAGGATCTCGCGCACGTAGCCGACGTAGTCCTCACCCGCCCGGACGCGCATCTGCGAGGTCAGCCGGTACTTCCGCTGCAGCTCCCCCGTTGCCGCCACGAGCTCGTCGAGCAGTCGCATCGGTACGTCGGCGGTGTGGACGCTCTGCGCGGCATCGAGCAGGAAGATCTGGTGGGAGCTCTTCTCCTTGATCCAGTCCAGCTGGGTCAGGTCCTGGTCGTCGCGCCCGAAGAGCTTGATGTTGATGTCGGAGAACATCTTGTAGAGCGGCCCAGCGGGCTGGTTGCCGGCCTGCCGGAGCCGGTGCGTCTCGTCGACGATCAGCAGGTCGAAATGGCCCTCGCGATTGCCGACCTCGAAGGGCGACATCACCATCGCCGGGTGCAGGCCGGGCGTCTTCTTGAAGACCCGCTGGATCGTCTTGCGGAGCGACATCTGCGGCACAACGAACCCCATCCGGAAGTCCTGCAGCAGCTCGGGATAGCCCTCGACGAAGTAGTCCGCCATCACCGAGTCGCTCTCAAGCTGGCTGCCGTCCCAAGCCTTGATGTCGCTCAGCAACTTCATCAGATAGACCGCCACGATCGTCTTCCCCGTGCCGGGGTCGCCCTGTACGACGATCTGGCTGCCGCGCTTCGCTTCGAGGTCGTCGAAGAGCCCGTCGAGAATGTCCTCGACGACAGCCTCCTGGTCCTTGCTCAGCGCCTTGAACGGCGAGAGCTTGAAGAGGTCAGAGTTCTCGATCTCGCGGATCGTGCCCTCGAAGAGCCCGTCGTCGCGCAGTGCCTCGAAGATCTCGACGAACACCTGCTGGTAGTCAGCCCGCGCGTAGTACTCCGCGTTGGTGATGCCCTCGTTGCGGTTCAGCACCGTCAGCCGGCCATCGCCAGCGAGCAGCCGGATCAGATACGACTCCAGGTCCAGGCACACCGACTTGTTGAAGGTCTCATCGAGTACGACGCGTGCACCGTGCAAAGCAGCCTTCTCCGCGGTCTCGAGGTGCTGGCGGAAGCGAGCCACGACGTTGCGCGACTCCCCCACGTAGACCCGGCTGTCGCCGTCGAGGGCATAGACCACCGGCCAGTTCTTGAAGCGCCTGTCGCCGGTCGCCCACTCATCGATCTGCCGGCTCGCGAAGGGCCCGCTCTCAATCCGGAAGCTGGTCATACTTCTCGCTCCGGCCGCGGGCACGGTCGACCGGGTACTTCGCCTTCGTCACCTCGAGCTTGTCGAGCACGATCTGGTCGAGGTCGACTCCGAGCTTGTCGGCGAGGAGATGGCAGTAGGTCACGACGTCGGCCAGCTCGTGGGCGACCTTCTCAGCGTCGGCTTCCACGTTCCATTGGAAGCACTCGAGCAACTCGGCCGCCTCGATCACGATGCTCTTGGCGAGGTTCTCGGGAGTGTGGAACTGGCCCCAGTCCCGCTCCGCGACGAACTCGCGCAATGCCTCCCGGACCGCCTCACTCGCCATGCCCGCCACCCTAGCTAGCCAACCTCACGCAGGCTGCCGGTTCAACAAGAAGGAGCCCGCGCAACTCTGCCCACGCTGTTGCATCGCTCATTGCAGCACCGTCGCATCGATAGTCCTGCGGAAATGCACAGTTCGATGCGGTCGATAAGTAGCGCGTGGCACGTAATCCGAGTGCCAGCGCCAGACCGAACTCATGATTCCGATTTCTGTTCGGCGGCGTCGCGTGAAACTAGGTAACGCTTCGATCGCACCTGACCAATGAGAACATCGCGCATCGACTCCATGAGTCCTAAGACTTCGGTGCACAACTCGAGGCTCTGGTCAGGAGGAACGAACAGTGCACGACCATGGGCAACGCCGTTGCGTCTGTCGCAGAGAAGAACGTCAATCAAATTGGCTTTGAGTTCGAAAGCATCCAACGGGATGCATCCTCGCTCAAACAACTGCGCCAGCACTGAATAGCGGAGATTGGCTTTCGTGTCAGCCAGCAGCGACTTGTCAACCTTGATCCGTTCGTCTGAGTCTCCGCGGATGGCAGCGGCCAAGGACGTTCTTGCTTCCCGGTCCCCCGACGCTATTCGCTTCATCAGCCGGTGAACATGCTCAAGCACGAAACCGTCGCTTACCTCCGAGATACGAGGCTTTCGACGTGACACCAACTTCGCGTAATGCTCTAGGCCATTCTTGGAATACCCTTCCCAGTGGGCGTAGCACATCGCGACCATGGCTCTGCTGAGTCCGCGACTGGCAGGGCTATCTGTACTCTTCGCCGCGGCGTCGGCGAGTGCCTTCTTGAGATGCACCAACTCCATCCGACGCCACCCCAAGTCATCTGTGAGCGCTTCCTCAAACGCATCATCAGTTAGGGACGTCACGGCTTAGGCAAAGTAGGTTCGTGCTCGGTTTACAAGACGAGGAACTCGGCGTCGGGTACTCATTCCGGTACCGCTCCAGGCCTTGAACACATCGTCCGACCAGACATTACGAATGCGCTCCGAGAGTTCCTCAGGCTTCGCACCTACCCAGCGTTCAAGGTTGTAGGAAACGCCGCTCGTTATGAACTCATAGCAGGAGATTGAGAACGGTCCCATGTGTCTGGCGCCGTCCCACTTGCGAAAGACATCATCGCTTTCCGCGGCGACCAGCAACTCGAACGTTGTCCGGAAGTTCGCCTCGTCTGCGCTGGATATCCCCCTGCCGGTCGCGACACCACGCATCCAGGTCGTGAGGTACTCACCGAACTCTTGAGGAAGCTCCTTGTCCGGCCCGTTGAAGTCCTTCTGCGCAAAGAATCGAAGGACCAATTCTTGTCGATACGCCTGCTCTTCCTGCCGCTCCGACAACTGAATGCTCGCCCCAAACGGCTCGTCGCTCGCCAAGGTCTGCGTCAGAGCGAACATGTCCCTGTTGATCATCACCATCAGACAGTTTCGAGCTTCCTGCGGCGAAAGCACACTGCCGGAGTTCAACCTCTGGAATAGGTCGTACTTTGCGGATTCATCTGACCCCTTGGTGATGATCCGGAACTCCAACTTGGCTCGTTTGAAGTCGCGCTTAAGCACGTCGTCGAACTCAAGTAGCTCAGTTTCATCTTGACCCTCGTCCTCGTCCTCGTCCTCGTCCTCGTCCTCGACGAGGGCGACCTGGCCGCTGTCCACTGAAACAGCGGACGAATCATCCGCAAGCGTCCAAGTGAAACCCCTCATCTCAGTGAGGTACTCGCCACTGACGAGCGGGAATCCAGGCTGACGCTTGCCGTCCTCATTCACATAGTTCCCAGTGAACTGAAGAACCGTGGAGAGCCGCTGAACGCCATCGATGACGTCCCAAACGCCATCCTCTCGTTGTGAGACGAAGATCGGTGGAATGGGAATTCCCAGCAGAATCGACTCGATCAGTCGGGACTTCTGCTCTGCCTTCCAGCGAAAAATCCGCTGGAATTCGGGGTGGATGTCGATGTCACCTTCGTTGCATAGTCCGATGACCTCGCCGATAGACATGGAGTAGCCATCCGTACGAATTTCCTTGGCCCGGCTCTCAATCTGGTCTCGCAGTGACACTGAAGTCCTCCCGTTGCTAGCTCATCGCCGAGCGTAGTCCCAGGCCGAGGAACTCCGCGTACGGCACTCGGCAAACAGCTACCGATATGTTGTCGTCCTCGCGACCGCTCCCATGTCGGCGTGCGGGAGCGACGGAGGCCACGCACCTCGTCGCCTTCGGGCTCTTCGAGGAAATTGCGGTCCAACCCGGCGCGGTGCGCGCGGTGCGGTCCCTGGCGTTGGCCCAGGAGACGTGCCCGCCGATGCTGCCCTGCAGCAGGCGCTCAGCCGAGTGGGACCGTCGTTCATGGTCATCCCACCGAGCCTGGTGCCGATGCAAGGATGCGCGCAGCTTCCCAGATCTGCTCCGGAGTAAGCGGCGGCATGTCTGCAGCTGCCAGCGCGCCACCCTCGCGCGGCGTGAGCCGGAGCGCTTCGCCCGCGACGCGCCGCCAGTCGGCTGCACTCAGGTCATTGGGGACCAGCACGAGAGTGTCGGTCTTGAAGACGTGCCAGCTGTCCAGGTCGGCGCGCCTGACCACGTCGGAGCCGGCCTCTGTGAGCATCGTCCAGACCGCCCGCTCAGTGCCCGACGATGCGTCGTTGGGCACGCACTCGTCTTCGGAGAAGTAGATGCCCGCGCCCTTCCCGATCTCGAGAATCAGCTCAGCTGGGTCTTGGCTGCTCTCCGGTGCGAGGTTGGCGACGTAGTCCCAGGTCGAGTCGGTCGGGAGGCCGTGCCTCACGGCCAATGTTTCCCAGAGAGCGCGCGCCCGAATGTGCTGCGTGATCCAAGGCTTCGTGTTCTTCTGATTGCCCCTTACCGGTGAGGTGAGGCGGCGCAGCTGGGGCACATTGGGTGCACGGAGCCGAAATGAGAACCGCCTCTGATCTGCTGTTCTCACAGGTCAGAGGCGGTTCTGTGGTGGTGGGCGATACTGGGTTTGAACCAGTGACCTCTTCCGTGTCAGCTACTTCTGGGCCGCCTGAACACGAGTGCCCTGGTCCCCCCGAGGCGCGCTGACCGTTCACAACGTGGCAGTCGACGCGAAGCAGGGTGGGACCGATAGTCCCTCACTTAGTCCCTCACTCAGGCGCGAACTGATCAATAGCGCCAACCATCCCTGGGATCTGCGCGCACCTACGCTCAGACCGTTGGCAGGGCACTCACCGCCCCATGTAGCCAGACGGGATCACCCGCACGAGTTTCTGATCGACCTCCTCGGGGTCGACCATGATCAGGCGGCCGATCCGGTAACCGACGATCGTCCCGTCGGAGATCCTGCGTCGGAGCGTCTTCGGGTTGATGCACAGCCGCTCGGCGGCGTCGTTGAGGCGTTCGTACCGTCTCGGCCTGGTCATGCGAACACCCTCGCCGACGGCGACCCGGAAAGCCGTAACCACCCGCCCGAGGTGGGGCTTCGGGGCGGCCCCAGAGATTGTGACGACGTCTCCACCGTGGCGATGGAGTCAGCCGTGATCGCTGGTGCGAGACCGCCGCGACCATCGTCGCTTCGCACCCTTCTTGTCGCATCTGTCGGATGTCAGGTCTACCGTGACGGTCACTTGCAGACTCCATATGAATGGTGACAGTGATGATTGCGTGCCCCGAGTGCACCGAGGACGAGGACCTGTACGGCGTGCCGCTCGAGGACGGCCGGCGGCAGATCAGTTGCGAGTCGTGCGGACATACCTGGGCGCGCGGCGAGGCGACCCGCTCTAGACCCTCCCCGGCTGGCACTCTGCGGCACGCACCTGCAGCCGACTCCTGCGGCCCGAAGTGGTCGGACCCGCCGTTTGGCGCAATCGATGCGCTTCCGCTTGGTAGCACTGAGACATCTGCCGCGGCCGTCGCCTTTCGTCCCGACGAGCACCAGCCGGCTTGGGTTCGGGGCGATCCCGTCGAAACGAACCGCGTCTTCTCCTACATCGTTGTCCACGACTCCGGGTTCTCCCCCAATCCATTCCACGGCCTCTTGACCCTCGCATGCTGCAAGCCTCTTATCCGACGCACGGCCGGTGTGGGCGACATCCTCGTCGGGCTCTCTAGCCGCAGCGAGCGCGTTGTCTACGCCGTTCAAGTGGCCAAGGTCATCGGCTTCGAGGAGTACTGGGAGGACCCGAGGTACCTTCCGCGTCGCCCAGTTCGGTGGTCGCCACGCATCATCGAACGCGCTGGCGACAACATCTACGAGCCCGTCGGTCGCGACTTCCACCAGCTCCCCTCCTTCCACTCGCGGCCGGATGGGTCGGAAGACGCCGAGCGTAAGCGCGTCGATCTCGGTGGCGAACGTGTCCTCGTCGGCGAGCGGTTCACATATTGGGGAAAGCGCGGACCGGATCTGCCAGAGGAACTTGAGTTCCTCGCGGTTGGGCGTGGCCACCGGTCGCACTTCACACCTGACCAGATCTCGACGGCAGCGAACTGGTTCTCGAACCTTCCGGGCGGGGTGCTTGGTGCACCAGCCCAGTGGAAGGTCGGCGACCCCAGTTGGCGTCAGGAATGAAGATCATTCTGAGCCGGAAGGCGTTCGACTCGGGAGCGGGCAAAGTCGCCAACCCGATCCTCGACGACGGCACCCTGATTCCAATGCCAATCCCGGACAAGCAGTCGTCAATCCGATACCAGGACATCGTGGTCGGCGGCGAGAACCTGGGCATCGTTGCATCCGACTTGACCCGCGGCCGGACGCGCCGGGACCACTTTGCGCACCTGGACCCTGACCTGGATCCGGGTGCGTACCCACGGGAGGCGGGATGGCGTCCCCTCTTCGGGCAGACTGACGCCGCACAATCAGTGCTGTCCCGTGAGTCTGTCGGGCCTGGAGATCTCTTCCTCTTCTTTGGCTGGTTCCGTCGCGTCACGCGTATCGGTGGACGCCTTTCCTATGTCCCCCGCTCTCCGGATGTCCACGTGATCTGGGGCTGGATGCAGGTCGGCGAAATGGTGCCCGTCAACGGGTCTCCCCTGCCGGACTGGATGAGCTATCACCCGCACCTAGTGCCCGGGTCCCGAGGTTCCAACAACACTCTGTACGTCGGCCAGGACAAGTTGGAGCTCGCGGGCACCACCGTCGATCTGCCGGGCGCGGGCGTCTGCGGCACGTACGACGATCGGAGGCGACTGACAAAGCCGGGAAGCAGCCGATCGCTCTGGGAACTGCCCGCATGGTTTGCACCAACTGACACTCGCCCGCCGTTGGGCTATCACAGCGACCCCGGCCGGTGGCAGATCAATGGCGACCGGGTGGAGCTCACGAGTGCAGCGCGCGGTCAGGAGTTTGTACTGGACACCGCGTCGTATCCCGAAGCGATTCCGTGGGTGGCCGACTTGCTGATTGGGTCCAGCGCCAACGGCCCGCGCACGTGACTCAACGGCCCATTTGGAGTAGTCCGATGAGCCCAGATTGATTCGAATCGTCTCGAAGCGTCGGCTCTTGTCACTAGGGTGAGCCGCATGTCCGCCCCTGACGTGGCGGTCTTGCTTGTCACCTGGAGTGCGCTGCTGGCGGCTGTCGTTTGGATCAGCATCGGACTCCACCGCCGCAAGATCGTGAAGACCACCAGTGAAGCCTTGGCCGCGCTGCGCGATCTCAACGGATCGGTCGCGGGCCAACTCACGTCGGAGCCCATGCTCAAGCAACGGTTCGTAGATGCCGTCAGCTCGAAGTCCAAATTCGATCGCTACTCGCTGCGCGACTACTTCCTGAGGTCAGTCCTCGAGTACGAGGCCTACTTCGATGGCTATGTGTCGCGCCGACTTCAGGTGCTCGACATCTACACGGACTACGCAAAGCGCGCCGACTACCTTGGCCTGACCCTGCTCGGAATGACCACACCTGAGCGGATGGCTCAGACGCGGTACGCCAAGGTCGAACAGCGGCTCTTCACGAAGACGAAGCTGGCCGAGCCACGCCGCCAGGCACGCGTGGAGTGCGTCGTCACCTACCGCAGCCCCAAGGGGCAGAACTCCTACAGCCAGAGCATGACCTGGGACTTCGAATCATTGCGGCTTGCGATCGCGGAAGTGCGCCAGATTCAGGCGACCAAGCAGACGACTCAGTTTCTCAGGAAGCTCGAGCGCAGCAAGATGACCGATCGGCTGCGGGCCGACATACTGCGGCGCGATGGCTACCGATGCCGGATGTGTGGCACTTCTGCGCAACACGGAGCTGTCCTTCACGTTGACCACATCGTCGCGGTGAGTCGAGGTGGGCAGACCGTGTCCGAGAACCTTCAGGCCCTCTGCCAGGCATGCAATCTGGGCAAGAGCAATCGGTTCTGAGCCACCCACGGCCAGCGACGTCTGCGAGGTCCGGGACCACTGACGCCCCGCAACCACGCACGACGGTGACGCTTCGGGGCGGCCCCGGAGATCGTGGCTACGTCTCCACCGTGAGTGATCGGAGCGGACTGTGACCGCCGGGGCGACACGGCCCGGGGCCAGAGCCCGCCCTCCGTCGTCAGTGCGCCGACTGGGATCACAGGATCCGGTCATTCCAACGGATCGACGTACGGCGCGCGTTGCCCGCCACTACGTTTGCGTCGCTGTGTCGATCCGAGAGTTGGGGAGTTCTACGTGGCCGGCGAGATCAAGTACGAGAAGAAGACTGTCCAGACCGTTCGCGGTACCGAGGGAGTCATCGTCTCGAAGCTGGCCAAGGACGGTTGGGAGCTCGTCGACCAGGAGACCGGTCGCATCAAGGCGACACCGAACTTCCGACGCCCGAAGAAGCCGGTAAACATGCTGCTCGTCGGTGGCGGCATTGCAGCCGCTGTGCTTCTGGTCGCCGTGATCGGCATCGGTTCCGCACTCGGAGGCGATGACAAGAAGACGGACGGGGTCAAGCCGGAGCCGACTGCCGTTTCGGCGAGCGAGTCGCCCTCCGAGGAACCTGCGAAGGCTCCAACAAAGATCACGGTCGACGAGCTCCTCGACAGGCTCAATTCACCGAGCACAAGCGGCATCAAGACCGGTGACCGGTTCGAGGTCATCGGGGAAATGATCGCGTCGGATATCTGGGGCGTCGGCGCGTCGGGCGACTACGCGGTGAATCTGAAGGCCAAGGGCGGCGCGCAGGACCTTCAGGTCTTGCTGGAGAACGAAGGCCAGGCGGGCGCTCTACAGAACGGCACCAAGGTCCAGATGGTTCTGGAGGCCTCGGAGGTCCACCATCAACGACGAGAAGTCCGACGGCTGGATGCGCGCGGTTTCGGTGAAGGTCCTCTCGGGCGGTACGACGTCCGAGGCGAAGGCGGCAGGCACGGAGGATCAGACGTTTAAGGATCTTGCGGACCTCGCGAAGACCTTCAACACAGCCTTCGGCGACCCGCCGATGATTTCGAGTATTGAGCCGGGCAGTGCACCAGGCGTCGTTTACGTGCAACTGCACGCTGGCCTCCTCGGCGTCGACGTAGATGTCGCTCAGCAGGCAGTCATGAAAATCAACGAGCAGATCGTCGAGACGGTGGGCGACAACGATGCGTTCAGCGGGATGGTCAAGTACTTCGTTGGCAGCGAACTGGTTGGCCAAAACCGCTCGATCATGGACCCGTATGCCGTGTCCTTCAGGGGTGGGCTCGAGGACTAGGTAGCTGGATTCCGTGGCGCCCCGCTTAGCCCGCGCGGGGTGCGCAGAGGGACCGGCCGCTAGGCCGCAGCCCGGAGCGCGGGGCCCCGCGGCGGCGCCGGCGGAGCCGGCGCCCTTGATTTCCTAAGAGCCGGAATCGGCAGAGCGCTTCGTCAAGACATGTCCTGTCCCGGTACGTGCTTGACACCGGAGTGTCAGTACCTGCTTGACACCTTGCCGCGATGGCGGGCTTTCGCTCGACGATGTTCCGTGGTCGTCGTCGGGCGGGAGGCTGGGATTGGCACTGATTGCGTTGTCGGTTGTCGAGCAGCGGTTGGACGCGGTTCGCGCGGTGTTGGCAGGTGCCTCGGTCACCGAGGTTGCTGCCCAGGTCGGGGTTTCCCGTCAGTCGGTCCACACGTGGGTGGGCAGGTATCTGTCTGAGGGCGTCGCCGGTCTGGCGGACCGGTCGTCGCGGCCGCGGTCGTGCCCGCATCAGGCAGCGCAGGCCGTGGAACGGGCGGTCCTCGAGTTGCGCCGCGAGCATGCCCGGTGGGGCGCGAAGCGGATCCGACTCGAGTTGCTCCGCAAACCACCGGAGTACTTCACCGGCCCGGTGCCGTCGACCTCGACGATCAACCGGATCCTGCGGCGGCACCAGCTGCTCAAGGAACGCCCACGGAAGCGGGCGCGGGATTCCTACATCCGGTTCGAGCGGCCTGGGCCGATGCAGTTGTGGGGCATCGACATCGTCGGTGGCATCACCCTGGTCAACACTGTCACTGGTGAGCTGCGGGAGGCGAAGATCGTCACCGGAATCGACGACCACTCGAGGTTCTGCGTGATGGCTGCGGTGGTCGAGCGGGCCACCGCCAGATCGGTGTGCCTGGCGTTCGCCCAGGCACTGGCGAAGTACGGGGTGCCGGAGGAGGTGATCACCGACAACGGCAAGCAGTTCACCGACCGGTTCAGTCGGCACGGACCGTCCCGTGGTGAGGTGCTGTTCGACAAGCTCTGCCGCCGCAACGGCATCACCCACCGGCTGACGGCGCCGGCATCGCCGAACCAGAACGGCAAGGTCGAGCGGTTCCACGGCACCTTCCGTCCCGAGATCAGCGAGCTGGGCCCGTTCACGTCGGTGACGCAGGCGCAGGCGGCGGTGGACGTGTGGGTGGCCGACTACAACCGGGAGAGGCCGCACCAGGCACTCGATGACCGCGTGCCGGTCGTGCCAGCGGACCGGTTCGCACCAGCCCCGACGAGCGAGCTCGAGTTGTGGGTGCCGCCCGCGTTGGAGGTCGCTCCCCCACCACCGGCTGAGGTGCCAGGTTCAGATCCTGTCCCCGCTACCGCCCAGCAGAAAGCGACGATGCGTAGGGAGCCGGGTGGGCCGATCGAGCTGGAGAAGTCGGTGCCGCCGTCGGGGAACATGAGCCTGACGGGCCATCAGTTCTGGCTGGGTCCCGAGCGGGCCGGGCAAGTGATCAGGTTCTGGATCGATCGCGACTGGGTGCACCTGTCGACCGGCGGACACCGGTTCAAGTCGGTGCGGTCGCGGTTCACCGCCGCGGAGATGGACAGGCTCGTGGCCCAGGGCGCGGCCCCAGCTGGTCCCCCGCCCGCACCGTCGCAGCGGCAGCCCCGCCATGGGGTCGTCGAAGTCGAGCGGACCGTGTCGATGGGCGGCACGGTGTCGCTGGGCAGACGGGTGATCCTGGCGGCGTGGATGCTGGGTGGGCGCAAGGTCGGGATCTGGATCGAGGACGACGCCCCGTTGCTGTTCTTCGACCCCGAGACCCGCGAGCTGCTGCGCACCCGTCCGAACCCGCTCGAGCCCGGCGAGCAGTGGACGTTGCAGCGCCGCAAGCCCGTCGGCGAAAGGCCGCGGCCGTCGACCGAGCCGATCACCGTGGAACGTCGCTCGGACAACTCCGGCGGCATCATGGTGGCCGGTCAGCGGGTCGCGTTGGGCAGGCAGTTCAAGCACGCCGTGGTCACCGTGCACGTGTCCGAGTCAACGCTGGCCATCGATCTGCCCGACGGCGACACCAAGGTCGTCCGGCGGACCACGGACCAGGCCGTCCGTAACATCAGGACCATGCGGCCACGGACCGCAGCTACCTCAATTTCCTAGGCAGAGCGTCAAGCAGGTCCTGACACAACTCCGTCAAGGACGTACTGAGCCAAGACAGCTTCGTCAAGACATGTGCAACTGACAGAGGTTCGTCAAAACACAGCGCATCAACCATGCGCACCAACCCCCGCTGCCTAGCCTGAAAAACTCACACGGCGTCAGGACGCAGCAGTGACATCTCCCAGCAAGACCGATGTGCGCCCGACCCATTCGAATCTGGCCGTACCGTTACCAGGTCCCGGCCCAGATCACCCCCGCCATCGTCAGCGCGGCGACGAGGCCACATCCATATGCACCCGCTGTCGGAATCACTTTCAGCCCGAAGGTATTGGATCCAGTTCGGCGAAACATGTACCAGCAGAGCGCAATTCCCGAAGCCACGGGCAACGATGGCAACCAGATGAGCATGCCTGGCGTCGTGTACCGAATCTCTTTTCCAACAGCATGGTCGATGAGGACCAGGAAGATCCCCCCCAGTGCCCAAACCACCCCCGCGTCCCCGAAGCCGCGAATTCCGTCCGCCCAATACATTGAGACGTCCCTCGGCTGTGGGTGCGGTTGCGAAAGTGCCGCTAGGACCGCCCTGTGCTCGTAGCGCGGCGATGTCCGCTTCCGGATCGCGCGGCTGAGCGCAACCACCCAGGTGGTCGTTCTCCCGCCAGGCTGGCGGCTACCGATAACTGTATGCATAGTGGAGAGAGTCGTAGCCAAAGGCGGCCCTGTCGAGTGCCGGTGCCGCACGGCGCTTGATCGTATAGGCGCGGGCCAAAGGCTTCTGAAGGGCACGGCGTGCCTTGCCAGTCGTCGCCGCGCGGTGAGCTGCCCTAACGCGCGCGACGTTGGCCGTCGCTGCCAGTCGACCCCCGACTGGGATGAAGCTTGCTGCACCTCCGAGCGCGCCCCTGACCCCTCCGCGTCGATAGCCCTGCACGGTCTTATAGCCAGCGATCCCATATGAGATTGCTGCAGCCGCGGTACAAATGGCGCACACACCCAAGGCCACGAGGCCGATGCCCAGTTGGACTGCTCCGACAATCTTCTTATGGTCGTCCGCCCAGTCCTTTGCCTTCTTGAATGCATCCTTGATGCTAAAGCCCCAACGTCCATCAAGGTCGACGCGATTCACTGGGTCTTGGGGGTACGCATAGGCGGTTGTGTTGCCGCCGAAGACAGGGTCGGTTGAGCTAAAGGAACCGGTTGCTGGGTTGTAGACCCGAACCCCCATGAGCATGAGTCCGGTGGCCTGGGTCGCGCGTTCCTTGGCGCCGAGCCATCCGTAGTTGAGGCCGTCCGTCTGGGATCCACCCGTTCCGGTCTTGTTGCCGTACTCGTCGCCGTCTGCCCAGCCGGTGATCCCGACACAGGGGCCGGCGGCGGGGATGTTCGCGGTGGTGACGACATCACCGTGCGGATTCGCGAGCGCGAGCTCAGCCTGCACAGTTCCGCCGCCGGCGGGGTTGGTCAGCGTGAGTCCGAGGTCTCCGCCGAGTGAGCCGGCGTAGCGGGTGGTCGCGGTCCCGGATGCGGTGACGAGGGTGGACCAGCCGGGGTTGTCGGATCCGTCGGTGTAGTGACGCGTGGTGGTGGACGTTGCCGCTTGTCCGATGGGACCGGTGGCTTCCGTCTGGCGGCGTCCGGCCTGATCCAGCGCGAACCCAGTCGTCTGGCCGTTCTGGGTGATCGAGGCGACGGCGTCGGTGTCGGTGTAGCCCAGCGTGATCGCCCCGTTCGCGGCGACGGGTGCATCGGTGGCGGGGATGGTTGTTTGGCGGCCGAACGCGTCATAGACGTACCCGCCGGTGAGCCTGTCACCGGCATCGTAGGACCAGTTCTTGGTGGTGACGCCGGTTGCGCCCGGCGTCTGGCAGGTGCCGTCGGCGTTACCTGGGGTGCGCGACAGCGACAGACGGTTGCCGTTCTTGTCGAAGCTGAACGCGCGGGTTTCGCAGGTTTCGTTGAGCGGTTCGCCAGTGATCGGATCGATGCCCGCCCCTATCGTGCTGGTGCGGTCATCGACCTGGGTCAGGCGGCCGGCCTTGTCGTACTTGTAGGCGCGGTCATACGCCGCAGCTGCGGCGGGTCCGGTGAGGCCATCGGTGGTGAACGCGGCACCGGCCGGGGTCCACTCGCGGCGGACGCGGCCGTTGATGTCGTTCTCGGTCGACCAGCCCAGCCAGCCACCGTTGGAGTCGATGGTGGTGGTGCCGTCGCCGTTGTCGATGGTGACCTGGCCGGTGTATTCCATGCTGACCGGCTCACCCGCCGCATCCACCAGGGTGGTTTGTGTCAGTCCGCCGGGAAGCTTCTGCTTCACGAGGGTGCCATCCGCGTTGTACGCACCGCCGAACTCAAGGGCACCGCCCGGTCCGCCGGTGACGGTGAGGGTGGTCGGCAGACCACGTCGGTCGGTGTCGCCGTTGGCGTCGGCGCCGTAGCCGTAGCCGTAGCTGGTGGTCCCCTTCGGGTCCACCACCTGCGTGATCCGTCCGATGCTGTCGAAGGTCGTCGTGGTGACCTCCCCGGCCGAGGGTTCGTAGGTCAGCGCGCGACCCCACGAGTCATAGGTCGTGTTGATCGGGTCACCGACGTGGGCGCCGCCGGTAGTGGCCCACTGCTTGATCGGGAGGCCCGTCGCGGAGTCGTAGGTCGTTTCGCTGCCCTTGACCGACGTCGAGCCGGAGATTCCCGACGCGACCACGGTCGTGGCGACCGGTCGTGAGGCCGTGTCGTACGTCGCGGTGGTGGTGCGGGTTCCGCCGTTGGCCGACTCGACGGTGGTGGTCGGGGACAGGTAGGCGTTGTAGCCGGTGACCTTGGTCGAGATCAGGTCTTGGCCTGATGCCTGACCTGCGTAGTACGTGCGGCATGCCGCGCCGGCCCATTCGGGCTTGTTCCCACACGACGCGTCGTCGGCGTTGGTGCCGACGGTGTAGTAGATCGTCTTGCGGGTCCCGGCATCAGAGCCGGTGGCGGTGGGCTGCCGCTGGGCGATGACACGACCAACCGAGTCGTAGTCGCTGACGGTGGTGATGTCGCCCGATCCGCCATCGATGACGGTGGTTTGGGTGCGGGCCGCGCCGAGCTTCCACGCCGCGGTGTCGCTTGAAGACCCGTAGCTGATTTTGCTGACCTCGGCCGCCTCCAGGAAACTGAGGTCGTCGGGGGCGACCGGTCCGCTGCTAATGGTGGTGGGCAGCGCCCAGCCGTGGCCGGTGTCGGGGTTGATCCCGCCATCCGGCGAGGCCTCGTCATAGGTCATAGCGGTGTGCGGGCGGGCCTGCACGCGGTCACCGTTCTTCAGGGTGACCCAACGGGTTGGTCCGTAGGTGTCGGTGACGATCGATCCGACCGGGGTGGCGGCGGGGCCGTTGCTGGCGGTGTTGTAGACCGTGAGAGTGCCGGCTTGGCCGATGGTGGATTCACCGGACTTGATCGCCTGGATGTCCCCTGCGTCCAGTTCGAGGATCGGGTAGCCGTCGTCGTTGAACTGAGTGAACGTGGGCAGCCATTTGCCCGGTCCGTATTCGGCGGTGTTGATCGTGTAGCCACGCGCGTCGGTGGCCTGGATGGAGGCGTAGGACCAGTCCCCCGTGGCGACTGCGGCCGGGTCGAGGGTGGTGATCGGCTTGTCGGGCCCGAAGACCGCTGCGGCGTAGGTCGGGGCCTTCGGCTGACCCCACACGGCGACACCGTTGGCCGACAGGTCCGGCAAGCCGGTCCCGGAGGTGGGAACGTCGTAGAGCACCGTGGCCAGCGTCGCGGTTCCGCCGCCCGCCGAGGCCGGATTGTCGCGCTTGACACGGGCCAGTTTCGTCGGGGTGCCGGCGTACTCAAGGTTGTACGGCGCAAGACCGGCCGGGGTGAGGGACGTGAGCCGGTCCGAGCTGTCGTAGGCGTAGCTCGTGGTCAGGGCCGGGGTCGGGCGCGGGTCCGTCACCGTGACCAGTCGGTGCTGGTCGTCGTACTTGTAGGTCGCGACATCGATCAGCGCTGTCGTCGATCCGCCGACGGCCGGGTTGAAGATGTTGAGGCTGATCTTCTTCACCTGGCCTGCCACATCGCCCGGCGTGCTGCTAGTCGCGGTCGTGGTGGTGGCGTAGGTGATGTCCAGGGCACGGCACCCCTTCGCCATCGGCGATCCGACCGCACCGGTGCAGGTGACGGCGGGCGGGACCGGCGCAAGGATCCTGGTCACGCGGCCTGAGGAGGGATCGCGGGTGTAGGTCGTAGTGCCCGAGCCCGGCTCGGTGACGGACTCCGGGGCGAAGAGCGCATCGGTTGTGGCGGTGGCGGCGGTGGTGATCTTGAAGGTCGTGGTGACGCCGTCGGGGTCGACGATCGAGAACACCGTTGAGGTGCCGGATCCGGTGACGGTGGCCTTGACGCCTGCGTCGGCGGTGGCCTCATCGACCCCGTTCCAGGTGCCGGTTGCCAGGTTGGTGCCGGTGCGGCGCGTCCAGGTCGTCGGGGCGAACACCATCGGGTCCGCATCGTCGGCATACAGCACCAAAGTGCCGTCGACGAGGGTGTTGTCGATCAGCTGGAATCCCGCGAGTCCGGCATCGGAGCCGTCCAGGGACGCGGTCCAGCCCGGACCGAACACCGCTGCGGCCGGGTTCGGTTCACCGGCGAAGGTGGCGTGGGTGCGTGAGATCGACAGCGAACCGGTGTAACCGGGCACGACCACGTCGGTCGCGGCGGTGGTGAACTCACCGGTCCACAGGGCGACCTGCCCCGGCCCCGCGTCGGCGACGGGGAATCCAGCACCGAAGGCGTGCGGCACCCGCAGCACCCGCAGGGGCTGGCTGTTCCAGGTGCACTGCGTGGCGCCGCCGGTGTAGGTGGTGCAGACCTGCAGCTCAAGAGTCGCCGGCAGGCGCGGATCGAGGGCGACGTTGCCGTTGGCTGCATCGGTGGTTGCGGCCATGGTGTTCCAGGTGCCCGAGACCTTCAAACCACCCGTCGCCGGGTCCGAGGTGGCGCTCAGGTTCTGGGCGGTGTTCCAGCCAGTGGTCTCGTCATTGGTGGTCGACGCCAGTCGCCACTTCAACACCGACGAAGCGGTCGTTCCCGACGGAGCTGGCGGGCTGTCCGCGGTGATCTTGATGTCGCCGGTGGTCACCGGCACGGGGTCGGTGGCCGGGCTCTCGACCGCGGTGGTGCCGTAACCGAAACCGTAATCGGACTCGCTGGAGGCGACGCTTGCGCGGCTGATAGCCGTCGCGGCAATACCGTGGCCACCCTTCGCCTTCGGCACCGTGACATTCACCTTGGCGACGTTCGGGTCCGAAGACGGCGTGATCTGGACCTTCTTCGCCAGTGCCCCGTCGACCGAGTAGCTGATGTAGCCCGGTGCGCTGTTGCCGGTGCCGGCGGCGCTGATCGTGCACGCCACATCGTTGGCGGGCGGGTTGTCGCTCCACGCCCCGTCGCTCTGGGTGGGGCACACGATCATTGGCGCGGACGGTGCTGCCGCGGCCATCTTGAACGTCAGATATGCCGTCGACCACGACGACAGGTCCATGCCGTCGGTGGTCTGGGTGCGAACGAAGTAGGTGGTGTTGTCCGCCAAGGCCGTACCCACCGTGCAGTTCGCCATCGCCCCCGAGGCCACGTACGCGGAGTTGCACGAAGTCACCAACGAACCCGAGTTGAACGCGGTGGACGTGTGGATCTGGAAGTTGATCGAGACGTTGTTGGCGTTGCCGTCACTCGCCGCCGCGAAGAAGGCCGGCGTCGTGTCGGACGAGTACACCGTCGAGGCGTACGTCGAGGCCGACGAGACCGTCGGGACCGACGAGACTCCGGGATAGTTGTTGTAGCTGATCGACAGGTACGGATCCGTCGAGGACTCCAGGGAGCCGAACTCCTTGTACGCCACCGAATCGGTCTCGCTCTGCGCCCTCAGGCCCACCCGATTCACCGTCGAGGAATCAGCGGCCCAGGCCTGCACCATCGAGGTGACCGCCATCGAGGACCACCCCGCCGCGCACTCCGAGGAGTGGCCCTTCGCGTCCGTCAAGGTGCCGTACGTGGTGCCCATGGTCGGCTGGTTCGACCAGACCGTGGAGGTGGTGACATCCGCGCTGACGTCGCGCGCGTCGAAGGAACGCGCCGAGCAGTTCCATGAATAGTTCTCATACAGCTTCAAAGAAGCGCCCTTGATGACACGGCCCTTCAGCGTCCCGAGTTCGAACTCCAGGAACGAACGCGACACATCGCCAGCGCCGTTCTTGCCCAGCTTCAACTTCGTCGACGACGACTGCCCGCTCGATACCCCCTGGGTGACGTAGGTGTCGAAGGTCGTCGTCCGCGTCGTCGAGGTGTAGGTCGGGTCGATCGTGACCGGGAACTGCGTCGCCGGATCCACCAACCAGGCCGCGTCCGGCGACACCCGCAACGTCGCATGCCCAGGGTTGCGCTGGGTCACTGCCAGCGTCACTGGTGCATAGTTGACCGGCTCCCCGGTGTGCTCGTCGACGCGCGAATCCCAGGCCACGGCAGCAGGAATGTGCGAAACGACCTTGTTCTTGGCATCGACAAAGTTGATTGACCCGTCGCCCTGGGCCTTGGCGGTCAGACCCTTGGTCTTCAACTGCAGGTCCCACGAGACCGCGGCACCTTCGGTCGGGCGTTCGTCAAGGACGAAGGTCTGCTCGAACCCGGTGCGGCGCGACTCCAAGACAACGTCCACACCCGGAGCCACATCCGCGTAGGTCGCCTTCAAGCCGTCGACCGTCGGCTTGGTCAACTCGCCAGGCAGCACCATTGACACAGTGCGGCCCTGGCCCTCGTCGAGACGGATCTCGCCGGCCGGGCCCTTGCCTGGGAACTTCAGCCCCAGAGGGTGCGCCACCGGTTCGACCGAACCATCCGGCTGAGCCGCCAGATCGAGATTGACCTCCACCCACTTGCCCTGCGAGTCCTTGAACCGCTGCACACCCAGGTGATTCTCGGTGGTCCACGTGCCATCCGGGTTCGCCCACGTCGAGGACCGCTCGGTTCGCTGAGAGGTGTCCTCCACACGCTTGCCCTGCGAACGCGCCGTCAACGCAGCCGACATCGCATCAGGACGCTCCGCCACCACCGTAGCCCGCGCCGGCACAGACTTCCCCGGCCTCGCCGCCTCCGCCGGCAGCGCCGCACCAGCAAAGGCAACAGCCAAGACCACCGATGCGGTCACAACAGGACGGGACACACGAGCGACGCGCAATGCGAGCACGGAGACTCCTCGGAACGGAGGGCAACCAACAAGGGAGCCAGCTTCCGAGTCCGGCGAGCGCGAAGGTATCAACACGGCGAAGCCTGAACGCGCGAAGGGACAACCCGAGACGTCGCTGTTATCGGATCGATACATTCACAGGAGGCGTTGATCCGATCGAGCCCTGCTAGGGGATAGCCGCGTCAATGCCCGACGAAGATCGGCCACCAACGCGCGCGTATTGCGCGTAATTACATGCCTACCTGCTGCGATTGCCGTGCTCTAGATAGGCAGCGCAGCCCGACGTGTGAGCGTCGACAGCAGGTGATGGTGCCCTAGGCGCGATTTCAGTACGTCACGCTCCGACCAAATCCCGCGAGGAACCGTTCTCACCTGCGCAGCCCGTGTGACATGCAAGCAGATTCGACGGTGGGCCGAGAAAGCTATGCGGCCATCGGCCACATGGCGCCATACTGATTGCTTCGCATCGCGCCAAATCGAGTCAGGACTTCAATGGCGGTTTCTGTTGGCCCTCAGAGGGTGCCGTTGCGTTCTCCCCTGCGTGCCGCAGATGTCGAGGGCTTGGCAGCACCGGCGTTCTCTGGCTGGGACCAGCAGATCGTCGCGGAGGGTCAGATTCGTTCAGAGTTCGGTGCCGATGCGCGACTGCTTGGCTGGCTGATGCGTCTGAGGAGTGAGCGGGGATTCAGCTTCCGCATTCCTGGCTTTGCTCCCCATAGCGACGACGACGTCTGGGCCGATACGCCTAGGGCGCTATTGACGGAGTCTCTCAGCGGTGTCATTGCATCACGGTTGGCCAGCCAGGTCCTTGATGCGAGCGACCGCGACGTCTCCGCACGGGTCATGGCCCTTCAGAAGGCAGTGATCGGGAAGACGAACGTGCTTGGAAACACGCACAACGTGTCTTATCTGATCGACGACAATTTTGAAGGACTGGGCCGAGCTGAGTTCATAGACCCAGAAGACGAGGACTTCAGCAGCCGACTCGCTGACACATTGGACTGGGAACTGAAGCGACGTGAGCTCGTCGGCCGCGACGCGACCAGCCAGCCCTCGTCTCAGCAGCTCCTTCAAGTCCGGCGGTTCCTCACCGAGGCACTTGAAAATACACAGCGGCATGCGACACGTGACCTCGCCAAGCGGCGCGTTGGAGGCGTCAGATTCTTGGCCGTTCGGCGACACTTCATTCGTGAGATCCAGACGACCATGGCGCCAAAAGAGAGTGGGCATCAGTCGCTCAGCCACTACCTGACCAGAGCGCGTGAACAGTTCGGCGATGTGGCGATGGTCGAGTTCACAGTTGCCGATTCCGGGATCGGCATTTCGGCTCACCACCGCAAGGATCTCGCGATCTACTCAGGTTCGATCGAGGAGGAGTTCGCCGCACTTCAGTCGGCTTTCGGGCTGCCCGAGGCGAACATGGGCTGGGAGGGCCTCGGACTCCCGAAAATTCAGGACTCATGCCGCGACCTGCGGGCCTTCCTCATGGTCCGAACTGGCCGGATCCTCGCTACACAGCATCAGTTGGACACGTCCTCCAACTCCTCGGACTTAGTGCCGTTGACTCGAGAAACTCGCCCGCTTCCATTCTTGGCTGGGACCTCAATCACGATCGTCGTCCCCTGGGTCGACCTACACGAGTCTCTCTTCTAGGCAGGCCACGTTGAGAGTCCAAGTGGCACTACTAGGGTCGAAGCGCGCCCGGGTCCTCGACACCGCCCAGCACGCTTCGGGGATCGCCGAGGTCTTGCTGATTGGCATTCCGCGGTATGGCGAACTATTCGATATCGATCGAAAGGTCCACGAGATCCGACGGCGGCTCAATGGAGCACCGGAGGTGGTCGTGCTTCGCGCACACAAACACGAGGCTCAGCGCCTCACGACTGCTCCAGGAGAGCTACCGTCTCGTGAGATTCGAGAGCTCTATCGTCGGACGAACACACCTATCTACCTCCTCTCATACGAGTCAGGTGAACACACGCTCACTCTTCTCGCTGGGTCCCTCAAGCGCGGAGCATCCCTAGATGACAGCGTGCCCCTGTTGCGCCGTGCCGAACTGAACTACTACGCCGGCGAGTCAGGCGCTCTCCTCCCACAAAGCGGCACCTTCCATTACGCCGGCCCAAACGGTCAGCACTACCGATCGTTCCTTCGAGTCGGCTCCGCGATTCAGTCGCCGGACTCATTGGACGCTGTTTCGTTCTGGCTGCTCCCGTATGTCGGGCCGTCAACCATGGTGATCGTCGAAACGACGACGATTTCGATTATCGGCATGCACCTCGCCCAGTACCTCCGTGAAGAGGCGTATGAAGATCGAGCAATCACAGCGGTGCACGCTCTTCCGGGCTACGGCCGCCCCGCCCTCAGACAATTCATCGCACGAACCCGGGCCACGAGGCCGGTGATAGTCGACGGGGCGTCAGCGCTCGTAGTCATCAGCGTCAGCAGCACCGGCGTCATGGCCGAGATTGCACGAAGTGCCGCTCATGATCTCGGATTCACCACAACCGCTGCCGTGGCACTCTACGGAACTCCTGCGCGGGCGACAGACGCGGGCACCTCCGACCAAACATCGGCTTTGAACGATGTCTTCTGTTTCCTGGAGAGCGATCTTGGGCGGTCTCCGTCAAATGACTGTGAGATGTGTGATCCAAAGGCGCCCCACTCAAGCCCCGCCTTGCCTATCTCCCCGGTTACCTTCACCGTGGGAGTAGCCGAGTCTGTTGTGCCTGCCAAACTGGACGCCGTGTACGCGACCGAGGCTAAGGAGTTCGTCGACCGCTACCGCACAACAGACGCATTTTCAGTCCACCGCGACGACCCCTCGGATGGGCGCCACCACGCAGTTCACATTGACGTCGCGAAGCTTCTCGGCCACAAGGACAACATCTTCAAGGTTCGGTTCTTGGCGAAGGTAGATGAGCTTGCTGGGCAAGTCGACACAATTCTTGCTCCGGACCACTTGACAGCACGATCGATGGCCAAACTCGCTGGCGATCGACTCAAGATTCCCGTCGTCGTCAGGAACCCACAGGATCTGGGCGCAGCAACAGCTGAAGAGATCGCTCATCTCAATGCATCGCGACTGCTCATCATCGACGATGCCATCGTTAGTGGCGACCGACTCAGGTCCTTTCGTGACGAACTCATCGAGAAGGGCTACGACCACGAGGAATGCCATGCCCTCGTCGGAGTGCTTCGCACGCAGACCGACTCCGAGACGCGCGGCATTGCGAACATCGTGCACCAGCTTGGCCCCACTGAGAAGCAGTTGCACGCAGTCGAACAGGTACTCTTACCCAACTGGCAGGAAGACGACTGTCCGTGGTGCTGGGAACAGAATCTCCTTCATAGCCGGGGAAAGCTCGGCATCAATAGTGAGCAACTTGCAAACCGAGAGACCGTCCTCACAAGCGCAAACGGGCTTCGAGAGGTGCTGTTCTGGGGGTGGAACGACGATCAGTTTCGTCTCGGCCCAAACAGCGTCTTTGGCCATAAGGACCTGAACCAAGCGCAAGTGTTTGTCGTGGTTTCGTCAGCGCTCCAGAGCATGCGGAACAGGAACGTTCTGGACGAGCAGTTCACGCCGCCCGTCTCGAAGGTATTGACGCCTGAGTTCTGGACGCACGGGCGGTTCTACGTGAATGTTGTTGTGGCATCGATCCTTCGCGCCGCGCGGCGACATGACCTTCTGGCACCGACTCCCGGAAAGGCCTACTTGTCGGCTGCAGAGAGCCGTCTAGGGAAGAGGAAGGGCACCAACCTTCGAATGGAAGTCCTTCTCGGAATGGCGGCAGGGAAGATGCCAACGGCCCAGATGGCAGCGGCCGTAGCACTTGAAGAGGCCGACCCCGCAATAGGTTCGTTGTTCAATCAACTACTTGGCCTATCGCCCAAACAATAGAGGCACGCTTCCCCGACTGCTTGCCCAGTCGATAGGTGCCGCTCGGCCGTCCTCGCGCAAGCCGCCGCCTGCAGCATCAATCTGCTTCGGAGAGCGGCGCGTACCTGCCCTCTGAGGTGGTCTCGTCCTGACCTGCACTTCACGAACGCCGGCGCCGAGCACCTGCGCGTTCGTATCGGCGTCGAGCAGTGGCACAGGGAGGTCGACGGCAGTTTTGCGAAGCTTGAGCCGACCTTCCACGACATGGTGGCCTTCCACGACATGGTGGCCATCGACAGCACCGCCAGGGAGGCATGCGCCCGGTTCAGGAAGGGCGACTCGTTCGTCGCCAGTGGCTACGTCCACGAGTACGAGGTGGACCGTACGGGCGTGATCAAGGAGGAGTTCGTCGCGCGCAAGCTCGGTCACAACGTCAACAGGTCGGCTTGCGAGGTGCAGCGAGGTCGCCTCGCGCCGGCGAGAGCGGCCGATACCCTGCCGGTTCTGGGCCGAGCCAACGGCCTCAGAGTTCACGACGCTATGTGCCTAGATCTGGCGACACCCCGATCTTGGATGCCCAGGGTCGCCGCCCTCGCCGCAGACCGTCAGTCGACCAGGCGAAGGTGGTCGGAGCTAGTGCGGCCACCCGTGCTGGGTGCACCACCAACAGCCGTAGGCGTGAGGCCGAGCATGTAGGCCTGTACTTCGGCGGCGTGAAGTCCCAGGTCGGCGGCGATCGATTGGGCGCCGAGGCCGTGCGCACGGAGTTGCTGCATGGCCTTGGTGAGGAGCTGGGAAGACTCGTGCGCGATTCCTCCCGGCTCGCCGCGCCGGTAGCCCATTCTGGAGAGGTCAACGCAGACGGTTCGGTATGCCCATTCGGTCATGAGGTTGAGTTCGTTCGCTCGGTGCGCCATGGCCATCGCGGCGACGTTCCAGCGCTTCTTGGCATGGAGGATGCGCTGGACATGGGCGTTGTGGAGCCCTTGGGCCAAAACTCCTGCCTTGGGCATGAGAAACGCTGCCGCGAACTGGTTGGCTTCGGCTTCTGCTTCCGGGCCGTTGGGAGTCTGATCTTCGCCGTGAAGGACGAGGTGGCCGAGTTCGTGGGCAGCGTTGAACCGGTGGCGTTCGCCGGACTTCTCGCGGCTCAGGAAGATAAACGGTTGGCCGTGCCAGTTCAGGCAATAGGCATCGAGGTCCTTGGTGTCGTCGGTCAGGGAGAAGATGCGTATGCCGTGGGCCTCGAGGAGGTGGACTAGGTTCCCGATCGGCTGTTCGCCGAGGCCCCAGCGGGCCCGTACTTCCTGTGCTGCTAGCTCAGGGTCCCGTCCCGTCAGTGTCGGTACGTCTGCTGCGGGGAGGTCGAATCGGTCCTCGAGCCATTCGTTAATCAGGATCGCGATGCGGCCTGAGTTGAGTCCGCGGTCGCGCGTGCGCGCGGTCATCTTGCTCAGCGCGCGGAAACTGACTGCCTCAACAGGGATCTCGTCGAGGTCGTCGCCGGTGAGAAAGTCTTCTGCGACGCCGAGCACTGCAGCGAGCGTGATCAGTGTCTGCGGCGTTGGGTCCTGGTGCTGGTTTTCGTAGGTAGACAA
The DNA here is from genome assembly GCF_003600895.1 of Nocardioides cavernaquae. Classification (NCBI taxonomy): domain Bacteria; kingdom Bacillati; phylum Actinomycetota; class Actinomycetes; order Propionibacteriales; family Nocardioidaceae; genus Nocardioides; species Nocardioides cavernaquae. Next base: position 3,175,655 of record NZ_QYRP01000002.1, read on the forward strand.
GCTAGCGCGGCTCAACCCCGTCTCCTGGGCGAGCTTTGTCAGCGTCCATCCGCGGCGCTTGCGTGCCGCCGCTAAGCGTGTGGGGTTCAGCATGGCGGATGCTGCCTCAATCTCTGGTCGATCGAAAGGACCGGTCAGCGCATGGCGACGTCGACCGAGTACGCGTCGCCATCACTGGCCGGCGGCTCCTCAACCGTGGTGGCGTCGTTCGACTCGGGTTCGTGTCGAGAGATGCGCGGAAGGAGGATGCGCTCCTCCCATTCGGTGATCATCCCGTCCGTCATGCGAACGGGCAGTGAGAGCTCGGCGTAGATGTAGTCCGGGGTGACTCGCTGAAGCAGGAACCACACGTTCTCGAGCTCGGCAGGTTCCACGGTCGGCTCGTCGAATGCCTCGCCGAGGTCCAATGAACCCTGGTCGGCGTTCTGTCGCACGGCGATGGCGGTGAGTTCACCCTTGGGGTTCTTAGTGCGCGGCACCCTGCCAGGGATCTCCACGCCGGTGGCCTCGTCACCGGAACTCGTGACGATCGAGAATTCGTGGCTGGGATGCACCGTGCGACAGAAGTTCTTGCCATCATTGACACCCCAGCCGAGCGGAACCAGCTCCTCGCGCAGGAACCGTACGGTCTTGAAGTAGCGGGTGGTGCCCTCGGCCGTCGGCGGCTCGAGGCCAGTCGTGTGCTTGGCTTCCGCGTCAGCCCGCAGGAGCGTGCGGATGATCTGGTCGCCAGCGATCCCGAGCGTGTGAAGTCGGTATTCGGCGGTACCGTCGACTGCGACGATCGTCATGGGCGTCTCTCCTGCCACTCTGCGGAAACTTGACGAAATACTACCTCATATGAGGCGGAAAAGTGTCAAGCAGAGTTTGGTGTGTCGGAACTGTCCAGCCCCGGCCCCAGCAAAGGTCCCGAACCTCGCTCAGGGCCGTCCGTTGCACCTTAGGCGGCGGACGAACCTCCATCACCCATCGGGGGATCACACTCGAGACCGAAGCTCACTCCAGCAACAGCACACCGCTGACATTCACCCGGTGGTCATCGGCCACCGCACGGATGTAGTCCGTCAACGGCCTCCGTGTCGACAGCAGCGCGGTTTTCCACAGGTTGCGATATGCAGTTTGTGGCGCGAGGGCTCGGGTTGTGCTGGGCTACTCCCAGCCAACTTCATAGTTTCGCAGGACCGCTCTCATCTCGGGGAGACGGCACCGCGCCGCTCCCCCGAGGTCTCCATTCAAGTCTCGGGAGGACTTCCATGAACACGCTTGTCGCTGCCTTCGTGGCAACTGCTTCACCGGACCTCAACTCGGACGGCATCGTCCAGTGGGGCGTCAAGAACATCATTCCGATCATCCTGCTGTTCGTCGGGATCGGAATTATCGCCTCGGCTCGCAAGGGCCAGATGAGCCAGAACGCGCTGACGGTCTCCAACGTCCTGTTGGGCTGCGTCGTCATCGCAGGTGCGGCCTTCTTCTACGGCTTCGCCGACAACATCGCGCAGTTCGTTTTCCAAGGCTGACCGATGCTGATCAGGCCTGACGACGAGGTCTACCGCGTCGACGCAGTCTGGCTCGGCCCGCGGGGGCTCACGCTTCCCTGGGCGGCCAGGTACTCGGCGTACGGGATCTGGGTCGTGTTGTTCGTCAGCATCCTCTTGATCGAGGCCGTGCTGCCGATGCGAGTGAGCCTGCCACCAGTGTGGGAACTGGTGTTGAGCATCCTCGCGACCTACGCACTGACCGGCGTGATCGATCACGAACGTCCATTGTCCAGCGCGCTGCAGACGCTCCGAGCCGAGCTGACTGCACCCCGCGCACCCACGGAGGCCCGGCCGGTGCTGCTCGACGCAGCGCGCGTCCGGATGAGGGAGAACCATGTTCACGAGGCACCCCACCGAAGCCGCAAAGGGCCGACTGGCGCTTCGCAACATTGACGACCACCTGTGCTTCACCGCAGACGAGGTCTGGGCCTGGTACGTCCTGCCGACTCAGCTGTGGGCATTCCGATCCGACACCCAACGAGGCCAGCTTCTCCACGGGTTCGGCGACGGGCTCGCTTGGCTGGCTGGCCACCGGCTCCACCTAAGGGTGACGTCGCGGCCCTACCCGACTGGCGAGTGGGCCAAGCAGCTGCACGGCCTGACTCCAGCGCCGCTCGAGACGCCGGGGCAGCCACCGTGGAGCGAGCACCTGGTCGAGATGCAGCTGCACCTGCGCCACCAGACGATGGCCGAGAAGGAGGTCTATTTGGGCGTTCGGATCAAGTCCCGGCCGCCGTCGCATCGGATGATGTCGGCGATCACGCGGCGTCCGACAGACATCGAGCACGCTCGTGTCCTGCCGGAGTTGGAGCGGATCACCGAGACCGTCGCGCTCCCCGGACTCGAAGGTCGGCCCGCAACTGCTCGGGAGTTGGAGTGGCTGCTGCGACGCTCGATCGGTCTCGGCATGCCGTCTCCCACGGACCTCTCCCCCACGCCCGACCCCGCCTGGGATCGAGAGGACCTGGCGTCCTTCACCGACCGGGTGGAGTACGCCGCCCAGCCGCTCGGCCGCACGGTCAAGCTGACCTCCCGCGGCGCAGGATCGGCGGTCGAGCGGCATGTGGCGGTCCTGTCCGTGGGCCGGCTCGAGGAAATCGAAGCCCCCGATCCTGCCCACGAGCCTTGGCTCTCCCACACGGACCGGCTGCCGTTCCCCGTCGAGTGGTCAGCGCAGTTCGACGTGCTCTCCGGGGTCGACGCCCGGCGGTCTATCCAGCACAAGCTCCTGGTTGTCAGGGACATGCAGCGGCATTACGCCGAGCACGACCTGGACGAGCCGCTGGCACTCGACCGTCAGGCGCGTCACGCTCGGGAGGTCGAGGACCAGATGACGCGTGGTGTTGACGTCGCCGCGGCCCGAATCCATGGCTGGTTCCGGGTGGCCGTATCTGCCCCGACCGAGCAGGAGTGCCTGGAGCGGGTCCGCAAGGTCACTACTTCCTATCGCTCGCGCCGAGTGACGATCGAGCATCCGAAGGCGCAGTACGGATTGCTGCGGGAGTTCATCCCGGGCGAACCGTTGGCCACGACGGCGTACCGGCGCCGGCTACCAGCGCTCTACCTGGCGGCGGGAGTCCCGACAGCGTCGAGCCGTCTCGGTGACCGTCGCGGTCCGTACGTCGGCTACACGGCCGGCGCCTCTCGTCGCGCGGTCATGTTCGACACGCACTACGCCACCGAGGTGAAGGAGACCTCCGGGCTCGTTCCCGTCGTTGGCGGGCTCGGTGCAGGCAAGTCGGTGCTCCTCGGGCAGATCGTCTACGAGGCCGTACGCCGCGGCATCCCCTCGGTTGTTCTCGACCCTTCGGGACCACTAGCGCGACTGACCGAGCTCCCTGAGTTGGCCCCGCACAGCGAGCACATCGATCTGACGACGGCTGCGTCCGGCACCCTGAACCCGTTCGAGGTGGTCGCCTCTCCCCTCCGGAGCGCCTTCACCACCGAGGATGCCTTCACCGAGGCTGAGGTTTTCGCGGCCCAGGATCGCAAGCTGCTGGCGATGGATGTCGTCAAGATGCTGCTCCCCGCGTCCGTTGATGCGTTGCCGGCGACATCGCTGGTCGTCTCCGATGCTGTTCGCACGACGGGCGGGTCCCCGCATTCATCGCTCTGGGATGTGGTCAAGCACCTGGAGAACCACCATAATCCGCACGGGCGCGTGGTGGCGAACTACCTGCGGGACATGTCCGAACTCCCGCTCTCGCGGCTGTTCTTCCCGAGTGCACAGGCGACGGGCGAGCGGTTGCGGGCCAACCTCACCGTCCTGACCATGCCGGGGCTCGTCCTGCCACCGAAGTCCGTGCCCCGCGATCACTGGTCGACATCCGAACAGCTCGCGGTGCCTCTGCTGCACCTGGCGTCCTGGTACGCCACCCGCGCGGTCTACGGCCGACAGATGCAGGCACGCAAACTCGTGGCCCTAGACGAGACCCACTTCCTCGGTGAGTGGTCAGCCGGCCGCGCGCTCTTCACCCGACTCGGCCGAGACTCCCGCAAATGGAACACCTGCGTCCTCGCCGCCTCCCAGAACCCATCCGACGTCCTCGGCATGGATGTCGCCAACTTCATGTCCGCCGCGTTCGTGGGACGGCTCGAGGACGAAGAGGCCGCCCGGGACGGACTGCGGATGCTCCGCGTGCCGACCGGAATCGGCTACGAGCGAGCGCTCGCGAACCTCTCCTCCGCCCGCGGCCAGTCGGCCTTCCGTGAATTCGTCATGCGCGACGTCGATGGCAACGTCGACAAGCTGCGCGTCGACCTAACCGGCAACCCCGGACTGCTTGAGGCGCTCAACACGACAGCAGGGCGTCGTACAGCAAATGGTTCCAAGTCGGATGGCGAGGCCGTCGCATGAGGCGCCACATCGGCCGCGGAATCTGGCTGGCCATAGTCGTCGCAATGCTCGTCGTGCCGAGCTGGTTCTCCACCGCTGGCGCGATCCCGGGCATCGACGACTGCAAGGACGCCCCGACCCCCGACGTACCCGGGCAGGGCATCGCCGGCTTCTTCAGCAACACCCCCGACAAGGTCCCCGCATCGGCGGATCCCTTTGCAGCGGATGCGAAGACGACGATCTATGAGCAGTACGGATACGCCGGACTGCGTTGGAGCACGTACGACCTCGGCTGCGGTCCCGACACGATGCGCAACCCGGATGCCGTCATCGGCACCGCGTTCGCCAACTGGATCATCCAGCCTGCCCTGGCGCTGACCGCACTCACGGGGTCGGTCACCGAAGTCGCCTTCAACCCGACCTTCCTCAACGTCTTCGACCCGGTCATCACCCGGGTATCGACCGCCCTGCACGAGAACCTCTTCGCAACCTGGATCCCGGCGGTCCTGGCACTGCTCGGCATTCTGTTGATCTGGCGAGCCAACCGGGCCTCACTGGCTACCTCAGCGGCCGCCGTCGGGTGGGCCCTGATCGTCGTCATCATGGCCACTGCCTTGTTCCGCTGGCCCATCGCCGCCGGCCACGCCGCCGACCTCACCGTGACCCGAACCCTCGGCACAGTCGTGGAGAAGCTCGATGGACACGACGAACAGGTGGACCCCGGCACAGCGGTCGCCTCCAACGTCGTCGACTCAATCTTCTACGAAGCCTGGCTCGCCGGCACGCTCGGATCAGCCGACTCGAAGACCGCAAAGGAGTACGGACCCGACCTGTTCCAGGCACAGGCCCTCACCTGGGCAGAAGCCCGCACGCTCGAGCAGAATCCCGACGCCGGCCGCCAACTCCTGGAGTCCAAGCAGGACACCTGGAAGGACATCGCCGACAAGATCAAGGACGAGGACCCCAATGCCTACGAGTACCTGACGGGACAGCGCTCAGACACACGCGTTGGCTACGCCTTCCTCGTCACGCTGGCGACGTTCCTCTCGCTCCCGTTCCTGCTGATCTCGGCACTCCTCCTGCTGGGCTGCTTCATGATCGTTCGGCTCGCTGTGATGCTCTTCCCGGCCTTCGCCACGCTCGGCGCCTTCCCACAGGGGCGCGGCCTGATCACAGGACTCGGCAGGACAGTCGCCGCGGCAATCGTGAACTCGATCGTCTTCGGCATCGGTGCAGGCATCACCGTCTCCGTCCTGGGCATCCTCATGTCGCCGAGCGGTGCACCCGCCTGGCTCGGCCTGGTCCTCATGCCGCTATTCAGCTTCGTGATGTGGATGGCGCTCAAGCCATTCCGACGACTCACCAGCATGGTGAGCACCGACGATGACCACTTCCGGCGGGCCTCCGACAGCTTCAACAACGCAGGATCCGGAGTCGGCTCCCGCGCAAAGGACGCCCTGATCACAGCAGCGGCCGCATCCGTCGGAGCTGGCGCCGCAGTCTTCGCCACCAAGAAGGCGAACGAGGACGACTCCGAAAACGGCCCCGAAACCGATCGGGTCGAGGCACGACCCACCCCGTCGTGGACAGCGACAGACAACGTCCGTGCCTTGCCGGCCGCTGCCGACGCGGATCCTGGCCCGACTCGTGCCGAGGGACGCCACCGCCCCGAGGAACACTTCACCTCACCGCCAGCGGACACGACCTACGCCGATGCCTACCGCCCGGATGCCGCTGGAGGCGACGTCCCGATGATGCCGGCCGAAGTGGAGTGGGATGGCGACGACGAGGTCTACGCGATCTACCGTCCGACCAACTCGTCGGAGGACGACGATGTGGCCTAGTCCCCTCGCGTGGGCGCTCCACAGCCCGGGACGGTTCGCAGCGGTGATCGCCGGATGCCTTGGGCTGCTGGTCGCGATCGCGGCATTGGGCCTCCGGGACGCAGGCGCTCGCCCCGAACGGTCCCACGAGCAACAGCGTCCTGCCGCACAGGCCCATGCCGCTCCGACTGCCTCGCCGCACACAACCGACCACGCGGACGAGGAGGGCGAATCGATCCGCCCAGCCGCGCGCCGTACGGTCGAGCGATTCCTCGAGCACTACCTGGCGCCGACTTCGCGTGAGGAACTCGATCAGCTCAGGCCGCTGTGCACGCCGGAACTCTGGGCCGGCCTGAATGTCGCCGACCCTTCCAACATGCCACCGGGCCCGGTCCAACGCATCGTGAAGGTCGCCGATGGAGCCTTCGCGGCCAGCTTCACTGTCTCGCTACTTAACGGGTCGCTCGCCGTCGACGTTGTTGCTGCGCCCGACGGTCTACGCGTCGCGTCGGTCGAACCGGAGAAGCCATGAGGCTGCTGGCTGTCGTCGGGGGCTCGGGCATGCTCGGGGCCGTCTCTGCAGCCATGCTCCTGCCGCTGGCCATGATGGGGACCATGGGCACCAGCGAGGTCGCCCTTACCCCCGTTTCGAGCTGCACGATCGGCACAAGCGAACTCACCGTCGACGAGCTCGATGACGAGCAGCGGAAGAACGCCGCGATCATCCTTGGGGTCGCCGTTCAACTGAAAGTGCCTCCGAAGGGGCAAGCGATTGCGATCGCGACGGCCATGCAGGAGTCCGGGATGCGCAACCTGGACTACGGCGACCGCGACTCGCTCGGGCTCTTTCAACAACGCCCGTCGACCGGCTGGGGCACGGCGGCTCAGGTCACGACGCCCGAGTACGCCGCCAAGGCCTTCTTCGGCGGCCCTAGCTCCCCCACCGGCAACAGCGGCCTGCTCGACATTCCACACTGGCAAGACCTCGACCTGACGATCGCTGCCCAGTCGGTGCAGCGCTCCGCCTTCCCCACGGCGTACGCCAAGTGGGAACGGCTTGCGAACGACGTGGTCAGCAAGATGGCCGGGGCAGACATCGACTGCGAGCCACTCGCCACAGGTTCGTGGACGTTGCCCGTTGCGAGCTACACGCTGACGTCAGGGTTCGGTTCGCGCGTGCATCCCATCACCGGCGAAGTCCGCGTCCACACCGGCATCGACATGGCCGCACCGACGGGCACCCCCGTGCGTGCTGTCACAGACGGCGTGGTCGAGGTAGCGGGCCCCAGCAGCGGCTACGGAAACCTGATCACGATCAGGCACGCCAGCGGAATCGAGACCTACTACGGCCATCTGTCGCGCATCGATGTCCGCCCGGGCGACACCGTCTCTGCGGGCGAGCTGATCGGCGCAGTCGGGAGCACGGGCAACTCGACCGGGCCCCACCTTCACCTCGAGGTCCGTCACAACGGCACCCCAACCGACCCTGAACCGTTCCTCCGCGAGAAGGGACTCAGCCCATGAACACGAGCGCCTCCTACCCATGGTTCGGCCAACCCCCGACCCGCGAACCACTCCCCTCCGCCCGGGTGCCTGCACTGCGCGGCAAGCGACTGATCCTGTCGACGCCCGAGGGCTTCGTCTACGACATGCGCGCTGCGACCGACCGGTACGTCGACGACGCCAATCGCGACGTCATCGACGTGGTGACCGAGGAGGACTGGTACCGCTGGATGCTCATCGGCTCCGAACCAAGGCGGGCGCCCTGGGCGGCGCATCTCGTGTGGGTGGAATGACCCTTCGGCTCTTCCAGCACAATGAAGTCATGTGGACGCCAGAGGATGCCAAGGCGCTCGCGGGCACCTACCTCGGGCAGGACTCGGACCGCTGGCAGCACGTGCGAGCCGTCGCTTCCGTGGCGCATGAACTCGTCGCCGCGGGCGCGCCACTCGACCTCGAGATGGCAGCGTGGCTTCACGACATCGGATACGCCGACCCGCTGGCCCGGACGGGCATGCACGCTCTCGACGGAGCCCGATTCCTCGAACTTGTCGAGGCACCGCCCATCGTCGTCGGTCTGGTGGCATTCCACACCGGCGCAGAGTTCGAAGCCGATGAGCGGGGGCTCCTTGGAAAGCTGCTGGAGTTCGAGCGTCCAGTCCAGCCACTGCTGGACCAGCTGATCCTTGCCGACATGCTTTCGGGGCCCCGCGGCGAGCGCGTCTCAGTGAGCCGGCGCCTTGGCGACATCTTCGCCCGCTACGGACCAGAGCACCCGGTCCACCGGGCCGTCTCGCTCTCAGGCCCGTACCTCAGGCTCGCCAGCGAACGAGCCTCCGCTGCGGCCGGTTACCCGATATAGGGCTGCGGACCTGGGTTGATCGCGTGCTCGATGCGCAGCCGCATCGAGGGGTGAATGGTCAGCGCCTTGAGATCGTCTGGCGAGACCCACTCAACGCGGTCACTCTCGGAGCTCGTCTGCGCTTCGCCTCCGAGGAGGCGAGCCAAGAACGCGATCGAGAACTGCTGGCGCACCTCGCCGTCGTCGTACGCCATGACGTGCCGCGGGTTCGTGTAGGTGCCCGTGATTGTCACGACTTCGACGTCGTACCCGGTCTCTTCCTTGACCTCGCGCACGACCGCATCCGCGATCGACTCGCCGATCTCGTGGCCACCGCCAGGCAGCGCCCACTTGTCGTTGTCGGTCTTGTGAATCATCAGCACCCGACCATCGCCGTCACGAACAACTGCGACCACCGAGGGCACAACGCTGTTCGCCTTCGGAGCGTTGGGGTCGTCGATGTAATCCACCCGAGCCATGCCCGTCAGCCTAACGTGGCCCTGCCTGGCACTAGGTCGTCTACCCGCGGATCAGGCTGTGAGAACCCGAGGTGCCTCGTCGACCGGAGTGAACGCACTGGTCTCGATCTCGGGCCCGCCCCTGCTCCAACCCGTAAATTTGTGAACGAGGAGAGTCTCTCCCGGCCGAACTCCCGAGAGCTTTCGCGCGAGGAGATCTGCAAAGCGGGCCTCGTGCGTCGCGAGAATCACCTGACGATCTCGGCGGAGGTGTCTTGCGAGATCTGCAAATCCCAGCACGTTCACGTCATCCATGGCCTGTAGCGGGTCATCCAACATTACGAACGGAAGGCTGCCATTTCCGGCGGCCCAGCCGAGCGCTAGAAACGCAGACAGGACGACAATGTTCGCCTGAGCCGACGAGAAGATCAGCATCGGGTTGACGCTGATGTCGCGCTCAGAATCCAGCACCGTGGCCGACGCTGTTGGCCTCGATCTAAACGACTCCACGTTGAAACTAAGGTGCGTGAATGCCGGGTGCGGGTCGAGCCTGGAGTAGACGTCGTTCATCAACGGCTCCAGTGTTTGGAAGCGCTTACGGAAGATCGAGGAATTCGCGGACATCGTGCTGTCTGCCAATGACGAAGACGCTGTCGCGTGCTTCCGGTCTCGTTCGACCACCGTAGCCATTCGCTCGATTTCACTGTTCAGCAGAGCGACAGTCTCTCGCTGCCTCGGAAGCGCATTCTGACGCTCGATCGCAAGGCGGGTGGCTGCTTGCTGCTGCGACAGGATCTGGAGCGCCGCCTCTACAGCACTCGCGCCAGCGTCCAGAGCAGCCAGATAGTCGCCGACTTCTTCGCGCATGGCTTGAAACCCATCGGCGGTGTCCGCGTGCAAACCTGGATGCGGACGAGACACGTTGAAGCCGGATATCGATGGAGTCGTCAGTTCGTCAAGGAGCCGGCGATACTCCGCAACCTCTTGCTGCCACGCCGATCGCTGTGCTTCACGATCCTCCTGTGCGACTTCGGCCGATTCCACGTCCGCCACTCGATCCACAGCAGCGCGATGTCGCACCTGCGCTGCGCGAAGGATGTCGTTGGCAACAGCTAGCGCTTCGCCGTCGTGCGAACGCTTGGTCAGAGAATCTCGCACCGCGACTGGATCGATTTCACTCAAGCAAACAGGGCATTGAGCGGACGCGTGTGCGTCCGGCAGCAACGGAAGAGCGGCAGCACTTAACCGCGCCAGACTGTCGCCTTCGCTCGCAGCGCGCGCTTGCGCTTGTTGTGCTGATGCCAGTGCCTGTACCGCATCAGCCAGTTCCCTGTCTGCGGCGCTGCGCCCCGCGGCGAGGTCGCCGACGGAGGCTTCCTGACCGTCAGGAAGCCTCGAAGGCCACGAGAGCAACCGCTGCTTCAAGGTCGAGATCTCGCGACGACGACGCCCGATATCAAGAGACAGCTCTGGTAGTCCGTCGAGATCTGGCTGTACGACTTCGAATCTCCATGCGTTGTGAGGAAGCAGGGCTTGCTGGATCGCAGCACGGATGTCTGCAGGCGGCGCAACGCGCGTTACCTGAAGTTCGGATGTCTCGAGCTGTTCGACCGCGCTCTCGTATTTGCGAACCGCCTCCTCATAGGAGCGCTCACTGCCAGCAAGGCGAGCTCGCGCGGCAGTCTTTCTTTCGCGAACAAATTGCTCAAACTGCTCAAGCGCTTCGAGCCCAAGCAACCTCATCAGCTGTCGATACCGCTCGTCGGGCTTCGTCTTCAGGATCTGCCTGAGGTCGTCCTGCTGCAGAAGTCCGCTGGTGTGGAGCACCTCGGCAAGCGGCAGAGCTCCGGGAGCTAGGTGCGATCGCATCCTGTCCTCGGCCACCGGTCCGCTCACACGACCATTGGAGTCCTCAACCTCAAGGAGTGACGAACGAAGGTCGCCCCGCCGGGTGACTCGAATGAGCTCAGTCCTGGTTCGGAATGTGGCGCTAACATGCGCTTGCGTGACATCGGAGAAAGCGTTTCGTAGGTACTGATCAGTCCTGCGAAGGCCAAAGGGCGCCAGCCGCGGAATGTCTGCGGTGAGAAGCCACTGGACAGCATCGAAGACGCTTGTCTTTCCGCTTCCATTAGGGCCATGAAGGAGCACTGCCGATGCGTCAAAATCGAGTTCTACCCGACGGTTGAAACCCCGGAATCCTTCGATCGCAAGCGTGACGAGTCGACTGTCCGTGGTTGATACAGCGCCGTCGACCTCCGCGTTCATTCGTCGTCACCCATTTCGGTTCGGTCTCTCACACTGTTCTGATAGCTCGTTTCGCTGCTCGGGACGGCGACCTGGAAGTCGTCCACGGCAGCCTGAACCACCGCGACATCAAGCCCATCCACTACGAGAATTCTTCGCAGCTCGTCGAGTGGATCGAGGAGCGGCTTGTCGTGGGCGGTTGGGAGGGGCAGGAGCGGACGAAGAGACCGAGAAACACCCGCCCTGGTCGGAGCAACTCCGATTCTTACCAACCGTCGAGCAAACCGAAGGTTGTTCACGAGATCCGCGATCGGTTCTGTCTCTTCGGTCGTGGCCTCCTGCGCACACAGGAACACTACGAACGCGTCCCACCGTTTGCGATTTGGCGGTCCCGCCACCAGCCTCTCGCTCAGTGAGCGACTTACTAGCGGCTCGATTTCGAGGAGGTGTTGCAAGGTGATCGGCGCGGCAATCACAGCGATGTTGTCGTCGTTCTCCACCAAGAGCACCTGCGCACCCTCGATGCCAGCCTTTTGAACTACGTAACCGGCACCGGACATGACGGATTCAGACAACTCAAGCAGTTCAAGGTCCGCAAGTTCGGCAGGGACGGTCACGACACCTCTCCTATGCTTCCCGCTCTTACATAGAGGATGTGGCCCGCGGCGGGGCCATCGATGAGGTGACTTGGTTCCGAACTGCCAATGAGGTCGAAAGCGAGGCCGTCCATTGTGCGCCTCGCGTCAGCAAGCACGTCGTCAAGGTTCGACATCCGACCCGCCTGGAGCTCCGCTGAACCAAGCGATCCGAGGTGTCCTCCCGCGACGACGAGAACCGGCGCATCGGTCGATAGGTCCCCCGACCTTCGAGCCATGGCGACGCGCCGCTCGGCTTCCTTCACAACCGCCGGTCCGCGGGCACCGTGCCCAGACAAAAGCGGCATCACATCGAACCTCTCATCGTGCGCAGAATTTGTCAGCGGGCTGAAACCCATTACTTCGGAGCCCAACGCGGGGGCACCCCAAACCGCTCCCATCAAGCCGCTCAACGCGACCAGCACCTCGAGGGTCACCGCTGACGATGCGACACTCGTGCCGGGTGCGTATCCCCAGGAAATGCCCCTGAGCCACCGCAGAGCCTTCACACCGTCAACGGCATGGATGGCAGACAGAAGTTGTTGCACGCCCTGCTTCTGAGGATGCTCCGGCGGAAACCCGTCAACGGTTTCGGCTAGGGACTGGCAGACCGTCAGGACATACGCACGCAGGAGGGCGTCGCAGAACTCCTCGGCTGGGCTAGCCACTCTTTGTTCGAGCGGAAGATCACCGAGCAGGACCTTCCAGTCCAACGGAGGCTCGGCCACCTCCCAATCCGCGAGTGCCGGGTCGACAAGGTAAAGGTGTTCGTTGCCGACCGCGCCGACAACCGTTTCGAGAGAGGCCTGAACATAATCGGCGACGCTCCCGATTCCGATAAAAACGAAGTGGTTCTGGCTCAGGTTCGCTCGCACGATCGCGTCGGCCCAAAAGCCGACACCTTCAAGATCGGCGCTCGTCACCAGCATTGTCTGTGGGAGCGTCGCGCATCCGTGGACCTTCATTAGTGCGCTGCTAGAGCCGTGCAGGAGTTCAGTCGGAGTCCTGACGACCATCGGGATCTCGGGCTGCGCAGCGCGTTCAATGCAATTGTCATAGTTCATCTCGAGCACCGTGGCGACGCCCTCGCACAGCAGAAGGGCGACAACTTCGTGGGCGTAGTTGAACGAGGCGCCTGTCATGTCGGCGACCCCGAGCACGGTCTGCCGCAGCAGTTGGCTGCCTGCAGGGTGAGCCGCAACTGCGTTTGCAACGCATAGGAGATCCCACTCATCTACATCCCCCAGGTCCATAAGGGGGGATAGCTTTCGCCAGATCAGATTTGCCAAGCTCTTTGCCCCGGGGAGCGAAGTCGGGTCTGCGGCTGAGATGCCCGCGCCGGCGTAGATGGTGAGCTGGTTGCTAGTCGCCAGACCCGCGAGCCTGACCGCGAGCGAGCCTGGCGGCGTCGAAAGTGGCTGCGGCTGATACACGGCGTGAGCCTACGCAGTGCGCTGGTTGCGCGTCAGGGAACCCTGGAATCGAGGTTTGGAAAGCCGGACTACCGCCCAACCACGTGCCCCGCGTCCGATCCTTGTCGCGTTAACGTTGGGGTCGTCCTTCATCGATCGCCACGGACAGGACTGACTGATCAGCCGCACTCCAAGCACTCTCGAAGCTCTGGAGATACTGCGCGAATAGTCTGCCGCCCGCGACCTTCTGCAAGTGAAGGACGGGTGAGTGGCTGGCAGCGACTCCGAGCGCATGGGTGTTCACGAGCAGCGTGTCGTCAAAGCGGAACAGCGAGTTGTAGAGCGTCGTTTCGTGCATGCGTGCCTCGATCCCCTGCTCCTCCAGGAATGGGGCCCAGTAGCTCCAGGTGAGCCGGCATCGAGCAGCGAGCAGATCATCGATGCCTTCCTCCCGGCCGCGCCGCTCCACTGCCTCCGAGTCGGGATCGCCGAACAGCAGACGGACCCGTACGCCTGAGCGTGCCTTGGTCGCGAGGAGATCCGCAAAATCCGGCAACGCGTCGTGCAGGAAGGAAGCGGCGTACGCGAGCAGGTCGACCTGATCGACCGCCCGATCGACCGTCGACAGCCAGAACTCCGAGCTCACCGACCCCCGGTTCGGGAACAGTTCGACAAGCTCCGCCTGGCTCGCTGATACCGACGCCCGGTCGTTCGCTGTTTCGGGCCACAGGAACCCATCGTCCTCGCTCAGGACGGCGGCAACTCTCAGGCGATGTGCACGGTGCGGCCTTCGCGGCTGCGTCACCCAGCGCTCAACGGTCTTCGGATCTACCGAGACCTTCTCGCCGAGATCGGCGTAGGTCAGACCTCGCTTCAGGAGCGCGCTCCGGAGTCGCTCGTTCGACATGTCCATCCCCATTCCCGAGACGTTGAGGGACGTTTCCACCGTCCCACAGACGTCCTGAAGCGTCCACCAGGGTGGTGTAGTTATCCCCAGCCCCTGCGGTCTTCTCGGTTGTGAGCACTTCAGCTCCCAACCGAGAAGGGGAAGACCCATGGCAGTTCAGCGACGCATCAACGTTCGTCACGGTGACGTGTTCTCACACGGCGCCTATATCCTCGACGCCTTCGAGCCGGTCGCGGACTTCGACGCACCCGCTCGGCCCGACGGCTCGAAGGCCCAGGCCGTCGACAAGGAGAACGGCCTCCCGGTCTGGCAGATCAACGTGATCGACGCCGACCCCTACGCCGGCAAGAAGGAGAAGACCGTCAGCGTCAAGGTCGCCGCGAAGGTCCAGCCGGTTCCGCCCGAGAACAAGTCGGGTACGCCGTTCACCCTCGTCGAGTTCTCTGGGCTCACGTTGACCGCGTGGATCGACGACTCCAACAAGGAACGTCCCAAGCTGCAGTGGTCGATCCGGGCCAGCGGCATCCACGCTCCCGGCCAGGCCCGCTCAGGCGGCTCCGACTCGAAGGCGGCGGCGTGATGATCCGGCTGATTGACGAACGCGAGTCGTACTTGAGCGCCGCGGCATTCATCAGTGATGCGGCCGAGTCGCTGACGTCAGCTGCGCAGACGCTGGCGCTGACCGACCCCCGCCTCGAGGCCGTTGCATCAAGCCTCGCGCTCGCGTCCGACAACCTCATGGGCCGTGTGATCTCCGAGGTGCCGCGCGACGGCGAGGACGACGAGGTGGCGCTGTGATGTCGATCGAGCAACTGGAAGCGGCCAGCCTGATCCGCTCAGCGGTCCGAGCCGCCAACGACGCAGCCGACTCCCTCGGCCTCGTCATGAAGTGCCTTGTAGACGCGGAAAGCGCACACCAAGCAGACGCTGGACGAGTTCGCTACCTCGTGAACGAGCTCGTCGATGACCTCAACCGAGACCTCCTGAGCCGTCAGGACGCGACCTCGAACGTGAGGTGGCTCTGATGTCGACCGCAGTGGCAGCCATGAGGGAGGACCTGACAGCGGCGTACCGCCTGCTGAGGGAAGCAGGCGAGGAGGTTCACCGCGCCGCAACTCTCGTTGACCGGTACTCCCCCTCTATCGCTGACCAGACGCTCTCAACCTTGTCGCTGCTCGAAGACGGGGCCAGCCGCCTGGAGCGGGCGATCCGCCAACTGGAGTCACGGTGAGTCGCGCTATCAGCCTCGGGGCCACGGTCGTCCAGCTCGTTGTGACCTGGCGGAACTGGGCAGGTCTGGGTCTGGTGGTTTCAGGTGCTGCGGCGATCGCGGGACTTGACCCTCTCGCCCGGGTCGCCGCCGTCGTCGCCTGGGCGCCGATTCCGGCGCTGCTCATTTGGAGCGTGGCGTCAGCCGGTTCATTCGAGCAGCGGTACGCCGCACCGGTTCGCCGACGCTCCTGGCGTCGACGCGTCCATGAACGCTGGGCAGACCTCATGCAGCAGTGCGGTCTTGCCGCCCCGTTCAGAAAGGGTCGCGATCTCGATCCGCAGATCCACGTCCCCCGCCTGCTTCGGTGCCGGACCTACGGCTCGGTGCTTGAACTCACCGTGGAAACCCGGCGAGGTCAGACCATTGAAGAACTCAACACTGCGGCGCCCAAGCTGGCAGCCAGCCTGAGGGCAGCGACATACCGCGTCCGACCTGCACAGGGACGCCGCGCTGGGTACTCCACGGTCATCGAGCTCGTCATGCATGACTCGCTGACGGCACCTGTTCAAGCCGCGGCTGCGAGCCCTCTGCCGACGTACGACAAGGTCACCCTCGGCCGAGGCCAGAGCGGTGCGACATGGCAGCTCGTCGTTCGCGGTCGCCACACACTCATTGCCGGCTGCTCGGGGGCTGGCAAAGGGTCAGTGCTCTGGGGACTCTGCTGTGGCCTCTCCCCTGCGGTTCGCCGGGACCTTGTCCGGCTGTGGGGCGTCGATCTGAAGCGCGGTGTCGAGTTGCAGATGGGTGCTGGGCTCTTCTCAGCCGCGGCGTACAACCCACGCGATGCGCTCGCCGTCCTGAAGTCCTTGCTCCAGGTAATCGACGAGCGCGGCACGAAGATGGCCGGACACAGCCGTCTTCACCAGCCGAGGCCAGGCGATCCACTGCACGTGCTGGTGATCGACGAGCTCGCCGCCCTCACCGCCTATTCCGACATCACGATCCGGCGAGACGCGGAGCGCTTGCTCAGCGAGATCCTCACTCAAGGCCGGGCCCTCGGTGTTGTGGTCGTGGCCTGCGTCCAGGACCCGCGCAAGGACGTCGTGCCGATGCGCGGGCTCTTCACCCAGACTGTCGCGCTGCGGCTCCGGTCCATCGAGGAAACGGTCATGGTCCTTGGTGAAGGCGCGGCGGCGATCGCCCCCGCTCACCGGATCTCACCGCGGGCTCCGGGCACGGCATGGATCGTCGACGACACCGGAGCCGTGGATCGCGTCCGGGCCGACTACTGGCCTGACGAGGTGATCGCCGCGGTTGCGACCACGAATCGCGCGAATGTCCTCGTCGAGCTGCCGGCGAACGACAACCTGGATGACTTCGCTGGCGACGGCGAGTGGGACGTCGTATCACCCAGGCGGCCCCGGACACCGCGGAAGCCACGCGAGATGTCCCTCGTGGCACCCATCGGAGGTGACGACGAATGACCAGACCAGGACGACCCACCAGCAGGGAGTTCTCGACGGACTGGATGCGCGACTCGTTGTGCATTGAGGCGCCTGGTCTGCCGTGGACTGACAACTTCCGCGTGCCGACGTACTCATCTGACCTGATGCGCTACCTCTGCCAGCGGTGCCCGGTCTCGGTCGAGTGCACCGTCTTCACGCGCGATGCCGAGGTGAGCGCTGGATTCTGGGCAGGGACGACGCGCAATCCTGTCTACGGCCCGGGTGACGCGGCATGAGTACCTCGTCGTTGTTCACCGCGCCGCCCATCGACACCCAGATGGTTCAGGCAGGGGCAGACAAGGTCGGTGTGTGCCGGCGTCCGTTGCTGCGAAAGGTCAGCGACCGAGCCACCGGTGATGTCACCTCGGTGCCCATCCCCTGCGGTTCAACTCGAGCGAGCGTCTGTCCGTCGTGTGCTGACAAGGCACGTCGGCTCCGGATGCAGCAGTGTCGCGAAGGGTGGCACCTGGTCGACGACCCGCTCCCGCCCGAAGACCCGGATCCAGAAGGTGAGCCGGAGGATGACGATCCCGGCGATGGTGACGGCCCAACCGATCGGCGTACACGGTCGACGCGGCGGCTCGAGGGATTCCCGGATCTGCCGAAGGTCCAGGCCGACCACACCAGCGTCGGCCGAAAGTTCGTCGACCCCCGGACGGGCGCGACTTTCCGGCCGTCGATGTTCATCACGCTCACCCTGCCGAGCTACGGCAAGATCAACGCTCACACCGGAGCGCCGACGGACCCCAACCGGTACGACTACCGGCGCGCTGCCCTCGACGCGATGTTGTTCTCGCGGACAGTCGATCGGTGGTGGCAGAACCTGCGCCGCTGCGCCGGCTACAAGGTGCAGTACTTCGCCACGGTCGAGCCCCAGCGAAGACTGGCGCCCCACCTGCATGCCGCCCTTCGCGGCGCCATCCCACGCTCGGTACTGCGCCAGGTCACCGCTGCCACGTACTGCGCCGTCTGGTGGCCCTCGGTGGAGGTGGTGAAGTACGACGAGGGGCGCGGTGATCGTCTGCCGCAATGGGATCCGGTGACGCTGTGCTACTTCGACCCGGAGACCGGTGAGTTGCTGCCGTCATGGGAGGAAGCGCTCGACCAGGTCGACGTTGAGGGCGAGCCCATGCACGTCGTGCGGTTCGGCAGGCAGCTCGACATCAAGGGCATCGTCGGCGGCTCGGAAGAGACCGGCCGAGCTGTGTCCTACCTCTGCAAGTACCTGACCAAGGCGATCGCCGAGACCTACTCCGACCCCGAAGATCCGGACCCGGCATACGAAGCGCACATCAATCGGCTCTTCGGCGAGGTCCGCTGGCTCCCCTGCTCCGAGACCTGCGCCAACTGGCTCCGGTTCGGGATAACGCCAAAGGACGCCGAGCCGGACCTTGTCCCAGGCCAGTGCTCATCGAAGGCGCACGATCGGGAGTTCCTCGGGTTGGGCGGCCGCCGCGTTCTCGTCTCGAGGCATTGGACCGGAAAGACCTTGGGCGAGCACCGTGCTGACCGATCGGCGGTGGTCAGGGCTGTCCTTGAGGAAGCCGGCATCAATGCACCGGAAGCACGACGCCTCGCGGCCGACGTTCTGGCTGATGACGGACTCCCCCGCTTCGTTTGGGAGGACATTCCTGTCGAACAACGCAACTACGCCGCGACCATCGCGCGATCGATCCGCCAGCGACGCGCCTGGACGGACGAGTACAAGCGCGCCAAGGAGGCCATCCGTGCCGGCCCGCGGCTGCCCGAAGCCTGTGGACAACCAGTTCGGCAATCTCGGGAAGGGAAGGAAGATGGATGAGAAGTACGAAGTGCCGCCGGTCGTCTACACAGTTGAGGAGGCCGCACGCGCGCTGCGCATGAGTCGTGACCGGGTCTACGAGCTGATCCGCTCGGGCCGGCTGCGCACTCTCAAAGAAGGCCGGCTCAGGTTGGTCCCGATCTCGGCGCTCGGGGAGTACGTCGAGACAGCGAGTGGAGGGGACGCCGCATGACCACGAAGCAGCGCCGCCCACGGAATGAGGGCGGTGTGCACTGGGACGAGAAGCGCGAACGCTGGATCGCGGAAAGGACCGTCGGATACGACACCCGCGGGAAGCGGATCCGACGCAAGGCCTCCGGCACGAGCAAGTCGGCCGCGCTGCGGGAATTGGCCAAGCGGGTCAAGTCCTACGAAGCCGGGCTCGCGGTGGGGTCCGAGTTCTACAAGGTCTCGGATGCGATGCGCGACTGGTTCGAGTACGGGCAAGGCAACGTCGACGACGAGACGCGCAAACGCAACAAGAACATGATCGACAACCACATCATCCCGAAACTAGGCGGTCGAAAGCTCCGCGAACTTCGAGCGGACGAAGTCGACAGATGGATGCACGACCTGGCACCACGTCTGTCGACAAGCAGCCTCCGCCGAGTGCGGTGGATCCTTCAGCGATCAGTCATGCAGGCGATGCGCCGCGACATGGTCGATCGCAACGTAGTGGATCTCTGCCAAGTGCCCCGTGGACGAGAAGGTCGAAAGTCCAAGTCGCTCACGATGGAGCATGCCCAGGCGGTGGTCGCCAACACAATCGACGATCCGCTGCACGCGTACATCGTGATGTCACTCCTGACCGGGGCGCGCACCGAGGAGCTCCGGGCGCTTCGCTGGGAGCATGTCCACCTCGAGGCAGATCCGCCGCATGTCGAGGTGTGGCATTCCGTTCGTCGGTCCGGAGACACCAAGACGCCGAAGTCGCGGCGCACGATCGCGCTGCCGGCACTCGTGACCCAGCGGCTCAGGGAACATCGCGTCCGTCAGGCCGAATTCCGTCTGAAGTCGACGACCTGGGCTGATCCGGGAATCGTCTTCGCGACCTCGAACGGGACAGCCATGGACGCTGCCAACGTGCGGCGCGACTTCCGACGGGCCCTCAAACTCGTCCCAGGCATCGATCCCGACGATTGGACGCCGCGCGACCTACGGCACTCCTTCGTCTCACTGCTGTCAGCGTCGGGCCTGAGCATCGAGGACATTGCTCGAGCGGTCGGCCACAGGGGCACCCGTGTCACCGAGCAGGTCTACCGCCACGAGCTACGGCCGATCATTGAAACCGGCGCGACGGCGATGGATGCCCTCTTCGACATGCCGAGTGAATCCGATGAAACCCGTTAGTCCCTCAGTTAGTCCCTCAGGCCCGCGAAAGCAGCGGACGGAGGACGAAATGCGAACAGCCCCTGACCGCGTTTCCGCTGTTCAGGGGCTGTTTCATGGTGGTGGGCGATACTGGGTTTGAACCAGTGACCTCTTCCGTGTCAGGGAAGCGCGCTACCGCTGCGCCAATCGCCCGGGTCTTGAGTTGTATTGCTGGTGGGTGTGGAGGTGGGTACGGGATTTGAACCCGTGTACACGGATTTGCAGTCCGTTGCCTCGCCTCTCGGCCAACCCACCGCGGAGGCCAAACTTCTGCGGAGAGACCTCTCCGAGCGGACAACGAGACTCGAACTCGCGACCTCAACCTTGGCAAGGTTGCGCTCTACCAACTGAGCTATGTCCGCCTGCTACCCGTCCGGCGAACCGCTCGGGCAACGACGAGAACATTAGCCGAACGGGTACGGCGTGCAAAATCGGGGGTCCGTCAGCGCGTCGAATGGGAGGGTTGCCCTGTGCAGGCATGGGTGAACGGTCACATCGTCACGGATCCCGACGCGCCCGCGGTCGCGGTCACTGATCGCGGCTTCACGGTCGGGGCCGGGGTTTTCGAGACCCTCAAGGTGCTCGACGGCACCCCGTTCGCGCTGACCAGACACCTCGCCCGCCTGAACCACGGTGCGGCAGTCCTCGGCATCGACTCCCCCGACGACGCCCTGGTACGCCGAGGGGTCGCCGAGGTCCTGGCCGCAGAGGCCCACCCACTACAGCGACTGAGGATCACCTGGACCGGCACGACACTGGCGATCACGTCGACCGCCTTCGCGTCGTACTCCCCCACGACGGCGATCGTGACCTCGCCCTGGCCCCGCAACGAGCGGAGCCCGCTGGTCGGCATCAAGTCGACCGCGTTCGCCGAGAACATCCTCAGCACCGCCCACGCAGCGAAGCATGACGCGGGCGAGGCGATCCTCGCCAACCTCAACGGCGACCTGTGTGAAGGCGCCGGCTCCAACATCTTCTACGTGCTCGACGGGGAGCTGCGGACGCCCACTCTCGAGTCCGGCTGCCTCCCGGGCGTCACGCGGGACCTGGTGCTCGAGTGGTTCGGAGCGCGCGAGGTCGACGCGCCCCTCGGCGTACTCCTCGAAGCCGACGAGGTCTTCCTCGCGTCGAGCACCCGCAACGTCCAGGGCGTCCACGCGATCGACGGCCGCGCGCTCGGCGCGCCCGGACCCGTCACCACCGAGGTCGCCAGGGTGTGGGCCGAGCGGGAAGCACAGAGCCTCGATCCCTAGTGGGAACGAGGCTCTGGCAGTGGGCCGATGCTGTGACGGGCTCCTCCCTCAAAGAGTCCGTACCAGCGTCGCGCGTCCGAGTTGTGGGGGTCAGGCAGCCATCAGCTGGTTGATCAGCGCGTCGAGGTCGAGGTAGTCGCCCTCGGAGCCGAGCGGGACCGCGCTGAGCGTGCGGTTCACGAAGCGGTAGACGTCCTTCGTCGGGATCTGCACGAGCAGCTCACCGTCGGGCGAGTTGAGCTCGACGATCACGACGGCCTGGCCGGAGGCGTCGAGGCATGGCCACACGTGGACGTCGCCGTCGCCGGAGGGCGAGGTGAGACCGCGGATGAGCAGGTCGCGGGCGAAGGTCCAGATGACGTCGCCGCCACCCGTGTGGAAGGTGGTCGTGACCGCGTAGGGGTCAGTCGTCGAGTAGCCGAGGTCGGCGTCGAGAGACAGGGTCTGCCCCGCACCGTCGACGCAGTCCATAGCCACTGACTGGGTGACCGAACCGGTGTGGATCTCGCCTTCGAACATCATCACGTTGCCTCCGCCTTGACTGGGCCGCTCCGTGGCCCTGTGGGAGAGGAACGGAGCAAGTGCGACACCATGACGCGGTTTTTCTGGACGAGTGTCACGTGGTCCCGCTCACACCCGCGGCTAGGCTCTGCATGTGACGACTGAGGAGCGCCCACCCGAGACCGAGCCCCGGCCGAATGCGGCCAAGCGGCTCCACACGCGCCTCCACGCCAACCCGGTCACCGGCCTCGCCACGAAGGTCGTCGTCACCGTCATCGGCGTGGCGATCGTCCTCGCCGGCGCCGTGATGACCGGCCCGGTCCCCGGCCCCGGTTTCCTGATCGTCGTCGCGGGTCTCGCGATCCTCGCGACGGAGTGGGCCTGGGCGGAGAAGCTGCTGCAGCGCGCCCGCGCCTGGCTGGAGAAGTCCACCGCCCAGGTGAAGAACATGGACCCGGCCGTACGACGCCGTCGACTGCTGCTGGGACTCCTGGCGACAGTGCTGGTGCTCGGTGTTGCGGCGGCCCTGATCGCGGCGTACGGCTGGCCGGGGCTCGCGATCAGCAGCTGGGACCGGATCCAGTCGATCAGCGACGTCGTGCCCGAGCTCCCGGGCATGTGACCCCGATTTCGGGTTTGGGGCCGCTGGTGCGCTAGAGTTCCCGGCGCACCACACGGGCGATTGGCGCAGTGGTAGCGCGCTTCGTTCACACCGAAGAGGTCACTGGTTCGAACCCAGTATCGCCCACCGACAGGCCCCGCTCCGGCGGGGCCTTGGTGCATTTCTGGGCTGTTGTGGACCGGTGCACCTACGCTCGCGTGGTGACCCCGTCCAAGCGCCTCCCCCGCCTTCGCCGCAGCCCCGACGCGGTGAGCCCGACGGCCCACTACACAGGGCACGTGTGGGCACGCAACGGTCTCGGACCGGCAGAGCTGGACACCAGGACTGGCGCGGTCCTGCACGGCCTGCTCGCGCCTCTCAATGCCGTCAGCGGGCGCCTCGGTGGACCGACGCTCGAGGGCCTGCTGCTCGGCCGCCACCAGGTGATGGACGACCTGCTGCACGCCGCGATCAAGGACGGCCGGATCAGCCAGGTCGTCGAGATCGCGTCCGGGATGTCGCCGCGGGGGCAGCGCTTCTCCGAGCAGTACGGCGAGGCGCTGGCCTACGTCGAGGCGGACCTGCCCGCGATGGCAGACCGCAAGCGGCGCGCTCTTGAGGGTTTGCCGCGGAGCACGACGCACGCGGTCGTGGACTTCGACGCGCTGCGTGAGGACGGGCCGGGCAGCCTCGCCTCCGTGATGGCCTCGCTCGACCCGACGCGCGGCACGGCGATCATCACCGAGGGGCTGCTGAACTACCTGCCGCCGGAGGCCGTCCGCACGCTCTGGGGTCGCCTCGGTGCGGAGCTGGCACGGTTCCCGGCCGGGGTCTACATCTCCGACCTGCACCTCTCCGGCGAGCTTCGTGGCGGCGCAGCCCGGGGCTTCGGCGTCCTGCTCGCAGCGTTCGTCCGTGGCCGGATCCACTTCCACTTCGCTGATGCCCCGGCTGCCGAGAAGGCGCTCCACGAGAGCGGATTCGACCGCGTCGTACTCCATCGACTGGACGACCCCGCGCTCGGCGTACCCGCCCGGCTGCACGCAGGAGCCCGCCTGGCGCGGGTCATCGAGGCATGGACGGAGGCACCCGCATGAGCCGCATCTTCACGACCAGCTTTGCTTCGGTCTATCCCCACTACGTCACCAAGGTGGAGAAGAAGGGGCGCACGAAGGCCGAGCTGGACGAGGTGATCGAGTGGCTCACCGGGTTCGACGAGTCAGCCCTGGCCGGCCACCTCGCCGCCGGCACGACGTTCGAGGAGTTCTTCGACGCCGCCGAGCTCAACCCGCACGCGTCGCTCATCACCGGCGTCGTGTGCGGCGTCCGCGTCGAGTCGGTCGAGGATCCGCTGATGCAGAAGATCCGTTACCTCGACAAGCTGGTCGACGAGCTGGCCAAGGGCAAGGCGATGGAGAAGGTCCTGCGGGCCTGATCCTCTGCGACGGTCGACCGGGCGACGAAGTTGAGTAGTTCTACGCTCGAACTCCGCCCTCACCGGATGTCAGCATCGACCATGGTCCGGATTCTTGGTGTTTCAGTGGCACTGGCCCTCTTCTCCGCGGCCATGTGGTTCGCCTGGCTGGGGTGGGACCACGAGTACTACCTCGTGGACGGCTATCCGCAGGGCCCCTATCGCGCCTGGCAGGTGATCGGCTGCGGCGCGTCCATCGCGGTCGCCGCCGTCGCGGCGTACCTGCTGAGTCGCCGGGTCGTCGCCATCTTCACGCTTGCGCCGGCCGCGGTCCTCGGCTTCGCGGTCGCGTGGGGCCAGGATGCGGCGACGACTGATGAGTCCGGCCTGTGGGTCGTCGGACTGGGCATGATCCTGGTCGGCGGCACCGGCGCGCTCCTGGCCCTGCTCGCCATCACCGCCGCCATCACGGCCGCCGTTGCAGCCACACGCAGCAACGTCGGGCTGGTCAACCCAGGCCATTGACCCTCAGACCGGCGCGGGATATTCCTCGGCGGGGTTCAGCGCAACGACCGCCGCCAGGATCAGGGCTCCCCCTACGACTCCGAGCCAAGGCAGCCGCTCGCCAAGCAGCACGGCCGCCAATGCTGCGGCAGACAACGGCTCCACGAGCGTGGCCACCGTGGCTGCGGATCCAGACGTGGTCCGCAGTCCTGCGTACAGGAGCCCGTACGACAGCGCCATGGTCGCGATCCCGAGGTAGGCCAGCAAGGTCAGCGAGACCGGATCCGGTGTGAGGACAGGTGCGCCCGTCACGGCTGCGACGACGAAGAACGGGGCCAGGACGATCGCGCCCACCACTGTGGCGCACGTCGTCAACGCGATGGCCTCGACCTGTTGGGAGAGCCGGTGCCCGAGCACCGTCGTGCCTGCGTACGTCGCTCCGGCCGCGACCGCAAGCAGCAGACCCAGCGCTGGCTCGTCACTCGGCGCCGCCGATCCATGACCCGCAGCGAAGCTGATCAACACCAGCCCACTGAGCGCTCCGGCGAGGACCGCGACCTGTCGCCGCGATGGCCGGGTCCCTGCCGCGAGGTGCTCCCACGTGGCGGCGAGGATCGGGGCGAGCCCCAACGAGACGACCGTGGCGACACTGACCCCGACCATCAGGACAGAGACGAAGTAGAGGCCCTGATAGGTGGCCGTGCCGCAACCAACGAGGGTCACCAACAGCGGGTGTTCCCGCATCGTTCTCAGGACGGCGCGTCCCCGCCGTGCGGCAGTTGCGAAGACGATCAACGCGACTGCCGCGATGACCATCCGCCACGCGCTGACGGTCATCGCTCCAAACCCGTCGCGCTCGTGCAGGAACGTCACCACCAGGCCACCGGTCCCCCAGAGGACGCCCGCTGCGCAGACCTGGAGCAAACCGATCCGAGTGCGCCGGGAAGCGCGTGCGGTGGTGGTCACCGCTGAAACCTATCGACCCGGGCAATCAATCCTGTGAACGCTGTCGGCACACCCTCCGCGGCTACAGATGAGTGCGTTCGACTTCACTCGAAGGGCACGGTCCTGTCATCGACGGATGCCAGGACCCAGACCTTCCGACCAAGCAGCTGCTCCAGAACCTGCTCCAGGACACGCTCGTCGCCGGTGAGCGCCAAAAGGTCCTCCTGATCCAGCACGAAGCAGACCTCGTCGCCAGATCCCAGCGGAAGGGTCCTGAGCTCACCGACGTAGCCGGCGAGCTCGAAGGCACCGCGAACGGCAGTCTGCTGCCCGACGTTGAACATGCTCGTCACGCTAACCCGCTCCGACCGTTGGCGTCCGACCATCGGAAGACATGCGCTCATCGACGCGCACGGCCTACCGTCAGTCGACCCGCAGAGGAGAATCCATGTTGTCGCTCGCCTCGCGTGCCCTTGTCGGGATCACGCTGTTCACCACGCTGACCGCGTGCGGCGCCGATTCTCCAGAGGTGCGGCCTGACACCTCACCAGTAGTTGAGAAGGCGCCCGAGGCGCCGAGCGTCGTCGAGCCAGTCATGCCCGACCTGGTCGGGATGTCCTATCTCGATGGCCAGGAGCTCTTGGGTGCCGCACTCGACGCCGCCGGGAATGACACCGTCATTCAGGCACGCACGAGGCGCACGGGCAGTGCCGAACCCGGCACGTATGTGGATCAGTCTCCAGCCCCGGGCACGGTCCTCACTGCTGAGACCCCGATCAGGATCTTTGTCGAGGAGGGGCCGTAGTAGTGACGGCACAGCGGCATGATCGCGCCACTCGCTCCGCCGTGCCGCGCCTCGGCTGATGATCGTTCTAGCCTTTGGTTAGGGAGTCCCTCGCCCCTACGCCCGTGAGGAAGCCTGCATGACCTTCCAGCTGAGGCTCGACATCGCTGCCTCACCGGCGACAGTCTTCGCCTTCGTCTCCGATTTCACGACTACGCCCGAGTGGTACTCCGCCGTGCATCGGGTCGATTGCATCGCCGGCACCGGAGGGCTCGGGACGCGATATGAGGTGCACCGGCAACTACCTGGCGGCTCCGCGCACAACGAGGTTGAGATCACCGGCTACGAGAGTGGGCGCGAGGTCACCTTCTCTTCCATCAGCGGCCCGACGCCGTTTGCCTACCGCTACATCGTCGAGCCACGTGACGCGGCGACCCGGCTCACGCTCGAGGGCACGATCGGTGCAGCCGGACTCACAGGGCCCGCGGCTCTTCTCGGACCGGTGGCAGAACGCTTCTTCAAGCGAGGCATGCGGGCCAACCTCGACGTACTCGCGAGGATCCTCGAGCGCTGACCCGTCGCATCCTGTTCGAGGCAGATCCGCGCACTTGGTTACTAGGCTGAAGGGCGTGGACAAGGACTCGCGGGACGGTCGGCAGACCGAGCTCCTGATTCGACGGTTCGGCCAGTCAGGGGCGACTGTCGATGACGCTGTCCCTGCCTTCTCTGGCATGTACCCAGCGTTTAGCGGGTTCGGCAACTGGGAGTTGCTCTTCACGCGCTGGCGGATCCTCGCGCTCGCTGCCGGCGAGGTCCAGGTCTGGACTGCGTGGACCGGGCCCACGCCAAAGAAGTTGCTCGCCTCAGCCGATCGACATGACCTCGTCGTGGAGCGGGGCCACCTTGCTTACAGCAGGGTCACGGTCGCTGGGCACCGCCTATGGGTCCACCGGCGCGACTTGGCCTCGCTCAAACGCTGGCGCGAGTCGGCTGAATGATCGAGCGAACATCGGCAGTTCCCGCTGTATCAGCGGCATGAGCGAGCGGATTCAGCGGGCGTTGACGTGCAACTCAGGGTGAGCGCAACACGTCGCGAAGCCGCCGTGCCTAGGGCATTCGATGTCCACGGACGACGGGCAGTAGTAGATGTCAGGGCACCGGCAGTCCCGCGCGACTCGCTCCCATGCCGCAGCGATTGCCTCGGGGGTAGCGGGGTCCGGTGTGGGAACTCGCTTACCCAGCCCAAGCCAGCGGAAGATCCTCATGCCGCAAGGATCCCAGCTCCGACCACCCGCGGCTTGTGAGGCCGGATCACTCCCAGTTGCGCGAGGCGTACGACTGCCCATCTACGTCAGGGAAGTCGGTCGTGTTCACGCCCCACCCTTGACGCTTCCAGTAGAGGGTCATGGCTTCAAAGTGGCTCGCAGCTTCAACCGTCCAGACAAGCGTCGCCCTGGCGAAAGGTCGCGTCGCGCTCCATCGCCCATCGGCCTGGCCAGACAGAACGTCAGGTACCCACCCTTGTCCGCCGGCGGCGATCTCCGTCCGCATCAGCAACGTGAACTGTTCGTCATCAGGACCTTCGCGCATGTCCACCTCATGACGGAAAGCAGTGCCGTCATCGCGGCTGAGCGGGTCATATCGCCTTCGCTACTTTTCCCATGCCTGCCTGAGAAGCGGGCCTCCGAACGCCTCGACGTGCGGTGCCCAAACCGCATTCGTGAGCGTGCGTCCAGTAGTCGATCATGTCGTCGTCGGCGCCTAGGAGACGATCGATCCAGTCGAAGACCAACCGCAGCGCGACTGGATCATCCAGGGCCTCGCTCATCACCTCGTGGCGAAGACCTAGTCAACTCGGCCAGCGGGATCGGTGCCCGCATCTTCAGCGACGGCCGCGGCCTTGTGCGGAAACGTCAGGCCGAACTCACGCTCCACGTTGTCACTGGTCAGCAGCACGGAATCAGAGTAGGTCTGAACCGGCATGTCCGAGCGGGCCGCCGCGCCGAGCCATAGGCTGCCGAGTATGGCCGTGATCCTGCGCTTTCACCTCCGAAATCAGCTCAACGACATTGTTCGAGCGGTCACTTTCCGGGCTCAAGCGTGAGCGTGCACGCCGTACTTCTGCGGGCAATTGCCTGGATCACGATCCTGGTGTTCGCCGTCAGGAGGTGCCTCATCGAGCAGACCGTGTCCATGGAACATGCGGACCGGATTCTTCTCCTAGCCTTAGCAATCCCGATTGCATTTGGGTTCGGCTACCGCCTTGACCAACTTGCACCCTGGGCCATGAAGCCCCAAAACGATCGCCAAAGCCGCCGGTCGGCGGCGATTCTCATTGCCTTCTTTGTTGCGCTGACCGTGGTACTTCCCTCGGGTACGAGCTTGGTCGTCGCGTCCGCACTGGCGGTTGTAGCTGCGCCCTTAATGCTTGGCCTCGAGTTGCGGAATCTGAAGTCTGGCGGTGCACTGTTCCGCTCATCCTTGACCCAACTCGACTAGAGGGTGGCGGATGCTCTGCCTGGGCTCACCCCGGATGGCCGCACCATCACCACGCGACCACCATCGGCAGGTCCGCACTGGTCGCGGCAGATGAGTGCTTCCCGGTTTGTGCGTGCTCTATGCCAGGCCAAGGATCGCGAAAAGAAGGATGAAGACGAGCACCGCCACCGGAACCATCAGGACCGCGCCGCCGGCGAACCCGAACCACCATCGTCTGCGGGTCCGGGACCGTGCTGCGGCTGCAAGCGACGCCAGCGCGACCACTCCAAGGACGGGGAGTACAAAGACATCCCAGAAGAGTCCGTCGAAGACACTTGCTTGCACGAAGTAGACGACCCAAACGGCAACGCCGCAGGCAGCCCCGATTGCAAAGCCGATGGGCCATTGGGTCAAGCGGGCGCGTGCTGCCAGTTCCATCTGCTGATCATGTCGACCTGAGAAGCGGGGCGCAGGAAAACGCCCTCCTTGCGGCAGGTGAGGGCGGATTGCCGACGCGCTCGACCTCGATATGGGGTCACGCCCAGTAGGCGATTGCGTCTGCGCCAACGCCGTAGTGCCGAGGCGCAGCCTCCTGCAGGGCGTAGTTGGGCCAGCGCCCGTCAGAGATCTGTGCGCCATCCGGCACTCGCGCGCGTCGGCCGCTCGCCAGTTCGCGGGGTGCGCCCTCCATGACGTAAACCGCGGCCAAGGCGCAGGCCTTCGCCAGCTGCATACTTGCCCCTGACTTGGTCGTCGGTCCGTGCAGGAGAAGCCAGTCCGCTACTGAGCAGACTCGAACGAGCTCGTCGTCGGTGCAGCCGATCATCCACTCGGCTGCGGCCGCCTCTGAGAATGCGAGGAGATCGTTCGCGATGTCACTGGTCCTGGCACCAAGCATGAACATCAACCTATCCATCCGCTGAGGGCGTGCACGGATCTCGCCAGATCCGGGCACAACGAGCGGGTCAGGCAGCGCCGTCGTACGGAGTGGGAGCTCGTGGCGGCCGGGACACGTAGGAGTGTCCGGTGGGGGTGGTCGTGACGATCGCCTGGTCTTCTGGCGGACCGTGCGGGGACGGTCCGGCCCGCCAGTTCGGCGCTTCCTTGGCGTGGTTGCACATCTCGCACAGCCCCTGACCATTGCGGGCGGAGGTCGGACCACCCTGATCGTGATCCAGAGCGTGGTCGAGGTGCCTGATCGGCGCCCCACACCACTTCGTGCGGCAGACCCGGTCGCGGAAGATCATCAGCTTCGCCAACAGCTTGGGAAACAGACGAGCGCGGGAGTCCATCGCCACGAGACGACCATCCGGTGAGGCATAGAGCCGACGGAGCCAGACCTTCAGCCCTGCATCCAGCGTGTCGTGCGCAAGCTGCCGGGCCAGGTCGGCGGGGATCTGCCCGAACCCGTCGACATGCGCGGGATCATCGGAGCCGCCCAGCAGTGTCTGGTCCGAGACCACGAGGTTGATCGCGACCGGCACCACCGGCGGACCACCCGGCGTCACAGGAGCAGCGCCGGTGACCCGGGTGACGAGCAGGTCAGCCATCAGCTGACCCCGGGAGCGTCCATCGCCCGCGGCGCGGAGCCGGTCGGCTTCCTTGCTCAACGCGGCGAACACGGCGACGCCTTGGGTGACCGGGAGCAGCGCGGACAGCTGACTCATCACGTCCGGCGCCGGCCGCAGCGTCACCCGCCGGTCGGCCTCGGCCTTGGCGCGGCGGTCGATCACCGAACCCGGCTCAAGCTTGTAGGCGAGCCGATGGACGTCAGCGATCAGCTGCTTGTCGGAGTAGTCCGACAGAGCCTCAGGGTCACCCGCAATCGCACGGTCGATCGTGATCCGGTTTTCGAGGGTGAGGCACGCGGTCTCCTGCAGCAGCACCTTCGCGCGGTCTTCGGTGATCAGACCAGCCCGCAACGCAGTCAGTGTGTGGGGCATCTCGGTCGGGAGGACCTTGGCCATGCCCAGGTGCTGCCTGCCGCGGAACGGGGACTCGCGTCGAGCCAGCGCCACCTGCGAGGCGACCCCGCGACCTTGCCGCGCCACCGGCACACCCTGGGCGGCCTGCTCGGCGCGCTGCGAGGCGTCGAAGTCAGCGGTCACCATCACCTGCGCACCCGCCGCAGCACACGTCAGCTCCTCGAGCGCGCGGAGCAGGTCGATGCGCTCACCGTCGTCCAGGGCCCGGGACACCGACAACAGCGCCGACGTCCAGGACTGCACCGCCGCCGCTCCCACCGGCACACCCGCAGGCACACCTCCGGGCACACCGAAGGGCCCAGCGGGTGCCGGGCCTCTCCGGGCCTGCGAAGGTTCGAACATGTTCTCGATTCTATCGAGATCAGCCTACGGATGGAACCCCCGCAGACCGATCTGTGGAAACTATTTCCGCAGGTCAGAGCCCACTTCTCACCCACAGGCCATGCCTCACCTGTCGACACCCGCGGACAGGTCCTTGGGCCGCGTCTCCCCCACCTCGACCGCTCTCACCAACCACGCCGCAACCGAAGCGGTCACAGCGCCGACCATCGCGATCCCGATCACCATCAGCACGACTGCAACCAGCCGCCCGGTCGTCGTGACCGGGTAGACCTCGCCGTAACCGACGGTTGTGACGGTGCAGGTCGCCCACCAGAGCGCGTCGCCAAACGCCGTGATGTTCGCGCCGGCCGCGTCCTGCTCGGCATCGAGGGCAGCTACCGCTCCCAGCCCGACTGCCATCACCGCCGCCCCGACCGCATAGACCGTCACGCGCCCGACCAGGGAAGTCGCCGCACTCCGGTGCAGGATCCGCATCAACGCCAGGAGACGGAGCAGGCGCAGCGGCCGCAGCACCGGAAGGATGATCAGCGCGACGTCGTACCAGTGGACAAGCGCGTACCGACGGCGATCCCCAGCAAGGACGAGCCGGATGGCGAAGTCGACCGCAAAGGCAACCCACACCGCCCACGAGACGAACCGGAGGAAGAGTTCGAGGTCCGGCTCCAGGCGGGGATCGACCACCGGCCACGCGTACGCAACGAGGAACGCAAGAGCCAGCAGAAGCAGAGGAATCTCAGTGCGCCGTTCCCAGCGCTGCACGCGAGTCATGCGCCCATGCTCGCAGCGAGACGTCCTCAGCTGTCGAACAGATCCGACCGCCGACGCGCTTCGATCCGCCGGGCACGGCGGAGCGAGATCGCATTCCAGACACGCTCCTGGACCGCGAGCGTGAGCCATCCGGCAACCGCCATGCCGGTGAGGTTGAGCGCGAGCTGCTGGACGCTCCCCCAGATCTCGGAGGGCACCCAGAACGCGAGGCCGAGGGCGAGGTTGCCGGCCGCCGGGATGGTGGTGACCGAGATGAAGACGCCGGACAGACCGCCGACTCGCGAGGAGGTCACGGACAGGACCCCAGCGGCCGCCGCGATCAGCGCGACGATGAACGACCACTTGTCCGGTGTGTAGATGAAACCGGTCGCCGGCCTCGGAGCGGTGACCTGCGCGAGCGTGATCCAGCCGAGCCACCGTGTGACCAGCGCGAACACGGCCGTCACCGCAATCGCGCAGAGGAAGCCCAGGACCAGTGCCCGGGAGGACGCCAGGAGCAACGTCCAGCGCCGCCGCACGAGGGACACTCCGAGCGCCGCGACCGCTCCGAACTCCGGGCCCAGCACCATCGCGCCGATCACCAGGATCTGGGAGTCGAGCACGATCGCGATCGAGGCAAGCACGGTGGCGAGGCTCATGAAGGTCAGGAAGGTCCAGTTGAGCTCACTGTCGTCGTAGCCGCGCTGGACGACGGCGGCCCAGACGACCGCGTCGGCGCTGCTGCCCGGCGTACGCCTCTCCGCGTCGAAGCCATCCTGGGAGATCCAGGTGTCGACGGCGTCGAGGTGGATCGTGCCGGTGCGGTGCACCCCGAGAGCGCGCAGGCCCTCGACGATCTCGTTGGCTCCCTCACGCGCGAGGTCCGCGGTGACCAGGTCGCCCGACGGCACGATGGACGCGCCGCGGATCACGGCAAGGCTGGAGACCGCGGGGTCCGCCTGCAGCAGCGCGAGAACGGCCGAGGTCGTCTCCGAAGGCGACGAGACCCGCAACCGCAGCACGGCTCAGTCCCTCTCCACCGCGAGTTCCTCGCCGTGGGTGCCGGGGCGCGGCGCCCACGGCAGCTCCTGGGCGGGGCGTACGACGATGAGCCGGTCGCCGCGGGCAAGCAGGGTCACCGAGGGATCGAAGTAGCGGTAGACCTTCTCGTCACGCACGACCGCGATCACCTGGTCGGTGAGCGACTGCGGCTGCTTGCCGACCTCGTTGACCAGCAGCTCCCGCTCGGCGACCTCGAGGCCCTGGCCGTAGGTGAGCAGGTCCTCGAGCACCGCGCCGAGTGTCGGCGACAGCGACGAGAGGCCGACCAGGCGGCCGACCGCGTCGCTGGAGGTGACCACCGAGTCGGCGCCACTCTGGCGGATCAGCGGGACGTTCTCCTCCTCACGCACCGCCGCGACGATGTACGCCGCGGGGTTGAGCTGGCGGACCGTGAGCGTGGCGAGCACGGTCGAGTCGTCGCGGTCAGTCGTGATGATGACCTGGCGCGCGTTCTCGACCTCGGCGCGACGCAGCACCTCGCGGCGCGTCGCATCGCCGGCCACGACGGCGTACCCGTCCGCATGGGCGTCCTCGACGCCGGTCGGGCTGGGGTCGACGACGACGATGCTGCGCGGGTCCTGGCCGTTCATGACCAGGGTGGTCGTGGCGCTGCGGCCCTTGTTGCCGTAGCCGATGATGACGACGTGCTGGTCCATGTGCTTCCTCCACCGGGCGACCCGGAACATCTCGCGTCCCTGCGAGGCGAGAACCTCGAGGGTGGTGCCGATCAGGAGCACCAGGAAGGCAATGCGCGCGGGGGTGATCACAAACGCGTTGATCATCCGGGCGGTGTCCGTCGAAGGAGCGATGTCGCCGTAGCCGGTCGTGCTCAGCGTGACGGTCGTGTAGTAGATCGCGTCGCGGAACGACACGTGCTCATCGCGCGCGTCGTAGTAGCCGTCGGCGTCGAGCCACACCAGCAGCACCGTGCCGACCAGGATCGAGAGGGCGAGCAGCAGTCGCTGGCCGAGCTGCCACCACGGCGACCGTGTCGGCAGCGGCAGCGTGACGCCGATGCCGGCGCCCAGACCCCGAGCGCTCACAGTCAGTCGGAGACTTCGCCGAAGATGGTGATGACGTCGTCATCGGAGCCGGACTGGCCCTTGTTCATCGTCGAGACGAACCTGAACTTGTCACCCTTCGCGGGCTGCGCGGCGTCGTCGGTGCGGCGCCAGACTCCGCAGATCACGTCGTCCTTCGCGCCGTCGAGCTCGGACACGGCCTCACCCTCGAGGCAGAGCTTGCGGGTCGGACCCTCATAGCTCGTCACGACGGCCGTGGTGCGGTCGGGCGCAGGCGGACCAGCGACGACGCCGACCAGGTAACCACCCAGAAGGCACAGTCCGGCACCGGCGAGGACGACAGGAGTCGGCAGGTTCACGTTTCCCACGGGGGTCAGTCTGGCACGGAGCGGTTCGAAAGCCGCGGCCACACGGTGTCGACCGACGCATTGAGTGCGGCGCCGATGAGGACGGCGATGGAAACGATGTAGAGCCAGAGCAGAACGGTGATCGGCGCGGAGAGCGGACCGTAGACCGAGGTCGACTCACCCGCGGTCGCGGTCAGCACCCAGCGGAGCACCCAGGAGCCGACCACCCAGGTCAGGAGCGTGAAGCAGGCACCCGGCAGGTTGTAGCGCCACGCAGTCCTGACCGGCACCGACACGTGGTAGAGCGTCGCGAGGAAGCAGACGCAGAGCAGGAGTACGACGGGCCAGTAGAGGTCCTCGAGGAACTCGATGCGATCGGGGATCCACCGGTTCACCAGGGTCGGCCCGGCGACGAGCAACGGGATCGTCACCATGCCGGTGAGCAGGCCGAGCACGTAGAGCCCGAACGAGAGCGCCCGGGTCTGCACGATCCCCCGGTGCCCACCGAGTCCGTGCATGATCGTGATGGTGTCGACGAAGACGTTGAGCGCGCGGCTGCCCGACCACAGGGCCAGGACGAATCCGATCGAGATAACGTCGAGGCGGCCACCCTCGATGACCGTGTCGAACGTCGGCTCGATGACGTTGCGCACCGCGCTCTCGGTCATCGCGCGCCCGGCAAGGTCGAGCGTCGCGGTCCGGATCTCCTCGATCTGCCCGGGAGTGAAGCGCTCGGTGAAGTAACCGATCGCACCGGTGAGCGCGAAGATCAGCGGCGGCATCGAGAGCACGGCGAAGAACGCCGCCTCCGCCGCGAGGCCGGTGACGCGCCAGCGCATGCAGGAGGCGACGGTTGCGGTGATCAGCCGCCAGAGCGGGTGAAGGACCCGGCGCAGCATGGAGAGCAGCGCGTCCCGGGTCATGGGGTCACCGTAGCGAGCGGGCCGGGCACTTGAGGTGCACCGACCCGCCCGCAAGCGGTCACGCTGCTAGATCACCGTGGGCTCCGCCCTGGTGTCGCAGCTCGTCGTACGCCGTCAGACGGGGACGGTCCGCGGCTCCGGGACGACCGCCACAACCGGCTCCACCGGCTCCACCGCTCCATCCGGACCGTGGTCGTCGACCATCGTCGTCTCGTCGAACGGGTCGGCACCCGAGAGCGCGCGGTCGAGCTGGGGCCGGTCGATGCCGCCGGTCCATCCGGCGACCAGGACGGTGGCCACCGCGTTGCCGGCGAAGTTCGTCAGCGCGCGGGCCTCGGACATGAACCGGTCGATGCCGACGATGAGGCCGACGCCGTCGAGCAGCTCCGGACGGTGCGAGCTGAGGCCGCCGGCGAGGGTGGCCATGCCGGCGCCGGTGACACCGGCCGCGCCCTTGGAGGCGATCATCATGAAGAGCAGCAGCGAGACCTGCTCGCCGATCGACAGCGGGTCGCCCATGGCCGAGGCGATGAAGAGCGAGGCCATCGTCAGGTAGATCGCCGTGCCGTCGAGGTTGAACGAGTAGCCGGTCGGGACCACGACGCCGACGGTCGGGCGGTCGATGCCGGCGTGCTCCATCTTCGCGATCAGGCGCGGCAGGGCCGACTCGGACGACGAGGTGGAGACGATCAGCAGGAACTCGCGACCGAGGTAGCGCAGCAGGCTGAAGATGTTGACCCCCGCAGCGATGCGGAGCAGCGAGCCGAGGATGACGAAGACGAAGAGCGCGCAGGTGATGTAGAAGCCGAGCATCAGGACGGCGAGGCTCTGCAGCGCGCCGAGGCCGGTCTCGCCGACGACGGCAGCGATGGCACCGAACGCTCCCACCGGGGCGGCCCACATGATCATCGACAGCACGCGGAAGACCAGGCGCTGCACGTGACCGACTCCCTTGAGGATCGGCTCACCCGAGGTGCCCATGGCCTGCAGGGCGAAGCCGACCAGCAGCGCGACGAGCAGGGTCTGCAGCACCTCGCCGGAGGTGATGCCGGAGAGCATCGAGGTCGGGATGATGCCGAGCAGGAACTCGGCCGTGGTGGCGTGTGCGCCAGCCGCCTGGGCACTGCCGGCCTCAGCGGTCGCCGGGGTGATCTGCAGCCCGTCACCGGGGTTGAGGACGTTGCCGACGAGCAGGCCGATGCCGAGCGCGACCGTCGACATCGTGAGGAAGTAGCCGAGTGCGAGGCCGCCGACCTTGCCGACCTTGGCCGCGCTGCGGACCGAGCCGACTCCGAGGACGATCGTGCAGAAGATGACCGGCTGGATCATCATCTTGATCAGGCCGACGAAGGCCTGGCCGAGCGGCTTGAGCTCGACGGCGAACGCCGGCGCCACGGCGCCGACCAGGATGCCGAGCGCCACGGCCGCGATCACGGCCAGGTAGAGGTAGTGGGTGCGGTCCTTGCGGCGAACGGGTGCGCCTGCCTGACCAGTGGTGCTGCTCATGATTCCTCCAGCGGTTTCGGGACCGTCCCGACGAACTCATGCTGTTCGGACATGTGACCGTCGTCACCCTTGCGTTCACAGAGTTCACGGCGGGGCGACGCGGCCACGCCGCAGGGTCCGCGCCGGGTGGGGCAGAATCGCGAACATGCGCTGGCTCCGCCGCGACCACTCCGTCGCCCGGCAGATCTTCCTTCTGCAACTCCTGCTCGTGGTGCTCCTGGTCGCCGCGGCGCTCGGGTTCGCGGCGTACGACGCGCGGCAGGATGCCCGCACGCAGGCGACCAGCCGGGCCGTGGCCGTCGCCGAGGCGGTGGCCGACTCCCCCGCGGTCCGCTCCGCGCTGCGTGACCCGGACCCGACGCGCGTCCTCCAGCCGTACGCCGAGGACGTCCGCCTCGACACCGGCACTGACTTCATCGTCGTCATGGAGCTCGACCGCACGCGGTTCACGCACCCCGACGTGAGCCAGATCGGCAAGCCGTTCGTCGGCGATCTCGGAGGTGCGCCGGATGGCGAGATCTTCACCCAGGAGTACACCGGCACGCTCGGGCCGTCGGTGCGCGCCGTGGTGCCCGTGACGGACGACGGGGCGGTCGTCGCGCTGGTCTCGAGCGGCATCACGCTCGAGCACATCCAGCAGGACGTCCTCCGCGAGATCCTGCGGCTCGGCCTGGTGGGCTCGGCAGTCCTTGCCCTCGGCGCAGTCGGGGCGCTGCTGATGAGCCGACGCCTGCGACGCCAGACCCACGGCCTGGAGGCCGGCGAGATCACCCGCATGTACGAGTACTACGACGCGGTCCTGCACGCGGTGCGCGAGGGGCTCCTGCTCCTCGACACCAGCGATCGCGTGCAGCTGGTCAACGACGAGGCCCGCCGACTGCTCGCCCTCCCCGACGACGTGATCGGTCGCTCCGTGCACTCGCTCGGGCTGCCGCCGGCGCTGAGCCGTGCGGCCGTCGGCGAACGCGCAGCCGCCGACGACATCTACGTGACCGACGAGCACGTGCTGGTGGTCAGCTCGTCGCCCGCGGTCTGGGAGGGGCACACCGTCGGCTCCGTCGTCACCCTGCGCGACCGCACCGAGCTGCAGGACGTCACCGGCGAGCTCGACCTGGTCCGCGGCCTCACCGACTCGCTGCGTGCGCAGAACCACGAGGCCGCCAACCGGCTGCACGCCGTGGTCTCCCTGATCGAGATGGGGCAGCCCGACGAGGCGCTCGACTTCGCCACCGAGGAGCTCCAGGTGGCGCAGCTGCTGGCCGACCGGCTCACCGCGTCCGTGCAGGAGCCCGTGCTGGCGGCGCTGCTGCTCGGCAAGACCGCGGACGCCGCGGAGCGGGGCATCGCGCTCGAGATCTCCGGCGAGGTGTCGGGTTCGTCGCTCCCCCTGGCCGCCCGTGAGCTGCTCACCGTCGTCGGCAATCTCGTGGACAACGCGCTCGAGGCAGTCTCCGGTGCTGACTCCCGGCGGGTGCGGGTGCTGCTCGAGGGTGGCCCCGGCCAACTCACCGTCGTCGTCGAGGACAGCGGACCGGGCATCGCCCCCGGCGACGCGGAGAAGGTCCTGGAACGGGGTTGGTCGACCAAGGCGACCTCCGGGCGAGGCGTGGGGCTGGCCCTGGTCGCCCAGACCGTACGCCGCCACGGCGGGGACATTGCCGTCTCCGGGTCCGACCTGGGCGGGGCGTGCTTCCGGGTCTCGATCGGAGGGACCGCATGACGATCCGGGTGCTCGTCGTCGAGGACGAGGAAGTCGCGGCCCGCGCCCACGCGGCGTACGTGGAGAGGATGGAGGGCTTCGCCGTCGCCGGGGTCGCCCGGTCGGCCGCCGAGGCGCTGCGCCACCTGACCGCCGATCCTGACGTCCAGCTGGTGCTGCTCGACATGCACCTGCCCGACGGCCACGGACTCGGCCTGCTGCAGCGCCTCCGGGCAGCGGGTCACCTGTGCGACGTCATCGCAGTGACCTCCGCGCGCGACGTCGACGTGGTGCGTGCCGCAGTCGCGCAAGGCGTGGTGCAGTACCTCCTCAAGCCGTTCACCTGGCCGACGTTCCGGGCCAAGCTCGAGCAGTACGCGGCGTACCGGGCGCAGCTGACGGCGAGCGTCGGCGACGTGGCGCAGGACGAGGTCGACTCGATGCTCGGCGCGCTGCACGCGCGCGGCACCAATGCACCGCTCCCCAAGGGGATGTCCCCCGAGTCGCTGCGCCAGGTGACCGCCGTCCTCCGTGCCGCTGAGTCGGGTCTTTCCGCCACCGAGGTCGCTGAGGCGATCGGCGCCTCCCGCGTCACCGCCCGGCGCTACCTCGAGCACCTCGCGGACACGGGCTCCGTCGAGCGCTCACCCCGCTACGGCGGGAGCGGCCGACCCGAGGTCGCCTACACCTGGCGCTGAGCCGGGATCGTGGCCCGGCACGGGCAACACACCTGTGCGGCCATCAGCCCAGGGCTGCGGACACGACCTCGCGAGCCTCGGCCTGAACCCGGGCGAGGTGCTCCGGTCCCCGGAACGACTCGGCGTAGATCTTGTAGACGTCCTCGGTGCCCGACGGGCGGGCAGCGAACCAGGCCGACTCGGTGGTGACCTTGAGCCCACCGATGGCCTCACCGTTGCCCGGAGCCTCGGTGAGGCGCGCGGTGATCGGCTCCCCCGCCAGCTCGGTCGCGGTGACGTCCGCCGGCGAGAGCGCGGCGAGCTTGGCCTTCTGCTCACGGTTGGCGGGTGCGTCGACGCGCGCATAGGCCGGTGCGCCATGGAGGTCTACGAGGCCCGCATAGAGCTGGCTGGGCGTCGAACCCGTGGCTGCGAGGATCTCGGAAGCCAACAGGGCAAGGAGGATCCCGTCCTTGTCGGTCGTCCACGTCGAGCCGTCGCGGCGCAGGAACGACGCACCCGCCGACTCCTCGCCACCGAAGCCGAAGCTCCCGTCGACCAGACCTGGCACGAACCACTTGAACCCGACCGGCACCTCGACCAGCGGCTTGCCGAGGTCGGCGGCCACCCGGTCGATCATCGAGGACGAGACCAGCGTCTTGCCGATGCGCGCCGCGGCCGGCCAGTCGGGACGAGCGCCACCGAAGAGGTAGCCGATCGCCACTGCCAGGAAGTGGTTGGGGTTCATCAGCCCGCCGTCGGGAGTGACGATGCCGTGGCGGTCGGCGTCGGCGTCGTTGCCGGTCGCGATGTCGAAGCGGTCCTTCTGCGCGATCAGGGAGGCCATCGCCGAGGGCGAGGAGCAGTCCATGCGGATCTTCTCGTCCCAGTCGAGCGTCATGAAGCGCCAGGTCGCGTCGACCAGCGGGTTCACCACCGTCAGGTCGAGCTTGTGCCGCTCCGCGATCGCGGCCCAGTAGGCGACGCTCGCGCCTCCGAGCGGGTCGGCGCCGATGCGGATGCCCGCGTCACGCACGCGGTCGATGTCGAGCACCGACGGCAGGTCGTCGACGTACGTCCCCATGAAGTCGTACGCCGCCGCGGCAGCCCGCGCGCGGGCGAAGGGGACGCGGCGTACGCCGTCGAGGCCGGCGCGGATCAGCTCGTTGGCGCGGCGTGCGATCACCGACGTGGCGTCGGAGTCCGCAGGGCCGCCGTGGGGCGGGTTGTACTTGAAGCCGCCGTCCGCGGGCGGGTTGTGCGACGGCGTGACCACGATGCCGTCGGCCAGGCCGGGCCCGTCGAGGGACTTGCCGGCGTTGGCGCGGATGATCGCGTGCGAGACCGCGGGCGTCGGCGTGTAGCCGTCGCGGTCATCGACCAGCACGGTCACGTCGTTGGCGACCAGCACCTCGAGCGCCGTCGCCCACGCCGGCTCGGAGAGCGCGTGCGTGTCGCGGCCGATGAAGAGCGGGCCGGTGAAACCCTGCTCGGCGCGGTACTCGCAGATCGCCTGCGTGATCGCCGCGATGTGCTGCTCGTTGAACGACGTCTTCAGCGACGAGCCACGGTGTCCGCTGGTGCCGAACGCGACCTGCTGGTCGACGTTGTCCGGGTCGGGCGTCTCCGTGTAGTAGCGGGTGACGAGATTGGCGACATCGATGAGGTCGCCGGGTTCGGCCACCAGGCCGGCGCGCGAGGAAGTCATGCGGTTGAAACTAGTCCTGCGCACCGGCCCGGTCGAGCCGAACATGAGGGTTGTCTCAGGAAAGAACGAGACCGGGGTAGAGCGGGTGCTTGTCGAGCATGTCCGCCGAGGCAGCCTTGGTCTTGTCCGCGATGCCGTCGGCCAGGGTGTAGGTCGCCTTGGAGACGCCGCCGTCCTTGGTCGCGTTGGGCTTGGTGTTGTTCAGGACGTCGACGACCAGCTCGGCCACCGTGTCGAACTCGTCCTTGCCGAAGCCGCGGGTGGTGAGCGCCGGGGTGCCGAAGCGGATGCCGGAGGTGTACCAGGCACCGTTCGGGTCCTGCGGGACCGAGTTGCGGTTGGTGACGACGCCGGCGTCGAGCAGCGCCTGCTCGGCCTGGCGGCCGGTGAGGCCGAAGGAGGTGACGTCGAGCAGCACCAGGTGGTTGTCGGTGCCGCCGGTGACCAGCTTCGCCCCGCGGGTCAGGAAGCCCTCGGCGAGGTGCTTGGCGTTGTCGGCGACGTTCTGCGCGTAGGTCTGGAACGACTCGGTCTTGGCCTCGGCCAGCGCGACGGCCTTGGCAGCCATCACGTGCGACAGCGGGCCACCGAGGACCATCGGACAACCGCGGTCGACGTTGCCGGCGTACTCCTTGGTGGCGAGGATCAGACCACCACGCGGGCCACGCAGCGACTTGTGGGTCGTGGTGGTGACGACGTCGGCGTAGGGGACGGGGTTCTCCTCGCCCTGGAACACCTTGCCCGCGACCAGACCGGCGAAGTGCGCCATGTCGACCATGAGCGTGGCGCCGACCTCGTCAGCGATCTCGCGCATCTTGGCGAAGTTCACGCGACGCGGGTACGCCGAGTAGCCGGCCACCAGGATCAGCGGCTTGAACTCCTTGGCCTTGGCGCGCAGGGCGTCGTAGTCGAGCAGGCCGGTGACCGGGTCGGTGCCGTACTGCTGCTGGTGGAACATCTTGCCGGAGATGTTCGGGCGGAAGCCGTGGGTCAGGTGACCGCCGGAGTCGAGGCTCATGCCGAGCAGGCGCTGGTTGCCGAGCTCGTGGCGAAGCTTCTCCCAGTCGGCGTCGGAGAGGTCGTTCATGTTCTTGACGCCGACGTTCTCGAGCCACGGGCCCTCGACGCGCTGCGCCAGGATCGCCCAGTACGCCGTGAGGTTGGCGTCGATGCCGGAGTGCGGCTGCGCGTAGGCGTACTCGGCGCCGAAGAGCTCCTTGGCGTGCTCGGCGGCGAGCGACTCGACGGTGTCGACGTTCTGGCAGCCGGCGTAGAAGCGGTGACCGACCGTGCCCTCGGCGTACTTGTCCGAGAACCAGGTGCCCATCGTCAGCAGGACCGCCGGCGAGGCGTAGTTCTCGGAGGCGATCAGCTTCAGCGACGCGCGCTGGTCCGCGAGCTCCTGGCGGGTGGCCGCGGCGATGCGCGGCTCGACCGACGCAATCACCTCGAGGGCCTGGGAGTACGCGGAGCTGGCGAGAGCTGCAGTCTGAGCGGCAGAGAGGTCGGTCATGGCGCACAGCGTAATGACCCGGCGTGCCGCGCGCCGCATCGGGAAGCTCGAGCGACAGGACGGGCCCAATGACGAGTAGGTCACATCGCCACGCCCCGGTGAACGTGAAATGGCCGCGCGATGTCTCGAATTGCGGACCTTGCATCCACATCATGAGATTTCAACTTGTGGGAGGCGTGTCCGAACAATGAGACTCGGTCGCGGAATTGCGTGTCTTCCCATGCCGTTAGGACATCGATGAACGACCAGCCCACCGCCACCGTGAAGGTGGAGATCCCGCGCCCCAAGCGAGGCGAGGGCCAGTGGGAGCTCGGATACCGCGAGCCGCTCAACAAGAACGAGCAGTCCAAGAAGGACGACAACCCGCTCAACGTGCGGGGTCGCATCCTGGGCACGTACTCCAAGAAGGGCTTCGACTCGATCGACCCGGCCGACCTGCGTGGTCGCTTCCGCTGGATGGGTCTCTACACCCAGCGCGCTCCGGGCTTCGACGGCGGCAAGACCGCCACCCTCGAGGAGGAGGAGCTGGACGACCGCTTCTTCATGATGCGGGTCCGCACCGACGGCGCGATCCTCGACGCCGAGAAGCTCCGCGCGCTCGGCGAGGTCTCGCAGGCCTACGCCCGCGGCACCGCGGACATCACCGACCGCAACAACATCCAGTACCACTGGATCGAGGTCGAGTCGGTCCCCGCGATCTGGGAGCGCCTCGAAGGCGCTGGCCTGTCCACGATCGAGGCCTGCGGCGACTCGCCGCGCCCGTTCCTCGGCTCGCCGGTCGCCGGCATCGCCAAGGACGAGATCATCGACGGCACCTCGGCGCTCGAGGAGATCAAGCGTCGCGCGATCAACAACCCCGACTTCTCCAACTTCCCGCGCAAGTTCAAGACCGCGCTCACCGGCCACCCGAGCCACGACGTGGCCCCCGAGGTCAACGACGTCGCGTTCGTCGGCACCGTGCACCCCGAGCTCGGCCCCGGCTTCGACGTCTGGGTCGGTGGCGGTCTCTCGACCAACCCGCACCTCGCCGCGAAGCTCGGCGTCTGGATCCCGCTCGCCGAGGTCCCGGACGTCTGGGAAGGCGTCGCCGGCATCTTCCGTGACTACGGCTACCGCCGCCTGCGCTCGCGTGCCCGCCTGAAGTTCCTCGTCGCTGACTGGGGCGTCGACAAGTTCCGTGAAGTCCTCGAGGTCAAGTACCTCAAGCGTGAGCTGGTCTCGCTGGCCTCCCCCGAGGTCCCCGAGCACCAGGGTGACCACATCGGCGTGCACGAGCAGAAGGACGGCAAGTTCTTCATCGGCGCCGCCCCGATCGTCGGCCGGGTCAACGGCGACATGCTTGTCGCCCTCGGCGACCTCGTCGCGAAGTACGGCGCCCTCGGTGCCCGCCTCACGGCGTACCAGAAGCTGGTCGTGCTCGGTGTCGAGGCGAAGGACACCGACGCCTTCGCCGCCGACCTGGAGGCCATCGGCCTCACCTCGGCTCCCTCCAACTGGCGCCGCCGCACGATGGCCTGCACCGGCATCGAGTACTGCAAGCTCGCGATCGTCGAGACCAAGCAGCGCGCGACCGACCTGATCGCCGAGCTGGAGAAGCGCTTCCCCGAGCTCGACACCCCGATCTCGATCAACCTCAACGGCTGCCCCAACGCCTGCGCCCGCACGCAGGTCGCGGACATCGGCCTCAAGGGCCAGCTGGTCCTCGACGAGGACGGCAACCAGGTCGAGGGCTACCAGGTCCACCTCGGTGGCGGCCTCGGTCTCGGTGCCAACTTCAGCCGCAAGCTGCGCGCCCACAAGGTCACCAGCAAGGGCCTCGACGACTACGTCACCAAGATCGTCGAGAACTTCCTGGCCGAGCGCGAGCCGGCCGAGTCGTTCCAGACCTGGGTCCAGCGCGCCGACGAGGCCCAGCTCCGCTGAGAGCCCTCACCATGACCACGACAAGGACCCCCCGGGCAGCGGAGATCTATCACTGCCCCTTCTGCGGAGATGTGGACCTGCGTCCCCACTCCGCGGAGGCTGGCGAGTGGGAATGCCGCTCGTGCCTCCGGGCGTTCACTGTCACCCTGCTGGGAATGATCCGACCAAACGGACCCGGCGGGTCCGCCCATGGATCGGAGATCCCCTCATGACGTCCGCCACCACGCGCGCCGCGCGCGTCAACCGCGGCTCGGAGATCGCGGGACGCACCCCGGAGCAGCTCCGCGAGATCGTGTCCCACGTCGGTGCCGAGCTCGAGCTCGCTCCCGCCGAGCACATCATCGAGTGGGCTGCGGCCACCTTCGGCGAGCGCTTCTGCATCACGTCCTCGATGGGCGACGCGGTGCTCGCACACCTCGCCTCCAAGGTCGTGCCCGGCATCGACGTGGTCTTCCTCGACACCGGCTACCACTTCGCCGAGACGCTCGGCACTGCTGACGCGGTCAAGCACACGATGCCGGTCAACCTGATCACCATCCTGCCCAAGCAGACCGTTGCCGAGCAGGACGCTGAATACGGCCCCGACCTCTACAAGCGCGACCCCGACAAGTGCTGCGCCCTGCGCAAGGTCGCACCGCTCGCCACCTCCCTCGACGGGTACGACGCGTGGGCCACCGGCCTGCGCCGGGCCGAGACGCACAACCGCGTCATCGCTCCCGTCGTCGGCTGGGACGCCAAGAAGGGGAAGGTCAAGGTCTCCCCCATCGCACGCTGGACCGACGAGCAGGTCGAG
Organism: Nocardioides cavernaquae; assembly: GCF_003600895.1. Taxonomy (NCBI): domain Bacteria; kingdom Bacillati; phylum Actinomycetota; class Actinomycetes; order Propionibacteriales; family Nocardioidaceae; genus Nocardioides; species Nocardioides cavernaquae. The sequence goes on from NZ_QYRP01000002.1 coordinate 3,220,469, forward strand.
GCCTACATCGCCGAGAACAACGTGCTGGTCAACCCGCTCGTCTACGACGACTACCCCTCGATCGGCTGCTGGCCGTGCACCTCGCGGGTCAAGCCGGGCGACGACCCGCGCAGCGGGCGCTGGGCCGGCCAGAACAAGACGGAGTGCGGCATCCACTCGTAATCCGTCGCCCACCCACAGATCTCAAGCTCTCGGGACTGCACCACAACTCAACACCGCACGCTCGACCGAACGACAGCGTTGTCGCTCCTCGCACCGAATCCCCGTTCCCCATGCACGCTGAAGGGAGACCGCACGATGGCTGCACCCGCACTGGTTGCCCTGGCTCACGGAAGCCGTGATCCGCGGTCCGCCGCAACGATCAACGCCCTCGTCGGCGAGGTCCGGGCCCTGCGCCCCGATCTCCGCATCGAGGCCGCGTTCCTCGATCGGTCGCGCCCGTCGTTCACCACCGTGGTTGACCGCCTGGTCAAGGCCGGTTTCGACGAGATCGTCGTCGTGCCCCTGCTGCTCAGCGAGGCCTACCACGCTCGCGTCGACGTGCCGTCGGCCGTTGCGGAGCAGGCTGCGCGCCACCCCGCCCTTCAGATCCGGGCCACGGCGATCCTCGGTCACGAGCTGTCGTTCCTCGAAGTGCTCGACCAGCGCATGCGGGAGGCCCTGGCGGCAGCCCGATGTCGCGAGCTGGACGCCCTCGTCCTCGCCGCCGCCGGTTCGTCGGACCCGCTCTCCAACCAGGCCGTCGGCCGCCTTGCCCGCGTCTGGGGCTCGCACCACAAGCTTCCGGTCAAGGCTGCCTACGCGTCCTCGACTCCCCCGGCCACCGGTGAAGCCGTCCGCGCGTTCCGCAACGAGGGCCGCCGCCACATCGCGGTCGCCTCGCTGTTCCTCGCGCCGGGCTCGCTGGTCGACCGGGCCACCGAGCTGGCTGTCGAGGCCGGTGCCGTCGCGGTCTCCGAGCCCCTGGGCGCCCACCCGGAGCTGGCCCGCACGGTCCTCGCGCGCTACGCCGTCGGCGCCGTCGAGCTCGTCCCCGTCTGACCCGCCGAAAGGTCAGGTCTGGCGCGCCGAACGGCCAGGTCTGGCGCGCCGAACGGCCAGGTCTGGCGCGCCGAGCGGTCAGGTCTGGTCAGCTCACGAAGCGCTGGAGCAGGTGCTCCAGCTCGCGGGCCGGGTCGGCGGTGATGCCACCGTGGACCGGCCCCGGCTGCAGGACGGTGCTGCGTGGCGCCTTCAGGAACCCGAACCGGGTGCCGAGATCTCCGCGCGCAGCGGCGCCGGCGGCGGGGTCGCCAGCGCTCACGCCCTCGACGTAGGCCAGGGCGTCACACACCCGGCCGATGTCGAGACCGGGCGAGAAGGCCTCGAGCCGTGCGGTGTCGCAGGACCACGCCGCGGCGAGGAACTCCGTCGCCTGGCAGTAGAGCAGCACGCCCACGTTGACGAACTCCTCCCGCTCAACGCGCGGGACACAGCGCAGGACGACGTACTGATAGGCGTGGAGATCCTGGCGAGTGGTCATCCGCGCACCCCCGCGAGCCACTGGTCGGTGCCCAGGCGCGCGGTCAGGAACTCGACGTACGCCGCGCGGAGGGCGTCCGGCGACAGTGCATCCGCATCGGGGCCGCCGGGCACCGGCTCGAGCCAGGCATCGGGGACCTCGGCGAGGATCTCCTCGAAGGCCTCACGATCAAGGGCAGCGCGCGCCTTCTCGTCGACGGCGTCGAGGTCGTCGGCACGGGCGGCTTCGAGCAGGACGTGGTCGTCGGCGTTCCACGGCTGCGCTGCGAAGCGCGCAGGGTCTCCGACTCCCCCGGACCAGCCGTGGTGGAAGTAGAGCGAGGCGCCGTGGTCGATCACCCAGAGGTCGCCGTGCCAGACCAGCAGGTTGGGGTTGCGCCAGGAGCGGTCGACGTTGGCGCAGAAGGCGTCGAGCCACACCACCGTCGCTGCCTGCCCGGCAGGCACGGCCGAGGTGCCGTCGAAGCCGAAGGCACCCGGCAGGAAGTCGACGCCGAGGTTGAGCCCGACACTGGCCCGGAGCAGGTCCTGGACCTCCTCGTCCGCCTCGTAACGAGCGATGTCAGCGGCCAGCTCGAGAGCGACCAGGCGCGGCGTGGCCAGCCCGAGGCGACGAGCGAGTCCACTCACGATCACCTCGGCCACGAGGACCCGCAGCCCCTGACCGGCGCCACGAAACTTGCAGACGTAGGTGCCGAGGTCCTCAGCCTCGACGATCCCCGGGAGCGAGCCACCTTCGCGCAGCGGTGCGACATAGCGGGTGACAGCAACCGTCTCGATCGGGCCGGTCATGCGATCGGCTCCTCGTCAGCGAGGCGTTGCTTCTCGACCTCGACATCGAAGTCAGCAACCGGCCACTGCAGGTCGAGCCCACGCAGCGCGTCGAGCAGGAGGTGCCCGATCACGAGGTTCCGGTACCACTTGCGGTCACTGGGGATCACGTGCCATGGCGCCGCAGCGGTGTTGGTGCGCTCCAGTGCGATCTCGTAGGCATCGCGGTAGGCGGGCCACAGGGCACGCTCGTCCAGGTCGCCCGGGTTGAACTTCCAGTGCTTGGTCGGATCGTCGAGCCTGGCGAGGAGTCGCGACTTCTGCTCCTCGGGCGAGATGTGGAGCATGCACTTCACGACGATGGTGCCGGAGTCGACGAGCTTCTGCTCGAACACGTTGATCGCCTCGTAGCGACGCTCGATCTCCGCGGCGTCAGCCCACTCGTGGACCTTCACGATCAGGACGTCCTCGAAGTGCGAGCGGTCGAAGACCCCGATCAGGCCCGCGGGCGGCAGCGCCTTCTCGATGCGCCACAGGAAGTCGTGCGCTTTTTCCTCGTCGGTCGGCGCCTTGAAGCTCGTGACCTTCACACCAGCCGGGCTGACCAGGCCGACGGTGTGCTCGAGCACGCCACCCTTGCCGGAGGTGTCCATGCCCTGCAGGACCAGCAGCACGTTCCTGCCGGACTCCTTGTTGGCGTAGAGCCGCTCCTGGAGGTCAGCGAGCTCCGGGCCGAGGGCCTCGAGCGCCGCCTCGCCCTCCTCCTTCGACCCGTCGTACGCCGGGTGGCCGGCCGGGTCGATGGCGGTGAGGTCGACCGGGCCAGCGGGAAGGCGGTGCGCCTGCGCGAAGGAGCTCATGGCTGAACGATAGAGCTCAGCTCCTCGCGCACGACGCGGTAGGCGACGCCCGGGCTGTGTCCCTTGCGGGCCAGCATGCCGACCAGGCGTCGGGTGGCCCTGACCTCGTCGAGACCGGAGACCGAGCGCAGCTTGCGGCGGACCATCACGCGGGCCACCTCGAGCTCGTCGTCAGGGTCGATCTCGTCGAGCGCCTCCCGGGCGATCTCGTCGTCGATGCCCTTGCGGCGCAGCTCCTGGGCCAGCGCCCGGCGGGCCAGTCCCTTGCCCGGCTGCCGCGAGGCGATCCAGGCGCGGGCGAACGCCTCGTCGTCGATCAGGCCGACCTCGGTGAACCGGTCGAGCAGCCGGCTGGCCAGCTCGTCGGGAACGCCCTTGGCCGCGAGCTTGTCGGCGAGCTCCTTGCGGGTGCGGGCCTGGCCGGTCAGCTGGTCCAGCAGGATCTTGCGCGCGACCGTCTCCTGGTCCGCGTCGGGACCGAGCGCGACCTTGTCCGGCGGAGGTGGGACCGGCAGGCCAGCCTCGCCGAGCCAGGCGGCCACCCCGGCGGCAACGTCACCGTGCCAGCCCGGGGAGGCCGCCTCGCGTGTGGACATCAGCCGACTCAGAAGTCGACGTTGACCGGCTCGACCACGGCAGGCGCATCGACCTTCGGGCCGACGCCGAGCTTCTCGAGGATCTTCTTCTCCAGCTCGTTGGCCAGGTCCGGGTTGTCCTTGAGGAAGTTGCGGGCGTTTTCCTTGCCCTGGCCCAGCTGGTCGCCCTCGTAGGTGTACCAAGCACCGGCCTTGCGGACCAGGCCCGCCTCGACACCGACGTCGATCAGGCCACCCTCGCGGGAGATGCCCTTGCCGTACATGATGTCGAACTCGGCCTGCTTGAACGGCGGAGCCACCTTGTTCTTCACGACCTTGACGCGGGTGCGGTTGCCGACCATGTCGGTGCCGTCCTTGAGCGTCTCGATGCGGCGCACGTCGAGGCGGACCGAGGAGTAGAACTTCAGCGCGCGACCACCGGTCGTGGTCTCCGGCGAGCCGAACATGACGCCGATCTTCTCGCGCAGCTGGTTGATGAAGATCGCGGTGGTCTGCGAGTTGTTGAGCGCGCCGGTCATCTTGCGGAGCGCCTGCGACATGAGTCGGGCCTGCAGACCGACGTGGCTGTCACCCATCTCGCCCTCGATCTCGGCGCGGGGCACGAGCGCCGCCACGGAGTCGATGACGATCAGCGAGAGCGCACCGGAGCGGATCAACATGTCCGCGATCTCGAGCGCCTGCTCACCGGAGTCGGGCTGGGAGACCAGCAGGGCGTCGGTGTCGACACCGAGCGCCTTGGCGTAGTCGGGGTCGAGCGCGTGCTCGGCGTCGATGAACGCGACGACGCCGCCGGCGGCCTGGGCGCTGGCCACCGCGTGCAGGGCGACCGTCGTCTTTCCGGAGGACTCCGGGCCGTAGATCTCGACGACACGGCCACGCGGCAGGCCACCGAGGCCGAGCGCCACGTCCAGCGCGATGGAGCCGGTCGGGATCACCTCGAGCGGGGCTCGCGTGTCGTCGCCCAGTCGCATGACCGAGCCCTTGCCGAACTGCTTCTCGATGTTTGCGAGCGCTGCATCGAGCGCCTTCTCGCGATCTCCAGCCATGGTGATGTCCTTGTCGTGTCGTCGTTTGTGGGTACATCGGCGACGTTAGGGCGAGCCACCGACAGCGCCTGATCAGCACCGTCGACACCTGTGGAAAACCTCGCCGGACGTCGTACCCGTAAGCACAAACCTAGCCGAACACCTGTTCGATCGGGGCATCCGACACCCCGCGTGTCGCCACCGCTTTCCACGGGCCGGACGGCACCGTAGCGGCTGTGCAACGCGGGCGTAACAGAACAGGCTTAACGTCGACTCGCATGACGGGCACCACCACACCCTCCCCGCGACGACGCGAGCGTTCGCCGGCGCCACGGAGGCGATCTGCGTTCGCGGCACAGCTGGTGAACAGCGCTCCGAGCGGCGTCGCGCCACGCGTCCTCGACGACCTGAGGCGGGCCATCCTCTCCGGGCAGGAGCCTCCCGGCACGCTGATCCCGATCGACGCCGTCGCGGAGTTCTTCGGGGTCAGCCACATCCCGGTCCGCGAGGCGCTCAAGATGCTGACCAGCGAGGGGCTCGTCGAACACGTCCCGCACATCGGCTACAGCGTGGCGAAGCTGACCTTTGCGGAGTTCAGGGAGCTCTACGAAGTGCGCGAGGCCCTCGAGGCCGCGGCCCTGCGTGCCGCCGTGCTCAACGCGTCGACGGAGGATGACGACGTCGTGCGGGCGTCGCACGCGGCACTCACCGTGGCCGCAGCGACGAAGGACGCCTCCGCCTACCACGAGGAGTCGCGCCGGTTCCACATGGCGCTGATCGCTCCCGCCGGCATGCAGCGACTGGCCCACATGTACGAAGCCGCGTGGAACATGACCGAGGCGGTCCGCCCCATGGCGCGCGTGGCGGAGGACGACCGGCTGATGCTGTGCAGCGAGCACGACCACCTGCTCGATGCCTTCCTGGCCCGCGACGGGGACCGGCTGGCTGCCGAGTCGGCGCAGCACTTCGAGCACCTCAAGCTGGCTCTCCAGGCCTTCGCCAGCGAGCCCGAGGTCTTCCGCCCCGGCCATATATCTTTCCCGTGACGGGTGCGTGATCCGGAACCACGAGGACCGAAACACGAGATTCCTAGCGTCATCGGCATCAACTGCGACGACTAAGGAGCACCCCATGGAGCCCACCCAGCCCGACATCGTCGAGGCCGCCGGCTATCCGCCGGGCCGCGGCGTAGGAAAGCGCGACTACGACCCCCGACTCTCCAACGAAGACCTCGACCCACTGCCCGAGCAGACCTGGGGCTGGTACAACATCTTCGCCTTCTGGATGTCCGACGTGCACAGCGTCGGTGGCTACGTCACGGCAGGCGCACTGTTCTCCCTGGGCCTGATGACCTGGCAGGTGTTCGTCTGCCTGATCGCAGGCATCATGATCGTCCAGTACTTCTGCAACCTGGTCGCCAAGCCCAGCCAGAAGGGCGCGGTGCCCTACCCGGTCGCCAGCCGGATGTCGTTCGGCGTCCTCGGCGCCAACATCCCTGCGATCATCCGCGGCCTCATCGCGATCGCCTGGTACGGCGTGCAGACGTTCCTCGCGGCCGGCTCCCTGACGATCGTCACCCTCAAGCTCTTCCCCGGGCTGGTCGAGTACGCGACCCAGGACCACAGCTTCCTCGGCCTGTCGTACGTCGGCTACGTCAGCTTCGCGATCCTCTGGGTCGCCCAGGCGCTGGTCTTCTGGAACGGCATGGAGTCGATCCGCAAGTTCATCGACTTCTGTGGTCCGGCGGTCTACGTCGCGATGATCATCCTGTGCATCTACATGGTGATCCGCGCTGACTGGGACATCTCGATGTCGCTGACCGACAAGCACCTGACGACCGGGCAGCAGATCACCGCCATGTGTGGTGCCATCGCCGTCGTCGTGTCGTACTTCTCCGGCCCGATGCTCAACTTCGGTGACTTCGCCCGCTACACGAAGAGCTTCGACGAGGTGAAGAAGGGCAACGCCTGGGGCCTGCCGGTCAACTTCTTCATCTTCTCGGTGCTCGTCGTCGTCACCGCGTCGGCCACCGTCCCGGTGTTCGGCACGCTGATCACCGACCCGGTGCACACCATCGAGGCGATCGACACCTACACCGCAGTGCTGTTCGGCGGTCTGACCTTCGTCATCGCCACGGTGGGCATCAACATCGTCGCCAACTTCATCTCGCCGGCGTTCGACTTCTCCAACGTCAACCCGCAGAAGATCACCTGGCGCATGGGCGGCATGATCGCGGCCGTCGGCTCGGTCATCCTCACCCCCTGGAACTGGTACAACAACGACGAGGCGATCTTCTGGACCCTCGGCATCCTCGGTGGCCTGATCGGCCCGCTGTTCGGCATCCTGATCGCCGACTTCTACGCCATCCGCAAGGAGAAGATCGTCGTCGACGACCTCTACACCCTCGAGGAGGACGGCGAGTACTGGTACAAGGGCGGCTACAACCCGGTGGCGATCTACGCGCTGCTCATTGCCGCGACCTTCTCCCTGGGCTCGGTGCTCCTGCCCAAGATCCTGAAGCTCAGCGACGTCTGGGTGACCGTCAAGGACGTGGCCGGAAAGTCTGTCGAGTCCACGCCGATCGACTGGATCTCCAACTACAGCTGGTTCATCGGCTGTGCCGTGGGCTTCGTTGCCTACTACGTGCTCGCGGTCCGGGCCAACGTCGCCGGCGTGAACGACAAGGCAGAGGAGCCGTCGATCGCATGAGGATCCTGGTCGTCAACCCGAACACCACGGGGTCGATGACCGCACAGATCGGCGCGTGTGCCCGGGCTGCGACCAGCAGCCCGGGCATCACCGTCGACGCGGTCAACCCGGCCCACGGTCCGGCGTCGATCGAGAGCCACCGCGACGAGGTGCTCGCCGCCCTCGGCGTCATCGAGGAGGTCGAGGCCGGAGAAGCAGCCGGGTACGACGGCTACGTCATCGCCTGCTTCGGCGACCCGGGCCTGCTGGCCGCCCGCGAGATCGCCACCGGCCCGGTCGTCGGCATCGCCGAGGCAGCGATGCGCACCGCGGCGTACCTGGGCCGGAGCTTCAGCGTGGTGACCACCCTGGCCCGCACCGTGGGCCACGCGCACGACCTGACCCACCTCTACGGCGTGGCGGCACAGTGCGCAGGGATCCATGCCTGCGAGATCCCGGTGCTCGACCTGGAGACCGATCCGACCGCGCGCGACCGGATCCTGCAGGCCTGCAAGGAAGCGCTGGCAACCGACGGATCAGACGCGATCGTGCTTGGCTGTGCGGGCATGGCCGACCTCTGTGCCGAGCTGTCCACAACCCTCGGCGTACCCGTCGTCGACGGGGTGGCCGCCGCCACCGCCGAGGTCGAGAAGCTGGTCCGCCTGGGCCTGCGCACCGGCAAGACCGGGGAGTTCGCCACTCCCCCCACGAAGGAGATCCGTTGAGCCCGACGTCCCACCGCGACCTTGTCCACCTCTGGCTGATGATGGCCCTCACCTTCTCCACGGGGATCGTCGACGCGGTCGGCTTCCTCGGGCTCGATCGCGTCTTCACCGGCAACATGACCGGCAATGTGGTCATCCTCGGCATGGCCCTCGCCGGAGCCGAAGGGCTGCCCGTCCTCGGCCCCGCCCTCGCCCTGGTCTTCTTCCTCGTCGGCGCCGCCGTCGGCGGACGTGTGCTTCGGGGCGCGGTCGTCCCGTGGAGCCGTCGGACCAACGTGCTGTTCGGTAGCGTCGCCGGCATGGTCCTCGCCGTCGGCGTTCTCGTGCTCGCCTCGGACTCGCACGCCGTGGCTCTCCTCGCGACCACCCTGCTCGCTGCTGCCATGGGCGTCCAGGCTGCGACGGCCCGCTACATCGCGGTCAAGGACGTCACGACCGTCGTGGTCACCTCTGTCCTCACCGGCCTGGCGGCCGACTCGAAGCTGGGTTCCGGCTCCGGATCCGGTACGACGCGGCGCATCGTGGTCGTCGCCATCCTGCTCGCGGGTGCCGCGGTCGGAGCCGCCCTGCTGCAGTGGCACCTGGCCGCCGGAGTCATCGTGGCCGGTGTCGTCATCGCCGCGGTGACCCTCGTCGGCTGGTTCCACCCCGCGAGCCGCATCACCCCGGCTGCCACGGCCGGAGCCACTGCATGAGGCCCGCGCTGCAGCCGGGCACCGGGCCGATCCGCTCCGCTGCGTACCTCCCGGCGGAGCCGGACAGCGTGCTGTGGGGCCGGCTTCCGTGCGCCACTGATGCTGCCGTCCTGACCGTCGATCCGGGCACCCAGGTCACGTTCGACACGATCAGCCACGAGGGCATCCTGGAGGACCAGGGTCGCGACCCGGCCAGGTTCTTCGGAGGGCACGGCGTGGCCGAGGTGCTCGATGACGCCATCGCGCTGGCCGGCTCCGGCTACCAGCGCACGTTCGGTGTCGACGGTCCACACGTGGTCAGCAGGCCGGTCCACGTGACGGGCGCGGAGCCGGGTGACCTGCTGGCGATGACACTGGTCGAGGCGCTCCCCCGCGTGCCCTACGGCGTGATCTCCAACCGTCACGGCAAGGGCGCGCTGCCCGGCGAGTACCCCGTCGGCGGCGCCACCGTCAGCGTCTTCGCCTCGGTCGCTGACGAGCCGGGCGACGAGCTGCACGGGTTGCTCCCGTTGCGCGAGGGCGAGGAGCCCTCGGTGCGGTTCCCGCTCGCTCCCTTCCTCGGCATCATGGGTGTCGCTGTCACCGGTGACCAGCGGCCGCACTCCGTGCCGCCCGGCCCGCACGGCGGCAACATCGACATCAACCGGCTGGTCGCCGGCACGACGCTCTACCTCCCCGTGCAGGTGGCGGGTGCCCTCGCCTACGTCGGCGACCCGCACTTCGCGCAGGGCGGCGGCGAGGTGTCCCTGACCGCGATGGAAGCCTCGCTGCGAGCCACGATCCAGCTCGACCTGGTGAAGCAGGACGAGGCGGTCGCGCGCTTCGGCGAGATCGCGGGCCCTCTCGCGGAGACGTCGGAGCTCCTCATCCCCACGGGGCTCGACGAGGACCTCGACGTGGCCGTCGCCAACTGCGTGCGCAACGCGATCGCGCTCCTCGGTGCCCGCTACGGCATGGCACCGCACCTGGCCTACGCCTACCTCTCGGCAGCGACCGACTTCGAGATCTCGCAGGTCGTCGACGTGGTCAAGGGTGCGCACGCGTGCATCCGCAAGTCCGACTTCGGGAGCCTGCGATGACCACGCTGCCAGGGCTGCCAGGGCTGCCAGAGCTTCCGGGGCTGCCCGATGGCCTGATGGCGGCGTTCCACGCCTACGAGTCCGCGCTGATGAGCGACGACGTGGCGGAGCTGGACCGGCTGTTCGCTCCCGGTCCGACCACCATGCGCGGGGACGCCAACGGGCTGCTGGTCGGCCACGACACGATCAGCTCCTTCCGGTCCGGTCGCGGCGGAGCGCCGCAGCGGACGCTGGTCGACGTGCACGTCCAGGTGGTCGACCCCGACCATGCCCTGATCGTCGCGATCACCGAGCTCGCCCGCGGCGGCAGAGGCCAGCAGACCCAGCTCTGGGCACGCACCGGTGACGGGTGGAAGGTGACCGCCGCCCACGTCGCGGTCCCCACACCCGCACTCGACTCCCGCATCTGGCGCGTCGTCGGCGACCCGCTGCTCCCACCGACGGGATCCGGAACCCTTGACGGCGAGTCCCTCGCCGTCAAGGACCTGTACGCCGTCTCCGGCCAGCGCCGCGGTGCAGGCAATCCCGCGTGGCTCGCTGCTGCGCCGGTCGAGACCGCGGACGCTGCAGCGGTCAGCCTGCTTCGCGCGGCGGGTGCCGCGGTCCGGGGCCTTGCCCGGACCGACGAGTTCGCCTACAGCCTGGCCGGCACCAACGCACACAGCGGCACGCCTCCGAACCCGAAGGCACCGCACCGCATCTCCGGCGGGTCCACCTCGGGCTCGGCCAGCGCTGTCTCGCTGGGTCATGCCAGCATCGGCCTCGGCACCGACACCGGCGGGTCGATCCGCATCCCCGCGGCGTACCAGGGGCTGTTCGGGATTCGCACCACCCACGGCCTGGTCAACGTGCGCGGCCTGCTGCCGCTGGCGCCGTCGTTCGACACCGTCGGCTGGCTGACGCGCACACCTGAACTGCTGGCACGGGTCGGTGACGTGCTGCTGCCGGAGTCGACCGGTGGTGACCGCACGATCGTGACCGTCCCCGCGTTGACCGCACTCGCGCAGCCCGACGTCGCTGCCGCCATCGCGGCCTGGCTGCCCGAAGGACGCAAGGTCGAGTCCTGGGACCTCGGCGACCTGGCGGCGTGGACGGAGGCGTTCCGGGTCGTGCAGGCGCACGAGGCCTGGGCCAGTCACGGCGCCTGGCTCACCGGCCAGCTCGACACGCTCGGTGCTGACGTGCGCGGCCGGTTCGAGCTCGCCGCGGCGATCACTGACGACGAGGCCGAGGCCGCCCGCGCGACCGCCGAGGTCGCGAGAGACCGGATCCGTGCGCTCGTCGGCAGCAACATCCTCGCCCTGCCCGCGGCGCCGAGCGTGGCACCGTTGCTCGGGGCTGACCTCCAGCCCGTGCGGGAGGCCACCCTCAAGCTGACCTGTCTCGCCGGTCTCGGTGGCCTGCCCGCGGTGACGATCCCGCTCACGACGGTCGACGGACTCCCGTGCGGCGTGTGCCTGGTCGGCGGTCCCGGTCGTGACAAGGACCTCCTGGTGCTGGCCGGTGCACTCTCCAAGACGAAGGCGGTGGCGTGATGCGCGTCGATGCAGTGCAGGCCCAGAGGGTCCTGGTCGGTGACGAGTTCGTGCCGGCCACGGTCACCTTCCACCACGGCCGGATCACCGGGATCGAGCCGGTCGAGCACCAGACCGAGGGGCTCGTGATCCGGGCCCCCGACTCGGCGTACGTCGTGCCGGGGATCGTCGACACGCACGTGCACGTCAACGAGCCCGGGCGCACCGAGTGGGAGGGCTTCGTCTCGGCGACCGAAGCCGCCGCACTCGGCGGTGCGACAACCCTGATCGACATGCCGCTCAACTCGATCCCGTCGACGGTCACCGTGGACGCGCTGCGGGTGAAGCAGGACGCCGCGCGCGGCGAGCTCATGGTCGACGTCGGCTTCTGGGGCGGCGCGGTGCCGGGCAACGTGGCCGCGCTGGAGCCGCTGTGGGAGGCCGGGGTCTTCGGCTTCAAGTGCTTCCTCGCGGACTCCGGGGTCGCGGAGTTCCCGCCGCTCAACCCCTCCGAGTTCCTCGCAGCCCTCACCGAGATCGCCCGCTTCGACGGGCTGATGATCGTGCACGCCGAGGACGCCGGAGTTCTCGCCGGTGCCCCGAACCGCCCGAGCCGGTCCTACACCGACTTCGTGCTGAGCCGGCCCGACGAGGCCGAGACCGCGGCCATCCAGCAGGTCATCGACGGGGCACGGGCGACCGGCGCGCGGGTGCACATCCTGCACCTGTCGAGCGCGCGGGCCCTCGACCGCATCAAGGCCGCGCGCGACGAGGGGCTGCGGATCACGGTCGAGACCTGCCCGCACTACCTCTGCTTCGCGGCGGAGACCATCCCGGACGCGGCTCCCCAGTTCAAGTGCTGTCCCCCGATCCGTGACGGCGGCAACCGCGAAGAGCTCTGGCAGGCGCTGCGCGACGGCGTCATCGACTGCATCGTGAGCGACCACTCGCCGGCCACTGCCGAGGAGAAGGAGCGCGGCGGCGGCGACCTGCAGCAGGCCTGGGGCGGTGTCTCCGGCCTGCAGGTCGGCTTCAGCGCGGTCGCCCAGGAGGCACGCCGCCGGGGCATCGCGCTCTCCCGCGTCAGCCACTGGATGTCGCGCAACACCGCCGATTTCGTCGGGCTCGGCCACAAGGGCCGGATCGAGGTCGGCGCCGACGCCGACCTGGCGATCTACGACACCAACGTCGACTTCCGCATCGAGGCCACGCGCCTCGCGCACCGCAACCCGATCTCGGCGTACGACGGGCTGCGCTACGGCGGTCGCATCACCCGGTCGATCGTGCGTGGCAACGCCATCGACGTCGAACGCCCCGACCACGACTGGGGCCGCATGCTCACGCGGCCCGCGAAGGAGCAGCAGTGACCCAGCCCCTCAACCCGCCGACCAGGTTGCTGATGGGCCCGGGCCCGATCAACGCCGACCCGCGGGTCCTGCGCGCGATGGCTGCGCCGCTGGTCGGCCAGTTCGACCCGTGGATGACCGAGGCCATGAACAGCACCATGGAGCTCTACCGCGGGGTCTTCGACACGACGAACGAGCAGACCTTCCTCATCGACGGCACGTCCCGCGCCGGCATCGAGGCCGCGCTGGTCTCGCTGCTCGAGCCCGGGGACCGCGTGCTCGTGCCGGTCTTCGGCCGCTTCGGGCACCTGCTCCAGGAGATCGCGCAGCGCTGCGGCGCCGACGTACACACCATCGAGGTCCCGTGGGGTGAGGTGTTCGAGGCCGACGCCATCGAGGCGGCCATCCGCGACGTGCGCCCCAAGGTCCTCGCAATCGTGCAGGGCGACACCGCCACCACCATGTGCCAGCCGCTCGCCGACATCGGCGAGGTCTGCCGCCGCGAAGGCGTCCTCCTGTACGTCGATGCGACGGCGTCGCTGGGTGGCAACGAGTTCCGGACCGATGCCTGGGGCATCGACATCGCGACGGCCGGCCTGCAGAAGTGCCTCGGCGGGCCGTCGGGCAGTGCCCCGATCACGATCTCCCCGAAGGCGGCCGAGGTGATCAACGGCCGCAAGCACGTCGAGGCCGGCATCCGCGACGCAGCCGACGCAGCCGTGGGCGCACGGATCGCGTCGAACTACCTCGACCTCGCGCAGGTCATGGACTACTGGGGCCCGCGGCGGCTCAACCACCACACCGAGGCCACCTCGATGCTCTACGCGGCCCGGGAGTGTGCCCGGCTGCTGGTCGACGAGGGCATGGACAACGCGGTCGTGCGCCACGAGCTGCACGGAGGCGCCATGCTCGCGGGTGTCCGCGGGCTCGGCCTGGAGGTCTTCGGCGACGTCGCCCACAAGATGACCAACGTGGTGGCAGTCCACATCCCTGCCGGCATCGATGGCGACGGTGCGCGAGCCTCGATGCTGCACGACTACGGCATCGAGATCGGCACCTCGTTCGGCCCGCTGCACGGCAAGGTCTGGCGGATCGGCACGATGGGCTACAACGCCCGGCGCGACGCTGTCCTGGTCACGCTGGCCGCACTGGAGCAGGTGCTGCGCGCAGGTGGCGCCGACATCACCGGTGGCGGCGGCACAGCCGCTGCCCTCGAGTTCTACGCAGACGAGTTCCACGAAGAGGTGACTGCATGACGCTGGAGGCAACCGTCCCAGGGACGGCGGAGGAAGTCCTGGCCCGATGTGCCGAGCTGGACCGGTTCACCTCGCTGCCCGGGCGGCTCGAGCGGGTCCACCTCTCCCCGCAGCACGCGCGCGCCAACGCCGAGACGGCGTCGTGGATGCGCCGGGCCGGGCTGCGCACGTGGCAGGACGCGGCAGGCAACCAGTGCGGGCGCCGCGAGGGACGCACGCCGGGCCTGCCCGCGCTCCTGCTCGGGTCGCACCTGGACACCGTCACCGACGCCGGCAGCTTCGACGGCATGCTCGGCGTCGTCATGGCGATCGCCGTGGTCGAGCGCCTCGGCGACCGCATCGACGACCTGCCCTTCGCACTCGAGGTCATCGGCTTCAGCGACGAGGAGGGCACCCGCTTCGGCAAGGCGCTCCTCGGCAGCCAAGCCGTCGCCGGCACCTGGGACCCCGACTGGTGGGACCTGCGCGACCGCGACGGGATCACGCTCTACCAGGCCTTCCTGGACTTCGGGCTCGACCCGCGGCGGGTGCGCGACGCCGCGCGCCAGCCCGAGCACCTGGTCGGCTACCTCGAGGCCCACATCGAGCAGGGTCCGCTGCTCGAGGCCGCCGACGCCTCCCTCGGCTACGTCACCACGATCGCCGGCGCCCGGCGCTTCCGGATCCGCCTCCTCGGCGAGGCCCGCCACGCCGGCGGCACGCCGTACGAGCGGAGGAAGGATGCCCTCGTCGGGGCCAGCGAGGCCATCACCGCGATCGAGTCGATCGGCAAGGACAGCGGCACGATCGCCACCGTCGGAAAGATCTCGGTGCACCCCGGAGGCATCAACGTGATCCCCGGGCGGGCCGATTTCAGCCTGGACCTGCGCGGCTCCACCGACGCGGCACGCGATGCCGCCTGGGACCAGATCGCGGCGATGCTCGAGGCGGTCTGCGAGAAGCGCTCACTCGTCCTCGAGGTCAGCGAGTCACACCGCGCGCCCGCCGCACCCTGCGCCCGGTGGCTGCAGGAGGCGGTCATCGCCGGCATCGAGAGCACCGGCGAGAAGGACCCGATGGGCATCTGGAGCCGGGCCGGCCACGACGCGATGGCGATCGCGGAGGTCACCGACATCGGCATGCTCTTCCTGCGCTGCTTCGACGGGATCAGCCACCACCCCGGCGAGGACGTCCGGCTGATCGACGTGGCCCTTGGGCTCGACGCCTTCGAGCAGACGATCCTCGCCGTTGCCGCGGCCTACGAGGCGCGCTGAAGAAGTTGTCTACGATCAGCGGCGTGACCGGTAGTGGAGCGGCCCCCTCGCAGCGTCATTCGCTGCGTGCTTCGGTGCACTCCGCCCTCCGGCAGCGGATCATCGGGCTCGACCTGATGCCCGGCGCCCGGCTCGTCGAGCGAGACCTCGCCGCCGAGCTCGGGGTCTCGCGCGTCCCGCTGCGCGAGGCCCTCCAGCTGCTGGAGTCCGAGGGTCTGGTGGTCCTCGTCCCGCGCCAGGGCGCCATCGTCGCGCCGTTCACAGCGGATGACGTGCGCCATCTCTTCGAGGTGCGGGAGTACGTCGAGGTTCCCGCGGCAGGCCTCGCCGCCACTCGGCGTACTCCCGACGACATTGCACAGATGCGCGCGAGCGTCGACTCCGCCCGGCACCAGGCGGCCGCCGGCGACGAGCTCGGTGCGGCTGAGGCCAACGCGGACTTCCACATGGCCCTGGTCGAGGCCACCGGAAACCCGCTGCTGATCTCGACCGCGGAGATGCTGGACGTCCGCATGAGGTGGCTCTTCCACCTGACCCGCCAGCGCAACGCACTCTCCCAGTGCCAGGAGCACGACCAGATCCTGCGCGCGATCGAGGCGGGCGACGACGAGCTCGCCGAGCAGCTTGCCCGCGCCCACGTGCTGTCGGGCAAGGGCCAGACCATCGAGATGGCGGCCGACTGGGCGCAGCCAGCCATCGATCCCGTCGAGGCAACCCGGAGTCGGCGACGGGGCTGAGCTGCCCTGAGCGGTATATCGCTCGTGTCATCGCGTGTTCACACGAGCGGTTACTGGCTGGAACACGCACGCCCCAGAGTTAATGGCATACCACTAACTCCCGGAGGAACCCATGCGTATCCCGTCCGGCCGGCTCCTCGCCGGTCTCGTGCTCACCTCACTCGCGACGTCGTCCCTCACCGCCTGCGGCGGGTCGTCCTCGGCCGGAGGGAAGGACCTGCTCAAGGTGGGCGTCTTCCTGCCCGGCTCCACCTCGGACACCGGCTTCATGCAGTCCGCGCACCTCGGCTACGAACGCGCCAAGAAGGCGCACGCGGACACCGCGAAGCTCAGCATGGCCGAGGAGGTGGACCCCGCTGACTACGAGGAGGTGCTCACCTCCTTCGCCAGCACCAACGACCTGGTGGTCTCGGTCGGCGGCCAGACCGATGCCGACCTGCGTCGGGTGGCAGCGCAGTTCCCGGACGTGACGTTCGTGGAGATCGGCGGTCCCTCCGACGCGGAGCCCCTCGCCAACCTCGCCTACTACGACCCGCAGCAGGCCGAGGCGGAGTACCTCACCGGCGCCGCCGCCGCGCTCGCGTCGACCAAGCACTCCGTCGGCTTCATCGGCGGCATGGAGCTGCCTGCGATCGTCAACGCTGCCGAGGCCTTCGGCAACGGAGCTGTTGCTGCCGTGCCCGGCACCAAGGTGCTGAAGCCGCAGTTCGTCGGCGACTTCAACGACCCGGCCAAGGCCAAGCAGGCTGCAGACGCCGACATCGCCGCCGGCGCTGACGTCCTCGGCCAGATCGTCAACCTCGGCAAGGCAGGGATCGAGCAGGCCGTGCGCTCGGCCGACGCCCGGATGATCGGGGGCCCGATCCCGGGCGAGTGCAGCGCTGACAGCCCCTACGCGGCGTACATCCGGACCGACATCGGTGCCGAGGTGGAGTACGCCATCGAGGCCGTGCTCGACGGGACCTGGAAGGCAGTCCAGGAGCCCTTCGGACTGACCTCCGACCATGACGCCACCGAGCTGACCTTCTGCGGCGACGACGCCGAGGCGAAGACCACCCTCGAGAAGCTCGCGGCGCAGCTCGCCGACGCCTCGGTCACGGCGTACTGAGTCCCGATGTCCGACCTTGCACCGGGTCACCCGCCCGCTCCGGCGCCACGGGGACCCCTGGCGCTCGAGCTGCGCGGCGTGAGCCGGGAGTTCGGAGCAGTCACCGCTCTGCGGGACGTGTCCCTCCGCGTCTCCCCGGGCACGGTCCACGCCGTGCTCGGGGAGAACGGAGCCGGCAAGTCCACCCTGTGCAACATCGTCTACGGAGCACTGCCTCCGACGCGCGGTGAGATGGTCCGCTTCGGGCAGTCCTATGCACCGGGTTCCCCCGCGCACGCCCTCGCCGGCGGGGTTGCGATGGTCCACCAGCACTTCAGCCTGCTGCCGAACCTGAGTGTTCGCGACAACCTGCTTCTCGGGGCCTGGACGCAGAGCGCACGCCGCCGCACCCTGCGGGCAGTGGACCGGGCCAGGGACTCGTTCGGCGTCGAGGTCGACCTGGATGCGCACGTCGGGGCGATGTCGCTCGGCGCCCGCCAGCAGGTCGAGATCGTCAAGGCGCTCCTGCGGGAGCCGGAGCTCGTCCTGTTCGACGAGCCGACGGCCGTGCTCTCGGCGACCGAGATCGACCGCTTCCTCGCGATCAGCACGGCACTCGCCCGGGCCGGCACCGCGGTCGTCCTCGTCACGCACAAGCTCGCCGAGGTCCGCGCCGTGAGCGATGAGTTCACGGTGCTCCGTCATGGGAGCGTGGCGGGCTCCGGCCGCGTGGCAGAAGCCTCGTCCGACGACATCATCGACATGATCATGGGACGCCAGGTCGCCGAGCTCGATGGCGTGCTGGCCGCCACCCTCGGGGTTGCCGACCCCACAGCCGCATCCACCGGCCGGACACCGGGCCCGGTCGTGCTCACCGTAGACGGACTGACCGTCCGGGATGAGGCCGGCGCAGTCCGGGTGGACGACGTCGACCTTGAGCTCCGTGCCGGCGAGATCGTCGGCGTCGCGGGCGTCGAGGGCAACGGGCAGAGCGAGCTCGTCGCCGCCATTTCCGGCTCGCTGCCGGTGACGGCCGGACGCGTCGTCCTCGGTGATCGGGAGATCACCGACCTGGAGCCGGGAGACCGCAACGCCCTGGGCCTCGCGGTGATCCCGGAGGACCGGCACCACGAGGCGATCATCGGCGACCTCGGCATCACCGAGAACCTGCTGCTCGACCGGCTCGACGAGTTCCGCAGTCCGCGCGGCCTCGACCGGAAGGCGATGGATCGCGAGGCGGCACGGCTGATGCAGGAGTACGACGTGCGGGCAGCCGGCCCGCGTGCGCGCCTGTCGACCCTGTCCGGCGGCAACCAGCAGAAGGTGGTCCTCGCGCGTGAGCTCTCCCGCGACTCCCTCCAGTGCGTCGTCGCGGCCGAACCGACCCGGGGCCTCGACCTCGGCGCGGTGGACGCGGTCGTCACCCGTCTCCGCGAGGCAGCCGACGGCGGCGCCGGGGTCCTCGTCGTCTCCAGCGAGCTGCCCGAACTCTTCGCCCTCTGCGACCGCATCCTCGTCGCGTACCGGGGATCGATCCACGGACAGGTCCATGTCGCCGACCCGGACGCGCACGACGCCGTGGCGCGCCTGATGATGGGAGAACCCGCATGACTCGCCTCCGAACGGCGGGCTTCCGCGACGCGGGGGACCTGATCCGTCACCCGTTGGCCCTCGGAGCCCTCTCCGCCCTCGCGGCCGCCGTCACCGCCCTCGCGCTCGCTGCGGCGGCGGGCTCGCCTCCCGGCACGACGCTCAACGCGTTCCTCGACGGCGTCGGCACGGCTCACTCCGTCGGCGCAGCGCTCAACGGAACGGCCGTGATCGTCCTGGTCGGCAGCGGCTTCATCATCGCCCACCGGGTCGGCCTCGTGAACGTCGGCGGCGAGGGGCAGATCTGCGCAGGAGCCGTCACAGCCACCTCCGTCGGACTGGCACTGCCCCCGGCGATCGGACCCTGGGTCGGCGTGCCCGTCCTCCTCGGCGCCGCAGCACTCGGCGGCGCAGCGTGGGCAGCAGTCGCCGCGGCGCTCGTCATCGCCCGAGGGGTGAACGAGGTGATCTGCACGCTGCTGCTGAACTTCATTGCGCTCGCTGGCGTGGTCCTGTGTGTGCACGAGGACTGGCTGCTGCGGCAGCCGCGGACGAGCGCCGAGACACTCCCCCAGTCCGCCCCGTTGCCGGCGAGCTTCCAGCTCCCGCTGCTCGGCATCGAACGGTCTCCCGCAACCCTGGGAATCATCGTTGCGCTCGTCGCCGCAGCGGGCACTGCGCTCGTCCTGCGCCGCACCGCACTCGGCGTACGCCTCGAGGCCACCGGCCTCTCCCGCCCCGCTGCGCGACGCCTGGGCATCGCGACAGACCGCCTCCGTGGCGGAGGACTCGTCGTGTCGGGTGCTCTCGCCGGCGTGGCGGGAGGCCTCCTCGTGGGGGCGGCCCCCTTCCTCCTGGTCGACGGCGTCTCGTCGGGTTACGGCTTCACCGGACTGGTCGCCGGACTCCTGGCCCGCGGATCGCTGCTGGCCATGGTGATGGTGGCGACCTCGCTCGCCTTCCTCTCCTCGGGCGGCATCGCGGTGCAACTCTTCGCAGGAGTCCCGGCCTCCCTCACCCAGATCGCCCAGGCACTCCTCGTCTTCTTCATCGCCTCGACGGCCGCCTGGACCGTCTCCCACGTTCCGCGCCGGACCACCCGGGACACCCGGGCCACCGGCGGCGAAGCCGGCGAGGTGGCACCGTGAGCGCCGAGCAGCTGATCGCTGCGATCCTCGCCTCGGGTCTCGGCTTCGCCATCCCGCTGCTCGTCGCCGCGACCGGCGAGCTGGTCAGCGAGCGCGCAGGCGTCCTCAACATGAGCCTCGAAGGCATGATGCTCACCGGCGCCTTCTCCTCGGTGATCGGTGCGGTCGAGTCCGGTTCCGCAGTCGTCGGACTCTTCTGGGGCATTGCCGCCGGGCTCGCCCTGGGAATGGTCCAGGCACTGGCCAGCGTGGTCCTGCGTGCCGACCAGATCGTCACCGGTCTCGCGCTCAATGCCCTCGCACTGGCTGGCACGACCTTCGGTGCCCGCCTGCTGTTCACCGACCGAGGTGCGGAGGTTCCCGGGTTCGACGGACTTGATCTCGGCGCAGTCGGCGACCTTCCGGTCATCGGGCCGGCCCTCGGGCAGTCCGTCCTGGCCTACGTCCTCGTGCTCAGCGTCGCCGTCGTCGCGGTGATCACCTCGCGGCGTACGTCGTGGGGCATTGCGATCGACGCGGCCGGCGAGGATGCCGTCCGGGCGGACTGGGCCGGCGTCCCGGTCAACCGGGTGCGCTTCGCCTCAGTCCTGCTGGCCGGTGCCCTCGCCGGCGCTGCGGGAGCCCAACTGGCCCTCTCCGAGGTCCACACCTTCACCGACAACATGACGGCCGGCGCCGGCTACCTCGCTGTCGTGGCCGTGATCGCGGGACGCTGGCGGGCGCTGCCCACCGTGGTGGCCACGCTGGCCTTCGGAGTGGCCCAGGCACTGCAGTACAGCCTGCCCGCAGTCGGCGTCGACGTGCCCACGGGCCTCCTGCTGATGCTTCCGTACGCGATCGCGCTGCTCGCGACCGCCGGTCTGGTCGCATCCAGCCGAGCCCCCTCCGCTCTCACCCGTCCCTTCGCCCGATCCGCCACCGGAAGGTGACACCCGCATGACCCTGATCCTCACCCGTTCCCAGATCGCAGCGCTGCTCCGGACTCCGGACCTCACCGGGACCGTCGTCACCGATGCCGTCGAGGAGGCGTTTGCCGCACTCGCGGACGGCACGGACCGGCTCTCGCCCGCCCACGGCATCCGTGAAGGTGACGACCTGTTCCTGCCGATGCTGGCCGCCAGCACGCGCCTTGGCCTCGCCGGCGGCAAGGTGCTGGCCGACCTTCCCGGCAATGCACTGACGGGGTTGCCGCGCCAGCGCTCGGCGATCACCCTGATCTCGACCGAGACCGGCGCGTGTGCGGCCCTTCTGGACGGCGCCCTTCCCACGCGGGTGCGCACTGCAGCAGCGTCGGCGGTCGCGACCCGGCACCTCGCCCGTCCGGATACCCGGGTCCTCGGTCTCGTCGGAGCCGGGGCCCTGGCCGTGGAGCACACGGTCCTGATCGCTGCCGAGCGCCCGATCGAGGAGGTCGTCGTCTGGTCGCGCTCGTTCGACCGGGTCGCGTCGTTCCGGGCCGAGCTGAGCACCCGGGCACCCGATCTCAAGGTGACGCACGCAGACGGCCCGCGGTCTGTCATCGACGCCGCCGACGTGGTCTGCACCCTGACGCCGTCACGCGAGCCCATCGTCCGCGGCTCCTGGCTGCGCCCGGGCCAGCACCTCAACGTGGTCGGCGCGCCACCGAGGCCGGACTGCCGCGAGGTGGACGGCGTCGCGATGTCCCGGTCGCGCATCGTGGTCGATGCGATGAGCACGGCCACGGCCGACTCCGGCGACCTGGTGCTGGCCCTGGCCGAGGGGGCAGTGACGACCGGTGACTGTGCCGATCTCGGGTCAGTGATCTGCGGTCTGGCAGAGGGCCGCACCTCACCCGACGAGATCACCCTCTTCGACTCGACGGGGCTGGGTCTCCTTGATCTGGCGATCGGCCGCGTCCTCGTCGATGCCGCCCGGCGACACGGCATCGGGCATGCGATGGAATTGGGTGCGTGACCATGGATGAGGAGCGACACCTGACCCGTGCGGTCGAGCTGGCGGGGTTGGCGCGCACACGGGGCAACGCCCCGTTCGGTGCCGTCATCGCGGTCGGCGACGAAGTGCTGGTCGAGGGCATGAACCGCGCAGGCGAGCTGGCCGACCCGACCGCCCATGCCGAGACCGAAGCCCTGCGGTCCCTCGATCCCGGGCAACGCGCGCGCCTGGCGGAGGCGACGGTCTACGCGAGTGGCGAGCCCTGCCCCATGTGCACCGGTGCCCTCGTGTGGGCCCGGGTACGCCGCGTGGTCTACGCGGCCGCCACCGCTGACTTCGCGCCGCTGCTCCCGCCGGGTCCTGGCTTCGCCATCGGGTGCGCGGAGCTGGTCGCTCTCTCCAGCGAGGGGCCCGAGGTGCTCGGCCCGGTCCCGGTCGCCGGCGCGCTCGAGGTGTTCGGCGAGCGCTAGACGGATGCCCGCCCGCCCCGGTGGGCAGCGAGGCCCGCCGCCATGACGACGATCGCGAGGACTCCGGCGAGGACGTTGAGCCAGGCGAAGCTGCCCACGCCGACGACGAGTCCGGACAACCCGCCGGCGGCGGCCGCGGTCAGTCCCATCACGAGGTCCGAGGCCCCCTGTACGTCGGTGCGCGCGGCCAGCGGGGTGCGCTCGGTGAGCAGCGTCGACCCGGCCACCATCGCGAACGACCAGCCCATGCCGAGCAGGTAGAGCCCCGCGAAGATCTGCCACGAGCTCCCCTGCGGCGAGAGCCCGCTCAGCACGAGGGCCACCAGCAGGATGACTCCACCGATGCCGAGGACCACGGCCCGGCCGATCGTGTCCGCGAGCCAGCCGACGACCGGGGAGAAGGCGAACATGCCGAGCACGTGCACGCTGATCACGAACCCGATCACGTGCAGGTGCGCGCCGCCGTGGTCCATGTGCAGCGGTGTCATCACCATGACGCCGATCATGACCGCGTGGGCACCCGCGACCCCGGCGACCGCCAGCCCGACGACCGGGTCCTCACGGACCACGGCGACGGCCCGGCCCCACGCCGTACCTCGACGGGGCGCGCCGGCCGAGCCGTCCAGCTCACGGGCCAGGAGCAGCGGGTCGGGACGCAGCAGGACTGTGGCGATCACCGCCGCCACCGCCATCCCGAGTGCTCCGACGAGGAACGGGCCGGTCAGCGCGGGCAGGCCGAGAGCAAGCGCGAACGCTCCGGACGGACCAGCGAGGTTGGGGCCGAGGACGGCACCGATCGTGCCGGCCCACACCACGACCGAGAGGTCGCGGGCGCGGTGCTCGGGAGCAGAGAGGTCCGTCGCCGCATAGCGCGCAGCAGCGTTGGCCGCGCTCATTGCGCCGAGCAGCGTGGTGCCGACCAGCAGGACGACCATCGATCCGATCGCCCCGGCAAGCACGCAGAGCAGCGCGCCGAGCGTCGCCACCACCATCCCGGTGACCAGCCCGACGCGGCGACCTCGCGCGGACATGAGCTGGGCGAGCACATAGCCGCCGACAGCCGTGCCGAGCACCTGCGTGGTCTGCGCGAGCCCCGCCATGCTGTCGGAGCCCGACAACGCCCGGGCCAGCAGGGAGGCCGTCGCCAGGCCGATCGTGATGCCCAGCGCGCCGACCGCCTGGACCAGCACCAGTGACCGGACCGTACGCCGCTGCACGGCCGCCGCGTCCTGCGCCCCGAGGAGCGTCATCGGTCAGCAGCGGGCAGACCGAGCGCGTCGTGCACCGCCCACCAGACCCGCTTCGGGGGCTCCCCCTCCCCCAGCGCCTCGCCGGCGGTCCGTCCACCGAGCGAACCCAGGACATGGTGCGACGCCCAGTGCTCGGCGTACGCGTCGCTGCCGAGTGCATGAGACATCCGGGTCCAGAACTCGGTGTGCCTCATCCGTTGACGTCCCACAGGTGGTGCACGTCATCGTGCAGGTGATAGCGACCCAGCGTCTCGACGGTGAACACCGATCCGTTGCTGCGGCGACCGGGCCGCTGCCACTGCTCGCCCTGCACCGCGGCGTACGTCGCGGCGACGGCACGTGCCGCCTCCAGCAGCTCGGCCGCAACCGTCGCCGGATCCTGCGAGGCGTAGTCGTCCTCCTCGGCGGCCGCGTTCTGGTCCCAGTTGGCGAACTGCGGGTCGTGGTCGGCCAGCATCGCCTCGAGGCGCTCGGCGAAGACCCGGTGGACGTCACGGACGTGGCAGGCGTACTCCAGCGGCGACCAGGCATCCCGGTGGGGACGCGCTGCGGCGGTGGGCCTGGCCAGGACGGTGGCCCAGCGCTCGGCATCGATGCGGACCATGTCGGCGATCTCCTCGTGCTCCACCGAGCCCGCGTCGAAGCCGCACTCGGGGCAGGGCCGGTCGAGGACCCAGGTCCAGTCCTTGGTGTCGGGTGCGATCGGAGGGTGCGCCATGGCGGCCATTGAACCAGCCCCGGCCCGAGATGTCGGCGGAGTTCTCTAGGCTCAGGCCATGCGCACCGTTCTCGTTGCTCCAGTCGTCCTCCTGCTGGCATCGGCGGCCGCATGCGGTGGCAGCGACGCGAAGCCTTCCCCGGTGCACACCGCGGCCAACGGCACGGTCTTCAACAACGCCGACGCGGCCTTCGCGACCGACCTGCTCAAGCAGCGGGCGGAGGAGCTCTCGCTGGTCGACCTGACGGTCGGGCGGGAGGTCTCCCCCGGCTTCAGCGCCTTCGCCGACCAGGCCCGCGAGGTGCGCAGCACCGACGTGCAGACGGTCACGCTGTGGCTGACCGACTGGGACCGCACCGTCCCCGAGACCGTGCGCGACCACGCCAACGCGCACGAGGGCACCGGCGGCCACCACGACCTCGAGAAGCTCACCGGATCCGCCTTCGAGGAGGCCTGGGTGAAGGCGTTCCTCGAGGAGTTGGAGGACACCGACGCGATCGCCGAGCGCGAGCAGACGGCGGGGAAGTTCTCCGAGGCCATCGACCTCGCCGAGTCCACCGAGGCGAGCGTGGATGACGAGTCCGACCAGCTCGAGGACGGGTTCGGGAGCGCCACTCCGTGACAGAAGCCCTCGACCGCTTCGCTGAGCCGACCCGGACCTGGTTCCGGGCCGCCTTCGCCGCGCCCACGCCCGCCCAGGAGGGCGCGTGGGACGCGATCGCAGCAGGTCGACATGCGCTCGTCGTGGCGCCGACGGGCTCGGGCAAGACCCTCAGTGCGTTCCTCGCCGCACTTGACCGGCTGCTGACCTCCCCTCCGCCGGAGGATCCGAAGCACCGCTGCCGGGTCCTCTACATCTCGCCGCTGAAGGCACTCGCGGTCGACGTCGAGCGCAACCTGCGCGCGCCCCTGACCGGCATCCGCAACACCGCCGAGCGCCTGGAGACCGCGGTCAACGACGTGCGGGTCGGCGTCCGCTCCGGCGACACCTCGCCGGCCGATCGCCGCAAGCTCTCCACCGCTCCGCCCGACATCATGATCACGACGCCCGAGTCGCTCTTCCTGATGCTGACCTCCGCCGCCCGGGAGTCCTTGCGCGGTGTCGAGACCGTGATCATCGACGAGGTCCACGCGGTGGCCGGCACCAAGCGCGGTGCGCACTTGGCCCTGTCGCTCGAGCGGCTCGACGCCCTGTTGCCTGCGCCTGCTCAGCGCATCGGCCTGTCAGCCACCGTCCGTCCCCTCGACGAGGTCGCGCGCTTCCTCGGCGGCTCGGCGCCGGTCGACATCGTCGCCCCGCCGTCGGCCAAGGAGTGGGACCTCCGGGTCGTCGTGCCCGTCGCGGACATGACCGCCCCCGGGGAGTACGACGAAGACGCCGGTGATCCCGCGCGCAGTGGATCCCTGTGGCCCCACGTCGAGGAGAGCGTCGTCGACCTGCTCGAGGAGCACCGGGCCACCATCGTCTTCGCCAACTCACGCCGGCTGGCCGAGCGGCTGACTGCGCGCTTCAACGAGATCGCCTCCGAGCGCGAGGGCATGGAGACCGTGATCGCCAAGGCGCACCACGGCTCGGTCTCCAAGGAGCAGCGCGCCCTGATCGAGGACGACCTCAAGCGCGGTCGGCTCCCCTGCGTCGTGGCCACGTCCAGCCTCGAGCTCGGCATCGACATGGGCGCGGTCGACCTCGTCGTACAGATCGAGTCGCCGCCGTCCGTCGCCTCCGCGCTGCAGCGGGTCGGACGTGCCGGCCACCAGGTCGGCGAGGTCTCGCGCGGCGTGCTCTACCCCAAGCACCGCGGCGACCTCGCGCAGACTGCGGTCGCCGTCGAGCGCATGCGCACCGGCGCGATCGAGTCGATGCGCGTGCCCGCCAACCCCCTCGACGTGCTCGCCCAGCAGGTCGTCGCCGCCACCGCCCTCGAGGCCTGGCACGTCGACGAGCTCTACGACGTCGTACGCCGCTCCGCGCCGTTCGCGCAGCTCCCACGGGCCGCCTACGAGGCGACGCTCGACCTGCTTGCGGGGCGCTATCCGAGCGATGAGTTCGCCGAGCTGCGCCCCCGCATCGTGTGGGACCGCGTGACCGGGCAGCTCACGGGGCGACCGGGCGCCCAGCGGCTCGCGGTGACCAGCGGCGGGACCATCCCGGACCGCGGTCTGTTTGCGGTCTATCTCGTCGGCGCTGACAGTCAGCCAGGACCCGGTCGGCGGGTCGGCGAGCTCGACGAGGAGATGGTCTACGAGTCGCGGGTGGGCGACGTGTTCGCCCTCGGCGCGACCAGCTGGCGCATCGAGGACATCACCCACGACCGGGTCCTGGTCTCGCCCGCCCCCGGGGTCCCGGGTCGGCTGCCGTTCTGGAAGGGCGACACCCTGGGCCGGCCCGCCGAGCTCGGCGAGGCAGTGGGCGGGCTGATCCGCGAGCTCGCCACCCTCTCCCCCGACAAGGCCATCGCGCGGGCCCAGGCGGCCGGCCTCGACGCGTGGGCAGCCGACAACCTGACCGCCTACGTCGCCGACCAGGCCGCGGCCACCAACGTCGTGCCGTCCGACCGCACGCTGCTGGTCGAGCGCTGCCGCGACGAGCTCGGCGACTGGCGCCTGATCGTCCACTCGCCCTACGGCACCCCCGTCCACGCCCCCTGGGCACTCGCGATCAACGCACGGTTGCGCGAGCGCTACGGGGTCGAGGCGGCCGCGCTCGCCTCCGACGACGGCATCGTGCTGCGCATCCCCGACACCGATGCCGAGCCGCCCGGTGCCGACCTGATCGTCTTCGAGCCCGACGAGATCAGCGATCTCGTCACCGCCGAGGTCGGCGGCTCCGCCCTCTTCGCCTCCAGGTTCCGCGAGTGCGCGGCGCGCGCGTTGCTGCTGCCGCGCCGTGATCCCGGCAAGCGGTCCCCGCTCTGGCAGCAGCGGCAGCGCTCGGCCCAGCTGCTCGAGGTCGCCGCGAAGTACCCCTCCTTCCCGATCGTCCTCGAGGCCGTCCGCGAGGTCCTCCAGGACGTCTACGACCTGCCCTCGCTCGTGAGCCTCCTGCGGCGCATCGAGCAGCGCGAGGTGCGGGTCGTCGACGTCGACACGTCCCTTCCCTCACCGTTCGCCCGGTCGCTGCTCTTCGGCTACGTCGCCCAGTTCGTCTACGAGGGCGACTCCCCCATCGCCGAGCGTCGCGCCGCCGCGTTGCAGCTCGACCAGGGCCTGCTCGCCGAGCTGCTCGGGCGCGCCGAGCTTCGCGAGCTGCTCGATCCCCTGGTGCTCGCCGAGACGGAGGCCGAGCTGCAGCGACTCACACCCGAGCGCCTCGCGAGGGATGCTGAAGGGGTGGCTGATCTGCTGCGGTTGCTGGGGCCGCTCTCCACCGAGGAGGTGGCGCTGCGGTTCGCAGTCGCGGGCGATCCGGCCAGCGCGCTCGCCGCGCTCGCCGCTTCTCGCCGCATCGTCGAAGTGCGGGTTGCCGGCGTCGAACGCTGGGCGACCGTCGAGGACGTCGGCCGGCTCCGCGACGGCCTGGGGGTGCCGGTGCCTCCCGGCACGCCGGATGCCTTCACCGACCCGGTCGATGACCCGCTCGCCGACCTGATCTCCCGTCACGCCCGCACCCACGGACCGTTCACGGTCGCGGAGGTCGCGGAGCGGTTCGCCCTCGGCGTCTCGGTGGTCCGCCACACCCTCGCGCGGCTCGCAGGCGAGGGCCGCGTGCTCGAGGGCGAGTTCCGACCGGCCGGCTCTGCTGAGTTCCTGGGAGGCTCGGAGTGGTGCGACGCCGAGGTGCTCCGCAAGCTGCGCCGCCGCTCGCTCGCCCGGTTGCGGGCCGAGGTGGAGCCGGTCGAGCCGGAGGTGCTCGGACGCTTCCTGCCGCACTGGCAGGGCATCACCCGCACCCGCGGAGCCCTTCGCGGCGTCGATGGCGTGCTGGCCGCGGTGGAGCAGCTGGCCGGCTGCCCGGTGCCCGCGAGTGCACTCGAGTCGCTGGTCCTGCCTGCTCGGGTCCGCGACTACGAACCCGCGCTTCTCGACGAGCTCACCGCCGCCGGCGAGGTGCTCTGGGCCGGTCATGGCGCCCTGCCCGGCAGTGACGGCTGGATCTCGCTGCACCTGGCAGACCAGTCCGCCCTCACCCTTCCCGCACCGACTCCCTTCGAGCACTCCGAGCTCCACCAGTCGGTGCTCGACGCCCTCGCGCCCGGTGGCGCCTGGTTCTTCCGGCCACTCTCCGACGCGATCGGAGCCACCGACGACCCGGCGCTCACCGGAGTCCTCTGGGACCTCGCCTGGGCCGGCCGGATCGGCAACGACACACTCGCTCCGCTGCGCTCGCTGACCGGATCCGGCACCAGTGCACACCGATCCCGCAACGCCCCGCCGCGCACGCGATCCTCCACCCGGTCAACCAGTCGGCGCCCCGCGATGCCGAGCCGCACGGGCCCCCCGTCAACCGCCGGCCGTTGGGCACTGCTGCCCGCGGTCGACCTCGACCCCACCCGCCGTGCGCATGCACTGGTCGAGGGACTCCTCGACCGGCACGGAGTCGTCACGCGAGGTGCGGTGCAGGCCGAGCGGACGCCGGGCGGCTTCGCCGCGGCGTACAAGGTGCTGAGTGCGTTCGAGGAGTCCGGACGGTGCCGGCGCGGCTACTTCGTCGACGGGCTGGGCGCCGCGCAGTTCGGCAGTCCCGGCGCGGTCGACCGGCTGCGGACCTTCATCGAGCCGCCATCCGAGACCGAGGCGGTGACGCTGGCGGCGACCGATCCGGCCAACCCCTTCGGTGCCGCACTCGCCTGGCCCGAGCGGGCGACACTTGAGGAGGGCGGCTCCGGGCATCGTCCAGGACGCAAGGCCGGCGCCCTCGTCGTGCTCGTGGACGGAGCGCTCGCGCTCTACGTCGAGCGAGGAGGTCGCACGCTCCTGACCTTCAGCGAGGACCACCGTCGGCTGCAACCGGCGTGCCGTGCACTCGCCGACGCGGTGCGTCGTGGTCAACTCGGAAAACTCACAGTTGAACGTGCTGACGGCGAACAACTGCTTGGATCAGGGTCTACACCCTTGCGCGAAGCGCTCCAGGCGGCGGGATTCGTCGCGACACCGAAGGGGTTGCGGATCCGTGCCTGAAGGCGATGCTGTCTGGCGCACTGCGCGCACACTGGACAAGGCCCTGTCCGGCCTCGAGCTCACGACCACCGACTTCCGGGTGCCCGCGCACGCGACGGCCGACCTCGTGGGCCACACCGTCGACGAAACCGTCTCGCGGGGCAAGCACCTGCTGACCCGCATCGGGGACGTCACGCTGCACACGCACCTGATGATGGACGGGGCCTGGATCGTCGGCCGCCCTGGAGAGCGCTGGCGGCGACCCGCCCACCTGGCCCGCATCGTGCTCCGTGCCGAGGGCGTGGAGGCCGTCGGCTTCTCGCTCGGGGTCGTCGACCTGGTGCCCCGATCGCGGGAGCACGAGATCGTCGGGCACCTCGGTCCCGATCTTCTCGGCCCCGATTGGGACCCCGCCGAGGCGGTCCGACGGCTGGCCGGCCAGCCCGACCGGCCGCTCGGCGACGCCCTGCTCGACCAGCGCAACCTGGCGGGCATCGGCAACGTCTACGCCGCCGAGCTGTGCTTCCTGATCGGCCGGCTGCCTTCGACACCGGTCAGCAAGGTCGACCGACTGGAGCGCCTCGTCACGCGGGCACAGCAGCTCCTCACGGAGAACCGTGAGCACCCCGGCATGGTCACCACCGGCGACCTGCGCCGCGGGCGCTCCCACTACGTCTACGGGCAGCGCGAGTGCGGCCGCTGTGGCGGACGCGTGCAGCACGAGCAGGCCGGTGAGCCCGGCCGCGAGCGCGTGCGGTTCTGGTGCCCGTCCTGCCAGCACTGACGTAGCCGCTGGGCCGGCAGGACGGGCTCCTGGGGTCACGGCCAGATCGAGGCGGCCCACTCCGGGTGGTCGATGAACGGGTTGCGGTTGCCCTGCCAGGTCGAGTGGATCCGGTCGTTGCGCCGCATCTCGAACGTGCTGACCGGGTCCTCGGCGTTCCAGGCGAGGAGCGTCTCCAGGTCGCCGATCAGGGTCGACGAAGTGCCGACCGTCGAGCTCATCTCCAGGTTGTTCCAGCCGTCGCCGCCCTCGTAGCGCACTGCCATGTAGAGGAGCATGCGTGCGACATCGCCCTTGACGGAGTCGCGCGGCTCGAAGGAGTCACTGTCCGTCCAGCAGTCGGTGCAGCCGGACACAGCGGAGCCGCCGTTGTCGAAGTCCTTGTTGCCGCGGATCGAGTTGACCGTGACGTCCTCGGGTCGGAGGTGGTGCAGGTCCGTGCCGGGACCGGCGCTGGTGTCGAAGCCGCCGCGCGACTGGGCCCACACGTGCTCACGGTTCCACTGGCCCGTGCCGCCGCCGTTGTTGGACTTGGAGATCGATCGGCCGGTGTAGAGCTCGATGACGTTGGCGGTGTTGCCGGGATCCTGATCGGTGTCCTGCAGAGCCGTCCAGACCTGGCTGTACGACAGGGTCGTGTTGCCGTCGATGATGCCGTGAAGCGTCGACTTCAGCTGGGCGCCGGACTGGCCGATGGCCGGCGCGTAGTACGTCGAGTCCCACGGCGAGGAACCACCCGGCGGCGGCTCGCCACCCCCGCTCGACAACGCGAAGGCACTCGTCCCGGTCATGCCCGGGTGCGAGAAGTACGCCGCGAGCGCACCGGTCACATCGATCTGCTTGCCCTTGAGCGAGGGGTTGGTCTTCAGGCCCCACTGCGCACGGAACGCGCTCGGGATCTGCACGTAGAGCATCTGACTGGTGTTCGTCTGCGTCGCAGAGTCGGCGATCGCCAGCGCGTAGTCGTTCGGGTAGTTCGACGTGACGACGGTGTTGGTCGCCGTGGGCTGCCCGACGACGTAGCCACGCACGATCTGCGAGGTGCCGTTCTGGGTGGAGATCGCCTGGGCGACCGTGAGTGGGGTGGCGGCGTGAGCCGGCACCTGCGCGAGGGACAACACAAAGGCGAGTACGACGAGGATCGCCGCCCGCTCGAAGCGAAGGGTCATGACCGCCACCCTCACCGGGTCAGCGGAACGATGGGTGAACGGCCGCCGACCGATGCTTCATCGTGACCCGATCGTGACGCCGACCGGGCGAAATGTCCGGAACGTCAGGCCGCGGAAGCGACGGTCGCGGGCCGGGCGACCGGAAGCGCAACGGGAGCCAGCGCGGCTTCCTCGAGCACGATCAGGTCACTGACCTCACGGATCACGTCGGAGAGCGCGACATCCATCGCGCCGCAGAGCGAGGCAAGGAGCTCGGAGGAGGCTTCCTTGTGTCCGCGCTCGATCTCGGAGATGTAGCCCAGGCTCACGCGAGCCTCGGCGGAGACCTCGCGCAGGGTCATGCCACGCTGCATCCGCTGACTGCGGAGCACGTCGCCGAGCACCCGTCGGAAAAGCACCATTGCGAGCCTCCTTCTTCTCCGGTGTGGGCAACGCTACCTGAGTGGTCCATCTTCCCGGACCCGAAGTGGTTTCGCTCTCAGCGATCGGTCACGGCGCGTCGCGGATTCGCGGGCGCCGCAGGTCCGTCAGCCCAGTGCGCGCAGGAGCTCGGCCAGCGCGGCTTCGACCGTCGCCTCGCGGATCCTGGAGCGGTCGCCGTCGAGATGGAGCTCCACTGACCAGGAGCCGGCGGCGGTGGCAAGCCCGATGTAGACGGTGCCGACGGCCTTGCCGTCCTGCGTGTCCGGGCCCGCCACTCCGGTCGTGCTCACGCCGTAGACGGTGCCGAGGAGCCGACGTACGCCGCGGGCCATCGACTCCGCGCAGGCCGCCGAGACGACGCCCTCCTCGACCACGAGCTCGGCCGGGACAGCGAGCAGCTCCTCCTTGGCGCGGGTGGCATAGGTGACCACCCCACCCACGTAGACCGACGACGCACCCGCGGCGGCGGTGATCGCGCCCGAGAGCAGGCCACCGGTCAACGACTCGGCGGTCGCCACCGTCTCGCCGCGCCCGAGGAGGCCCGCCACGAGCTGGGCTGCGACGGTCGGCGACTCGACGATCTCGGTCTCCTCTGCCTCAGCCATGGAGCCGACTGTAGCGAGTTCAGCGGCCGCTCTTCGTCACCTCGACCGTCGTCGTGGTCGAGCTCGGCGCCACACGGTCGTCGCCGAGGTAGCGCACCTCGAGCGTCACGGTGCCCGGCCGGGCGAAGGGCCCGACCGTGAGCGTGGCGACACCGTCGACCAGCGAGGCAGCGTCGAGCAGCCGGCCGTCGGCGTGGATCTCGACGCGACCGGTCGGTGCACCGATCGACGAGACGTCGACCGTCACCTGGGCGCGGTCCTTCCGGACCTTGAGGATGCCGGGGTCGACGGTCGCGGTGACCGTCGAGGGCGCCTTCTCCACGACGACCGGGACGGTCGCGACCGTGCCGGTGGTGAGGCCCGTGACCGTCAGCGCTGCCGCACCGGGCGCCAGGTCGGACGGGAGCGTCACCCGCACAGCTGCGGTGCCGTACTCGTCGCGCGGGTCGGTGCCGACGGTGTTGTCGACCGGGAACGTGCCCAGCTCGGTGTCGCCCAGAGCGACCCTCACGGCCGCGTCCTTCGCATCTGGCGGGGTGCTCATGGCCAGCGAGGACAGGCCGAACGCGACCTCGCTCCCGGGGACGTACGCCGCCGGGGCACCCGCAGGGAACGTGACCCCCACCGAGCGCTGGGTGGCATCGACAGGAAGCGGGGCGTCACCGGCGAATGCTGCGAGGTAGTCGACCATCGCGGTGAGGTCGATCTTGCCCGTGTCGGCCCGGCCGGCGCCGCCCGCGAAGGCACCGAAGTTGTCGCCACCGGACGCGAGGAACGAGTTCACCGTCACGGAGTACGACGCAGCCGGGTCCAGCTTGTCCTCGCCCAGCCAGATCCCGGTGACCCGGTCACCGGCGGGCCGCGCCGCGTCGTACGTGTAGCGGAAGCCGGCCGAGGTGCCCAGGCGCAGGAACGGACGCGAGGAACCGGCGGGCTGCCACTGCTGCTCGAGCGCAGCCTTCACCTGGGCACCGGTCAGGTCCATGTTGACCAGCGTGTTGGCGAACGGCTGCACGGTCGCGGCCTGCTTGTAGGTCAGGACCGCCGGGTAGCCCGATGCGCCGCCCGTGGTGTCGGGAGTGCCGACCATGTCAGCGCGGAGGCCACCCGGGTTCATGAACGCGATCTGCGCCTCGCCGGACTCGGCGCCGGAGGTCGCCCAGCGCTGGGCCTCGGCGACCAGGTTGCCCAGAGTGGACTCACCACCGCGGTTCTCCACGCCGGTCGAGAGCTTGGCGCGGTTGAACGGGCCGGCGATCTCGCCCAGCTCCGCGGCACCCAGCACGTCGGCCTCGGCCACCGCCTGGTCGACGATTGCCTGCGTGGCCGCGTCGGCGGCGTACTTGCCGGAGAGCGCGAGGACGCCCTGCGTCTTGGCGACCACATCACCGGTGGCCGTGTCGACGGTGAAGGTGAGCTGGTTGAGGTTGGTGCCGTACTGGCCGGCGGAGACGACCGGGCGATCGGTGACGGTGCGGCCCGCCCAGCCGGCGACCGGGAACGAGCAGTCGTAGGCGAGGTGGGTGTGGCCCGACACGATCGCGTCGACGTTGTCGTTGACGCCGGTGATGATCGACCCGAAGTCGGAGGCCGGGTCGTCGTCCATCGTGGCGCAGTTGGTCGTAGGCGCGCCCTCGTGCACCAGCAGGACGATCACGTCGATGCCGGCGGCCTCGAGCAGGTCGGCCTCGCGGTTGGTCGCGGTGACGACATCCTCGACCTCGACGCCCTCGATGCCGCCCGGAGAGACCAGCTCGTCGAGGTGCTCGGTCACAGCGCCGATGAAGCCGACCTGGACGCCGTCGAACTCGCGGACGTAGGTCGGGTCGAGCACGTCGTCAGGCGCCGCGTCGTGCTTGTGGACGTTGGCCCCGATGTACTCCCACTCGGCACCGCCGTAGGGGTTGGTCTCCGCGTCGTACGGAGCCATGACCCGGTTGAGCAGGTCGTCGTAGCCGGCGTCGAACTCGTGGTTGCCGACGGCCGAGACATCGAGACCGGCGGAGTTGAGGGCATCGATCGTCGGCTTGTCATGTGCGATGAACGACTCGAACGTCGAGGCGCCGATCAGGTCACCCGCGGCCGCGAAGACCGTGTTGGGGTTGGCCGCTCGGAGCTGCTTGACCGCACCTGCGAGGACCGCGGCGCCAGCCTCGGCACCGTTGGCCTTGATCCTGCCGTGGAAGTCGTTGGTGGCCAGGACCTGGATGTCGGCCTGCGCCGGGAGAGTCGGCGGCGTGATGCCGATGACCTCGGGGTTGTGGTCCGAGGCGCTGAACGGTGCGGAGTTGTAGAGGTCCGTCCCGACGTAGTTGTAGCGGGAGTACTGGTTGAAGACCGTCTCGTTGCCGTTGATCTCCCAGATGTCGCTGCCGGTGACCAGCTCCTGCGCAGCCGCGTTGACGAGCACGTGGTCGAGGGAGCCGGACATGCCGTCGAAGCTGTAGGAGAACTTGCCCGGCGTCTCGAGGCCGGTGTACCCGGCGGCATCGAGCGCCTGGATCGGGTCCTCCTCGCTGTAGGCGTTGAAGTCACCGGTCAGGAAGACGGCAGAGGTGTCGTGGGCGGAGGCGAACTCGTCCGCGAACGTCGCGAGCGCGTTGGCCTGGGCGATGCGGTCCGGGTTTGCGTTGCCCTGGCCGGTGCCGTCGTTGGTGCCGGAGCCCTTGGACTTGAAGTGGTTGACGATGACCGCGAAGGTGCTAGCCGCACCACCGCCGACCGGCTTGAACGTCTGCGCGAACGGCTCACGTGCATTCGCGAACGCCGTCGAGCCGAAGAGCATGTCGGCCGCGCCGACCGTCTCCACGGCGGCAGGCTTGAAGATGAAGCCCGTGCGGATGACGTCCTGCTCGAGGACGTTGGCGCTCTCCGATGCCTCTGCGGGCGATCGCACGTAGTCCCAGGTGCCGGCACCGGTGGCGGCGTTCAGGGCGTCCACCAGGGCGGCGAGCGCCTCGTCACGGTCGTGACCGTCGACGACGAGGCTGTTCTCGACCTCCTCGATGGACACGATGTCGGCGCCGAGGGCGTTGATCGCGTTCACGATCTTGGACTTCTGGCGCTCGAAGTTCGCCGCGTCCCAGGCGCCGCGCGGGCCCGCGCCGGGACAGGTGTTGACCGCGATCGGGTTGCCGGCGCGGTCCACGAAGGACGTGCAGCCGCCGAAGTCGACGCCGAGGGTGGTGAAGAAGTTGAGCACGTTGAACGTCGCCAGCTTGAGGTCCCCGCCGACCTCCGCCGGAGCAGTCGGCCGGTTCTGCTCGAAGGTCACCTTGCCGGTGGGTGCACCGACGACCTGCGACGTCGGCTGCACCTTCCAGCCGAATCGGTAGTCGAGCACGACGGGCTGGTCGAAGCTGACACCGGCGCCGACGCGGACCTGGTGGTCCTGGGTGTACCAGGGCAGCGGCGAGTCCTTGCCGGCAGCGGTGTTCGTCGTGTTCCAGTACGCCGTGCTGGAGCCGTCGTCGAGCACGACCCGGTGGGCGTTGTTCCACGCGACCCGCGCCGCGATCGCAGCGGTGTCCTGGGCGTCGATCACCTCGGTCGGCGTGACCAGCGGCAGGTCGGAGTTTGCCGCGAGGCCGATCTCTCCGAAGAAGTTGCTGGAGCCGGAGTTCGGCGGGTTGCTCGCGGAGCCGTCGTACACGTCGGTGACGGTGTAGTCGGAGGTCGGCTGGAAGATCTCGCCCTCGAACTCCTCCTTGGCGGCGTCGAGCGCGGCGCCGGCGAGGCAGTCGGTGCCGGGCAGCGCGCAGTCAGTGCCGGGGATGGCGGTGTTGGCGACGGCCGCGCCCAGGGAGTCGATCTCGGTGACGGTGCCCGCGACCGCGTCGAGCTCGGTCAGGCCATTGAACTCCTTCGCGGTGCCGCGGACCTGGACCGAGTCGCCGATGGCGAGGCCGGCGGTGAGGGTGCCGGTGTTGGCGCCGGTGAAGACGAAGAGGCCGTCCGACTTGCCCGGCGTCGTGTCATCGCCCGGGGTCTGGACGTGGAAGCCGTTGAAGCCGCCGCTCGCGTAGAGCGAGGTCACGACACCCTGCGTGGTGACGACGGTGTTGGCCACCGGCGAGGTGTTCGTCGAGCCCTGGATGTCGGCGATCGTGATCGCCGCGCTCGGAGCCATGACGGTGATCTGGAACTCGGCGGTCGCACTGGCCGGCGTCACAGCCGAGTCGGTCGCGGTGAGGGTCACCGTCGTGGCGCCCGCAGCGGTCGGCGTACCCGTGATCTGGTCGCCGCTCAGCGTCAGACCGGCCGGCAGCTCCGTCGACGTGAATGAGTACGGCGCGGTGCCGCCGGTCGCCTGGAGGGTGATCGGCGCGATCGCCTCGCCCTCGGTGAAGGACTTGTCGCCCGGGTCGGTGGCGGCCAGCTCGACCGGGGTCGGCTCGCCCGCGTCAGCGCTCTCCGGGGTCGGGGCCGCCGTCGTGAAGTCGGCATTGTTGGCGTCGGTGTCCACGCCGTTCGTGCGGTTGATCGACAGCGCAGCCGTGGCGGCTGGAGCCGTGGCGCCCTCGAAGCTCGCCGCGCCGGTGACCCCGACGAAGTCGACGAGACCGGCCACGCCTGCCGTGTTGCCGGAGGTCGCGATGATCGTCGTGCCCTGCTGGAGAGCGACCTGACCGCCGGCCGCGGCCATCGAGAAAGCGGGTGAAGCCGCGGCATCGGGCGCCGGCAGCGCGGCGCCGTTGGCGCCGGCGTTGCTCATCTGGACCAGCCAGGTCGAACCCGCGGGAACGGTGCCGCTCAGGGCATACGGCGTGCCGCCGGAGCCACCGGACGCCGACCGGTAGTGGACCGCCAGGCCGGCGAGGTCGATCGGCGCAGCGGTCGGGTTCAGCAGCTCGACGAAGTCGGCGTTGAACGCCGCTCCGGAGTTGCCGCCCGCACCGTAGACCTCGTTGATCACGAGGCCGCTGCTGGCGGCGTGCCCCGGGGCGTTGAAGCCGAGGGCAAGAGGGCTGGAGACAAGGGCGAGCGCGGTCGCGATGACCGCCCGAGACGAGATCACCCGCCGAGACTCGCGGCACAAGGTGACCTGCGGGTGTCGCTCAGGTCACGATCCGGACTCGCCGGGACGAACCCGTCAGGCGCGCGCGGCGCGCTTCTGCCGCCAGGCGTCGCGGAAGAACTCGTAGCCCGACCACAGGGTCAGCGCGACCGCGATCGCCAGGACGACCTGGGCGGCGTAGAAGGCGATCTCGCCCGCGGTGCCCCACGCGTGGTCGTCGGCGACCAGGGGAAGCGTCAGGAAGCCGAGACCCACACCCTGGGCGGTGGTCTTGATCTTCCCGAGCTGGGCGGCCGGGATGACGATGTCCTTCATGATCGAGAGACGGAGCAGCGTGACGCTCCACTCGCGGACCAGCACCAGGATGGTGACCCACCACCAGACCTCGCCGCCGGCGACGTACCACGCCTCGCCGGACTGGCTGCCGACGACGGAGAGGGCGATGAACGCCATGCCGGTGATCGCCTTGTCGGCGATCGGGTCGGCGATCTTGCCGAAGTCGGTGATCAGGTTGTGCTTGCGCGCGAGATCACCGTCGACCTTGTCGGTGATCATGCCGACCGTGAAGATCACGAAAGCAGTGATGCGCCAGCCGATCGAGTCGCCGCCGTCCTGCAGCATCGCGTAGCCGAAGAACGGCACCAGGATGATCCGCAGCGTGGTGAGCGCGTTGGGAACGTTCCAGTTGCTCGGCTTGGTGACCGGCGCCGGGTCGCTCGAGATGTGGTCGCTGCTCATCGGCCTGCTCCTGCCACGGTGGCGACGAGGTCAACGCCCTCGGTGCCGGTCACTTCTGCGGTCAGCAGGTCGCCGACCCTGGTGTCGCTGGGTGCGCCCACGAGCGTGGTGGTGCCGTCGACCTCGGGACCCTGGAACGCCGCGCGGCCCTCGATGCCGTCGGGGCCGTCCTCGAGGCGCTCCACGAGGACCTGGATCGTCTCACCGATGCGCTCCTCGGCCCGCTGGGCGGTGAGCTCCTCGACGAGGGCGGTCAGGTGCGAGGTGCGCTCGTCGATCTCGTCCTGGTCCAGCTTGTCCGAGAAGGACTCGGCCTCCGTGCCGTCCTCGTCGGAGTAACCGAAGACACCGGTCACGTCGAGGCGTGCGGCCTCGAGGAAGTCGCACAGCGTCTGGAACTCCTCCTCCGTCTCACCGGGGAAGCCGACGATCACGTTGGAGCGGATGCCGGCCTCGGGTGCGAAGTCGCGCACCTGCTCGAGCAGCGCGA
Organism: Nocardioides cavernaquae; assembly: GCF_003600895.1. Classification (NCBI taxonomy): domain Bacteria; kingdom Bacillati; phylum Actinomycetota; class Actinomycetes; order Propionibacteriales; family Nocardioidaceae; genus Nocardioides; species Nocardioides cavernaquae. The sequence goes on from NZ_QYRP01000002.1 coordinate 3,259,035, forward strand.
GGAAGGAGTCCGGGTCGCCGAAGCGGCGCATCCGTCGCAGGACCGAGGCGGAGGCGTGCTGGAAGCTGAGGTCGAAGTAGGGGACGACGCCGGGCGTCGTGGCGATGGCCTCGATCAGGCCGGGCCGGGTCTCCGCGGGCTGCAGGTAGGAGACGCGGACCCAGTCGATGCCGTCGATGGCGGCGAGCTCGGGGAGCATCGTCTCGAGCAGCTTGAGGTCTCCGAGGTCCTTGCCGTAGGACGTGGAGTTCTCGCTGACCAGGAAGAGCTCCTTGACGCCCTGCTCGGCCAGCCAGTGCGCCTCCTTGATCACGTCGGAGGGACGACGGCTGACGAACGAGCCGCGGAACGCCGGGATCGCGCAGAACGTGCAGCGGCGGTCGCAACCGCTGGCCAGCTTGAGCGGCGCCATCGGGCCACTGTCGAGCCGGGCCCTGAAGGGCAGGCCGAGGTCGGCCGCGCCACCGGAGACACCCGGCACGCTGATCGTGCTGGCGTCACGCTCGGTCGGGGAGATGGGGAGCAGCTTGCGCCGGTCCTGCGGCGTGTGGGACTGGTGCTTCTCCCCCGCCACGATGGAGCGGAGCCGCGCGGCGATGTCCGGGTAGTCGTCGAAGCCCAGGATCGCGTCAGCCTCGGGGAGGCTCTCGGCGAGGTCCTTGCCGTAGCGCTCGGCCAGGCAGCCCACGGCCACGACGGCCTGGGTCTTGCCGCCGTTGCTGGTCTTCAGATCGGCGGCCTGGAGCAGCGTGTCGACGGAGTCCTTCTTCGCGGACTCGACGAAGCCACAGGTGTTGACGACGACGGTGTCGGCGCCTTCGGGGTCGTCGACGAGGCGGAAACCGCCCGCCTGGAGCCGGCCGGCCAGCTCCTCGGAGTCGACCTCGTTGCGGGCACACCCGAGGGTGACCATGGCGACGGAGAGGAGGCCGTCGGGGGCAGTGGTGGAAGCAGTCATGTCCCGAGAAGGATAGTCGCACCAACGGCTGACGCCCGATTCCGCGCGATCGGCTCACCTCACCACGCGAACGTGTGGGTTTGCTCTGCGTCGTACGACTCGACTACTTGTCGTTCCAGGCCGCGAAGCCCGCCTTGCGCGCGGTCTCCACCGAGTCGAACCAGACCTCCGCCTTCGTCCGCGAGTAGTACGGCGAGTCCGTGTCGTGGAAGAGCATCGAGTCCGCGTTTCCCTTCACGGAGTACGCCGCGCTCGGCGCATCGCCGTTCTCCCCCGGGTCGGCGGACCCCGGACCGTACGCGCCGTCCGGGATGGCGGCCAACGCAACCGGTTCCTCTGCGACCTTCTCGTTCCACCGGTGGAACCCGGCTCCACGCGCCGACTCCTCCGAGTCGAACCACACCTCCGCCCTCGTCCGCCCGAAGTACGGCGACTCCGAGGTGTGGTACTTCATCGAGTCGGCATTTCCCTTGACCGTGAAGCCCTCACCCGGAGCGCCACCATCAGCCAGTGGCTCGGCCGATCCCGCGCCGTACGCGCCAGCGGCGACAGCACCACCCGCAGCAGCGGCACCACCGGCGGCAAAGAGCGCAGGCTCGTCGTCGACCTCGGGCGCAGCGGACTGCTCGATCGGCGCGGTCAGCGGGTCGCTGAGCGGGTCACCGGCAGGCGCTGCGTGGCTCCCGTGGTAGCTGGGGCCAGCTGCCTCGGGGACCTCGACGGCCGGCGCCACCTCGGCCTCAGGCTCGACAAGTGCAGGCTCCTCGATGACTGCAGGCTCCTCGGCGGCAACCGGCTCGTCCTCGGCCGGTGCCCAGCCAGCGGCTTCGGGCTCGGAGACGGGCGCCCAGCCCGCCTCTTCGGGGGTGAGGGTCGCGGCGGCGTCCGGGGTGTCCGCGGCCAACGCACCGCTGCCGACATCCGCAGAGCGGTCCGGCCTGCTGACGGTCTCGACCGTCTCACTGACCTGGGTCGCCTTGCGCAGCGTCAGGAACGCCGTCACCAGACCACCGAGGACCGCGGCCAGGAGCAGCCAGAGCCAGTTGTTGCCTGCCAGCCAGCCCATCAGAGAACCGCCTTCTCGATCGTGCCGCCGACCTCGTCCACGTGGGGCAGGAGCGCCTTCTCCACGACGTACGTCACGAGCGCGCCGACCAGGAACGCGATCAGCAGAAGAATCCAGAATTGCCCGAACAACCACGTCATCTCTCCACTCCTCACTCGACCACGATGGCGGCGAACCGGTTCAGGTCACGCCCCGTCGCTGTGTTGTTGTCGCCGATAGGGTCGGCCTCGCCGACGCCTTCAGCCTTGGTGACCGTGACGCCCGCCTTCTCGAGCACAGCGGCAACGGCGTCAGCGCGTCGCTGCGAGAGCGGGCTGGTCGCCGGTGCGCGGTTGTCGGTGTGACCGGTCACGGAGACCGAGCTGTCACACGCGGCGAGCGTGGCGCCCACCTGGGTGACCTGCTTGAGCTCCTCGCCCTCGAGCGTTGCGGACTTCTCACCGAACGCCGCAAGGTTGCGGCCCAGGATGTGGTCGACCTTCTTCTGGAGGTCGAGGCACGATCCGGGTGCGCCGGTGCCGTCGCCAGCGCCCGTGCCGTCGCTGTCGCCGTCGCCGTCGCCGTCACCGTCACTCTCAGCCCCGGCCGAGTCGTCAGCGAGCCTGGCCACCCGTACGCCCTCGACATCGGCGACCGCTGCCTCGGCAGTGCTCACGTCGACACCTGCCGGCAGCGGGTCCGGGAGGGTCAGTGTCAGGTCTCGTCCATCGGCCTCGACCGTGGCACCGGTGATCCCCTTGGCGGCCAGCGCGGCATCCGCCCTGGCCTTGAGGTCACCCTCGATGTCATCGCCCTTGGCCCACGCGAGGAGCGCGGCCAGGAGCAGGGGAATGAGGAGGAGCGCGAGCCACCACGGGCCGGCGAGGCCCTGGTGGGCCCACCTCGTCGAGGTCTCGCGACGCACCGTCGTCTCGGCGGATGCGGGCTCGTCTGCTGCCATGGTCGGTCTCCCGTGATCGGATCGGATCATCCAGACTTGTTCGACCTCGAACCTAGACAGTTCGACTACCCGTTGACCAGACCCTCCGAAATGTCCGAAGGCGGCGGAACCGGTCAGGTCCCGCCGCCTTCGCAACGTTCAGGTCGTGCTCATCAGGCCCCTACGGCTTGGGCGTGAAGGTCCTCGTGGCCTGTCCGCCGGCACCGCCGACGAAGCCCTTGCCGCGTCCGTCGATGGCGACTGCCACGGCTCCGTTGTCCTTGACCTCGACGGTCACCGGAGGCACCACCGAGATCTCCTGCTTCTCCTCCGCGGCGATCGAGCCGCGGAAGGCGATGTCGCCCTGGTCGTCGCTGACGACGACACGCGCGCCACCGTCGGAGGCGGTCAGCCGGAGCGTGACCGGCTGGGTGCCGATGTAGTTCGGGACGCCCGAGCCGTCAGGGCCCTGCTGCAGCGTCGGAGCCTGCTCGCGAACCTCGACGGGAGAGTCCGTGACGAGCCGCGCGACGGACCACGCGAGCACGACGGTCATGACCGCAGCGACGAGGATCGACCAGTTCGGGCCACCCTTCATCGAGCGGATCCCGCCGTGCGCACCGGAGGCCAGCTCGGCCTCGAACACGCGGCGGGGGTTGATCGGGGCGTCGGCGTAGCGCTCGTCGTACGACGCCATGAGCGGCGCGATCTCGACTCCGAGGACCCGGGCCAGCGTGCGCAGGTGTCCGCGGGCGTAGAAGTCTCCGCCGCACGGCACGAAGTCGTCGACCTCGATCGCCTCGATGACGTGCGGACGGATCCGGGTGCGCTCGGCGAGCTGGTCGACCGAGAGGCCGATGCGGCGACGCGCGGCCGCGAGGTTGGGGCCGATGATCGGGTCGGCGGCCGGCTGGGCCGCAAAGTCGTCGATGACGAGCGGCTCGACCGACTCACGAATGCGCGCGATCGGACGGACCCGGTCACCCCAGGTGACCTTCTCCTCGACCAGGTCCACGCTGCCGGGACGGCGCAGCTGGCGTCCCGCGACGGGCTCGCTGACCTCGGCGGCGTCCACCGCCGAGACGATGCTGGCGCGGAGCTCAGCCCGCTTGCCGGCACGGGCTTCGCGCAGCGGCGCCGGGGTCGGCGACGCCGCAACGATGCGCGCTGCGTCGGCGGCAGCTGCCTCCTCGGCGAGACGTGCCTCCTCGCGCTCGGCGGCGCGGGCGGCCCGATTGTCAGCCCGTCGCTCGGCGCGGGCCTCGGAGCCGGCGCGAATGCCGCCCGAGACCGTGGAGATGGCGTGGGCGAGGAAGCGACGCGGGTCCGGGACGCGCAGCGAGCGACGCGGCTTGTCCTCGGTCTCGACGACCTCGACCGGCTCGGCCGCAGACTGCGAGCCGGGCAGCAGCTCGACGACGCGGGCACCTCCACCAGCGAGCTGGCGCAGCGCGGTCGTGAGGTCTTCGGACGAGTCACCCGTGACGCGGGTCGAGAGTCCGAGCGGCAGCGCGAACGGCGAGCCGTAGAGCAGGTTGCTGATCTTGCCCTGACGACGGCCTGAGGCGTCCAGGTCTGCGAGGACCTTCTCCGCGTTGCGCGGCACCAGCACGAGCCGGCCGTCGCGGACCAGGCCCTGACGCGGGGTGACCTCGACGGAGGCGAGACCGCCCCACGGCACGCCACGCCAGGCGCGACCGAGCCGGATGCGGACACCCTGGCTGTCGGCGACGAGCAGCGGCGTACGTGCGTCGACGAAGGAGTGCAGGTGGAACGCCGCGAGCAGGCCGAGGCCGACGGCCAGCACCCAGTCGAGTGGCGAGCTGGTCGAGGCGGCGCGGGCGAGGTAGCCGATCGCGACCGCCGACGCGGCAGCGCCGAGCAGCGCGCCGAGGCCACCGTTGCGGCGTACCTCGACGAGGTCGGGGGCAGCGCTGAGGATGCTCCCGGTGGTCTCGTACCCGCGGTTGTCGTCCTCGTAGCCCTGGTGGTCAGCGGCTTCCTGGGTGTTCACATCTCCCCCTGCAGGGTCGCGATGACTTCGTCGATTTCGTCGGGCTTCACGAGCACGTCACGGGCCTTCGAACCCTCGCTGGGTCCGACCACGCCACGGCTCTCCATGATGTCCATCAGTCGGCCTGCCTTGGCGAAGCCGACGCGGAGCTTGCGCTGCAGCATCGAGGTCGAGCCGAACTGGGTCGACACGACCAGCTCGACCGCCTGGATGACCAGGTCGAGGTCGTCACCGATGTCGTCGTCGATCTCGCGCTTGGAGGCAGCGGGCGCGGTGACCTCGGGGATGTACGTCGGCTCGAGCTGTCCCTTGACGTGCTGGACGACCTGCTCGATCTCCTTGTCGCCTACCCACGCGCCCTGCACGCGGATCGGCTTGGAGGCACCCATCGGGAGGAAGAGGCCGTCACCCTGGCCGACCAGCTTCTCCGCACCCGGCTGGTCGAGGACGACCCGGGAGTCGGCCAGCGACGAGGTGGCGAAGGCGAGTCGCGACGGCACGTTGGCCTTGATCAGACCCGTGACCACGTCGACCGACGGGCGCTGGGTGGCGAGGATCAGGTGGATGCCCGCCGCACGGGCGAGCTGGGTGATCCGGACAACCGACGACTCGACGTCGCGCGGAGCGACCATCATCAGGTCGGCGAGCTCGTCGATGATGACGACGAGGTACGGGTACGGCGCGAGGACGCGCTCGCTGCCCGGCGGCACCTCGACCGACTTCGCGCGGACGGCCTTGTTGAAGTCGTCGATGTGACGGAAGCCGAAGTTGGCCAGGTCGTCGTAGCGCATGTCCATCTCGCGACAGACCCACTCGAGCGCCTCGGCGGCCTTCTTGGGGTTGGTGATGATCGGCGTGATCAGGTGCGGGACACCCTCGTAGGCGGTCAGCTCGACCCGCTTCGGGTCGACCATGATCATCCGGACCTCGTCAGGCGTCGACCGCATCAGGATCGAGGTGATCATCGAGTTGATGAACGACGACTTTCCGGAGCCGGTGGCACCCGCGACGAGCAGGTGGGGCATCTTCGCCAGGTTGGCGACGACGAAGCCGCCCTCGACGTCCTTGCCGAGTCCGACCACCATCGGGTGCGGGCTGTTGCGCGCCGTGTTGGAGCGGAGCACGTCACCGAGGGTGACGATCTCCTTGTCCGGGTTGGGGATCTCGACGCCGACCGCGGACTTGCCGGGGATCGGACTGAGGATGCGGACGTCGGCACTCGCCACTGCATAGGCGATGTTCTTCTGGATGCCGAGGATCTTCTCGACCTTGACTCCGGTGCCGACCTCGACCACGTAGCGCGTGACCGTCGGGCCGCGGGTGTAGTCGGTGACCTGGGCATCGATGCCGAACTCGTCGAGCACTCCCTGCAGGCGCCCGACGATCATGTCGCTGGCCTTGGTGCGCGCCTGGTGGGCGTCACCGACCTTCAGCACCTCGCTGTCGGGAAGCGTGTAGGTGATGTCGCCCGAGAGCGAGAGCTGCTCCACGCGCTGCGGGAGCGGCGTGTGCGGCGGGGGCTCCAGATCGCCCTTCTCCTCCTTGGCGGGCTTGTTCCGCCCCTTGCCGAAGCCGACGACACCGGCAACTCCGCCGAGGCCGGCGATCGGGCCGGTCGGCTCGGTGTCGGGGTCCGCAAAGCCGGCAGCGATGTCGATCGCGTCTGCCGCGCCGTCGGAGCTGTCGGTCGAATCGGTGAGCGACTTGCGCTGGCGCTTCTTGATCTCCCGGTCGGAGAGACCCCTCTCGCCGACAAGGGGCGTGTCGTACGCCGGGTCCCCCTCGCCGAACTTGATGCCCTTGCCGGCGCGCTCGAGAGCGAGCGGCGAAGCAGGCTCGTGCTTCTGGCGGCCGAGGAGCTTGTCGCGGGTCTCCGCGAGGCGGGTCGGGACCTGGTAGAGCGGCGTCGCGGTGATCACGAGGACACCGAACGACGCGACGAGGACCAGCAGCGGCACGACGACGTACGGCGTCTGGAGCAGGTCCATGAGCAGTGAGGAGACGACGAAGCCGATCGCGCCGCCCGCCTCCTGGAGCTTGTCGGTGTCACCGGAGGCCGGGCTGCCGTTGGCGATGGCGATGATGCCGAGCAGGCCACCGCCCAGCGCTCCCCAGCCGATGAGCTGGCGACCGACCGGACCGTTGCGCTCCGGGTCGCGCAGCGTGCGCCAGCCGAGCCAGACCAGGGCGAGCGGGACGAACCAGGCGAGCTTGCCAACGGAGCCGGCGACCATGAGTCGCACGGCTTCCATGACGTCGCCGGGCAGGCGCCACCACACTGCGGCCGCCACGATCAGCGCGAGGCCGATCATGGTCAGGCCGACCCCGTCACGACGGTGCTCGGGCTCGAGGTCGCGAGCGGTCTTGCCGATCGAGCGCGCGGTGGCACCGACGGCGGCCGCGAGGCCGAGCCAGAACGCCACCACGGCGCGCCACAGCGCCAAGAAGACACGGAAAACGGGGCCAGGTCCACTGCGGACTGCTCGTGGTGCGGGCCTGCGAGCCGAGGAAGGCTTGCGGGTCGACGACGAGGGTCGCTTGGCCTGGCCACCAGTACTACGGGTCCGGGAGGCTGCGGCACCCTTGTTGCTGGTGCTGCCGCCTCGAGAACCCGCCGGGGAAGACGTACGGGTCGCCATGTTCTGAACAGTAAGCGATCGTCACACCAGTCACAGGGACCACAGAAGCGTGTCGCGGTAACAGCAGGTGGGTCAGGCTTCCACTACGACCGGGATGATCATCGGGCGACGACGGTGCTTGTTGCCGACCCAGCGGCCGACCACGCGGCGTACGGCCTGCTGCAGCTGGTGCTGGTCGTCGGTGCCGTCGGCCAGCAGCTTGTTGAGGGCGTCGATGATGGCCGGCTTGATCTCGTCGAAGACCTTGTCGTCCTCGCCGAAGCCGCGTGCGTGGATCTCCGGACCGCTGAGCACCTTGCCGCCTGACAGGTCGACGACCGTGATGACCGAGATGAAGCCCTCCTCGCCGAGGATGCGGCGGTCCTTGAGCTGGGCCTCGGTGATGCCACCGACGTTGGAGCCGTCGACGAACACGTAGCCGCAGTCCACCTTGCCCGCGATCTGGGCCTTGCCGTCGACCAGGTCGACGACGACGCCGTCCTCGGCGATCACGACGTGCTCGGCAGGTACGCCGGTGGCCTTGGCCAGCGCCGCGTTGGCCTGCATGTGCCGGATCTCGCCGTGCACGGGCAGCACGTTCCTGGGCTTGACGATGTTGTAGCAGTAGAGGAGCTCACCCGCGCTGGCGTGGCCCGAGACGTGCACGTTGGCGTTGCCCTTGTGCACGACGTTGGCGCCCCAGCGGGACAGGCCGTTGATCACGCGGTAGATGGCGTTCTCGTTGCCCGGGATCATCGAGCTGGCCAGGACGACGGTGTCGCCCTCCTCCAGGTGCACGAAGTTGTGGGTGCGCTGCGCGATGCGGCTGAGCGCGGAGAGCGGCTCACCCTGGGAGCCGGTGCAGATCAGCACGGTCTTCTCCGCGGGCAGGTCGGCGAGCTCCTTGGCGTCGACGACGACGCCCGGCGGCACGGTCAGGTAGCCGAGCTCCTGCGCGATGGCCATGTTGCGGACCATGGACCGACCGACGTACCCGACCTTGCGGCCGTGCGAGACCGCGGCGTCGAGCACCTGCTGCACGCGGTGCACGTGGGAGGCGAAGCAGGCCACGATGATGCGCTGGCTGCTCTGGTGGAAGACGCGGTCGAGGACCGGGCCGATGCTCTTCTCGGCCGTGGTGAAGCCGGGGACCTCGGCATTGGTCGAGTCGGTCATGAAGAGGTCGACGCCCTCGTCACCGAGCCGCGCGAACGCGTTGAGGTCGGTGATGCGGCCGTCGAGCGGCAGCTGGTCCATCTTGAAGTCACCGGTGTGCAGGACCAGGCCGGCGCCCGTGCGGATGGCTACGGCGAGCGCGTCCGGGATGGAGTGGTTGACCGCGACGAACTCGAGGTCGAACGGGCCGAACGCGATCTTGTCCCCCTCGCTCACGACGTGGTGGACCGTCTCGCGGAGCCGGTGCTCGCGCAGCTTGTTGCCGAGCAGCGCCAGCGTCAGCTTGGACCCGACGAGCGGGATGTCGCCACGCTCACGCAGGAGGTACGGCGTCGCGCCGATGTGGTCCTCGTGGCCGTGCGTCAGGACCAGCGCCTCGATGTCGTCGAGCCGGTCCCGGAAGGAGGACCAGTCCGGGAGGATCAGGTCGACGCCGGGGTGGTTCTCCTCGGGGAAGAGGACACCGCAGTCGACGATCAGCAGCCGTCCGTCGTACTCGAAGACGGTCATGTTGCGACCGATCTCCCCCAGACCGCCCAACGGGGTGACGCGGAGCGCCCCCGCGGGAAGCTCGGCCGGAGCGGACAGTTCGGGGTGCGCGTGGGTCATGTGGTCCTTTGCAGGTCAGAGCAGGCCCGACGCGGTGAGGCCGGCACGCAGTGCGGCCAGCTCCTCGTCGTCGAGGGCCAGAAGGGGCGACCGCACGGTGCGGTTGTCGAGGACGCCGAGCAACTGGAGGGTCGCCTTGGCGGTGGTGGCGCCGTAGTTCGGCACCCCCATGACGGCCTGCAGCGCGGGCTGGAGGCGCGCGTTGATGGCCTGGGCGCCGGCGAGGTCGCCGGCGAGGAAGCTGTCGATCATGGCCTTGAGCTCCTTGCCGGCGGCGTGGCCGAGCACGGAGACGACGCCGCAGGCGCCATAGGCGAGGAAGCCGAGGGTGAGGGCGTCGTCACCGGAGTAGACGTCGAACCCGAGCTCGCGAAGCAGGACCGTCTGGGTGCAGTCGCCGGAGGCGTCCTTCACCGCGATGACGGAGTCGAGCCCGGCCATCGCCTCGTACGTCGAGGGGGCCAGCTTGGTGCCCGTCCGGCCCGGCACGTCGTAGAGCATCACCGGGACGTCGGTGGCGCCGACGACCTGCGTGAAGTGGTGCACGATGCCGGCCTGCGCGGGCTTGTTGTAGTAGGGCGTGACGAGGAGCAGGCCGTCGGCACCCAGCTTCGCGGCCTGCTCGGCAAGCTCGACCGAGTGGCGGGTGTCGTTGGTGCCGACGCCGGCGACGATCTTGACCCGGTCGCCGACAGCGTCCTTGACGGTCGCGAGCACGCGGCCGTCCTCGTCGATCGTCGTCGTCGCGGACTCGCCCGTGGTGCCGGAGACGACGATGCCGTCGTGACCGTTGTCGGCGAGGTAGGTCGCGGTGCGGCCGATCGCCTCGAGGTCGAGCTCACCGTCGGGCGTGAACGCCGTCGCCATCGCGGTCAGCACGCGGCCGAAGGGGGCGGCGGGACCCTCAACGTCAGTCATGGGATCAGGCTATCGCCCGATGCACGTGGATATGCGCCGTGCCCACCTCGAGCCCGGAATCAGGCGGTCCGGCGCTCCCACCAGACGATCTCGAAACCGTCCCTCGGCTCGCGGCGCACCTCGAGCCACTCGTCCCGGTCGAACTCCGGGTAGAAGGCGTCACCCTCGGGGCTCAGGGGCACCTCGCTCAGGATCTGCACGTCGACGTAGGGCATCGCGGCTTCGTAGACCGCTGCGCCGCCGCCGATCATCACCTCGCCGGTCAGGGTGTCGGCGAGCCCGAGCGCTTCCTCGATCGAGTGCGCCACGAGCACGCCCTCGTCGCTCCACTCCGTGTCCCGGGTGAGCACGATCGTCGTCCGGCCCGGGAGCGGGCGGCCGATGCCCTCGTGGGTGGTGCGACCCATGATCAGCGTGTGGCCGATGGTGGTCGCCTTGAAGTGGGCGAAATCCTCGGGGATGTGCCACAGCATGTCGGCGTCGCCACCGATCACGCCGTTCTCGGCAACGGCGGCGACCGAGGTCACGGTGCGCCCGGCAGGCGTGCTCATACGGCGATCGGGGCCTTGATCGCGGGAGCCGGATCGTAGCCGTCGACCGCGATGTCCTCGAGCTCGAACGCGTCGATCTCGGTGATGTCGGGGTTGAGCACGAGCTTCGGCAATGCGCGCGGCTCGCGGGTCAGCTGCAGCCGGGCCTGCTCGAGGTGGTTCACGTAGAGGTGCGCATCGCCCAGCGTGTGCACGAAGTCGCCGACCTCGAGGCCACACACCTGGGCCACCATGTGCGTCAGCAGTGCGTAGGACGCGATGTTGAACGGCACTCCCAGGAACACGTCGGCCGAGCGCTGGTAGAGCTGGCACGACAGCTTGCCGTCAGCGACGTAGAACTGGAACAGCGAGTGGCACGGCGGCAGCGCCATGTCGTCCACCTGCGCCGGGTTCCACGCGGAGACGATGTGGCGACGCGAGTCGGGCGTCGTGCGGAGCTGCTCGATCACCTTCGCGAGCTGGTCGATGTGCTGACCGTCGGGGGCGGGCCACGAGCGCCACTGCGCGCCGTAGACGGGACCGAGGTCGCCGTGCTCGTCGGCCCACTCGTCCCAGATCGTGATGCCGCGCTCCTGCAGCCAGCGCACGTTGGTGTCGCCGCGGAGGAACCACAGCAGCTCACCGAAGACGCTGCGCGTGTGGACCTTCTTGGTGGTCAGCAGCGGGAAGCCCTCGGACAGGTCGAAGCGCATCTGGTGACCGAACACACTGAGCGTGCCGGTGCCGGTGCGATCGCCCTTCTCGGTGCCCTCGTCGAGGATGCGCTGGAGGAGATCGAGATAGGTCTGCACGGCGCCGAATCTACCTGCAAGCCCTTCCGGCCCTAAACTGCACTTCTTCGGTAGACTTCGGCCATGACTGTCGACGCTGCCGTCCTGTTCGAGCTCGGAGAACCCGAGGTCGTCGTGCCCGCACCGGCCGCCGGTCCCGGCAACTGGTCGGGTGCAGCGACCGCCGTCCTCCACGACGGCGTCGTCTACCTGACCTACCGCGTACGCCGCCCGCTCGCCGAGGGCCGTGGCGTGACGACCGTCGTCGCCCGCTCGACCGAAGGGGTGAGCTTCGAGCAGGTCTGCGTGGTGCACCGGGACACGTTCGGCGCCGAGTCGTTCGAACGGCCCGCGCTGCTGCCCCGCCCGGAGGGCGGCTGGCGGCTCTTCCTCTCCTGCGCCACCCCCGACAGCAAGCACTGGTGGATCGAGGCCCTCGACGCAGACACGATCGAGGACCTCCCCCGGGGCAGCCGCACGGTCGTCTTCCCCGGCGACGACAACGTGGCAGTCAAGGACCCGGTCTTCCTCATCGATGACGCCGGCACCTGGCATGCCTGGCTCTGCGAGCACCCGCTGACCGAGGCCGGCCACGAGGACCGCATGACCACGGCGTACGCGACGAGCCGGGACGGGCTCACCTGGACCCGTGTGGGCACCGTCCTCTCCCCCACCCCCGGATCCTGGGACGCACGCGGCGCACGCGTCACCGCCGTCCTGTCGCTCGACCCCGTCGTCGCGCTCTACGACGGTCGCGCGACCGCCGAGGACAACTGGTTCGAGGTCACCGGCATCGCGCGTGAAGGAGCCGACGGCCTGCTCCACCCCGAGGGTTCCCGCCCGGTCGCGCGCTCGCCGTACTCAGATGGCGCGCTGCGCTACGTCACGGCGGTGCCGTGGGGCGAGCAGACCCGCTACTACGCCGAGGCCGCGCGGCCTGACGGCGCGCACGACCTGGTCAGCTGGGTCAGCTGACGACGCTGAGCCGGGCCCGACGGCTCTCGAACGTGCCGCCGTCGCGGTAGACCTTCCAGTCGGCGTACGACTCTCCGGTCACCTGCTCGAGCAGCTCGATGTCGGGCAGGTGCGGCTCGAGGAGCGCGTTGCGCTGCTCGGGCGTCAGGCGTGGCCGGGACGGGTCGCCGCCACGGTGCAGCTGGGCGATGATCGGCGCGCTGACCCGGCGCCAGACATGCGGCGGCGCGAACTGGCCGGCCAGCGCGCCGCCACGGATGACCGTGCCGAGTGCGCGGGTGCGCAGGCCGTCGCGGACGAACGGCCGGGAGTTGTCGCGCGGAATCTCCGCGATCTGCCGGTCCGGCACCCCGAGGAAGCCGAACACCTTGGTCAGCGTCTCCGCTGGCGCATCGACGAGCTCGCGGTAACGGAGCAGCAGCACCTGCTCCCGAGGGAAGTGGTCGAAGAGATCCTTCACCTGGCGGCCGTACATGCCGAGCCCCTGGTAGTGCCAGAACGGCGCCCACCCGTTGTCGATGCGCTGCTGCTCGCGGCGCACGGCTTCGACGATGTCGGCGCGCGGCTCGAGCCCGTCCATCCACAGGTGCATCCAGTTGGAGTACGCCCGGTCGACGGGGTCACGCAGGACCGCGATCAGCTTCGCGTGCGGGACGTCGGCGTGCAGTCGACGTCGCGCGTCGCGGTTGTAGAGGTAGAACGGCGTGCTCTCACCGGCGAGCTGGTCGGGGCGGGCCCCGTCGAAGAGCGCCCGGTAGCGGGCGCGCTGCCAGATCCACTCCTGGTTGCTGTGGGCGTCACCCGGCCCCTTGTACGCCGGCGGCGGGGAGTCGCCGCACATGTAGTACTTCGGCTCCTTCACGGGACTCAGGTAGAGGTCGGGGTGCTGCGTCAGCGCGACGTGCAGAGCACTGGTGCCCGCCTTGGGAGCACCGATCAGGAAGAAGTCCGGGAGCCGACTCATGGCCAAACTATAGCGTCTCGCGCGACTTTGACGTGATTGTCTTCCGTGGCCGTCTCAGGATGTCGCATCATCGACGACGTACGCCGTGAAGGCAGCGACGTCCGCCCCGCGCGCAGCCGGGTCGGCGTACTCGCTCGTCTGCGAGGTTGCGTCACGGAGGCGCAGTGCCTCGCGGATCACGGGATGCCAGCGGGCGTTGTAGTGGACGAGTCCCCAGCGCCCCGCGGCGGACTTGCTGGTCATCTCCCCGGTCACCAGCAGGTGGTGCATGCGTGCGGCCGCGAGGACGTGCCACGTGGCCTCGTCGGCGGCCGACTCCTGCGGGAACTTCGTCAGCGATGCGGCGATCTCAGCCCACTCGGTCGTCAGCGTCTGGCGGGTGAAGTCCTCCAGCCGCTGCTGGTCGGTCCAGACCTCGGGGAGGTCACCACGCACGGCGATCGAGTGGCGGGCCAGCTCATGCCAGCCGACCGGCGTCACGTCGTAGCGGTCCGCCGGCTCGAACCAGCCGTGCAGCGCGCACGGGAGATCCGGGCAGTCGTCGGGGTCCTTGGCCAGGTCGGCAGCAGTCAGGTGGAACCCGTCGAGCGGGGGCTGCGGATGCGTGGCGGCGAGCTCGGCGTGCGCGGCCTCGAGCGCGGCCACCTCGTCGTCCGAAGGCGAGTGGTCCAGCACGGCAACCATGTCGATGTCACTCACGCCGGGGATGTATTCGCCGAAGCCGATGCCGCCGCGAACGTGGAGTCCGGTCACGAGTCCAGGGGCGGCAACGTCGATCAGCTCCAGCCAGGCGGCACAGACCGCGCGGACGTCCTCGGGGACCGGGTGCGGGCTGGTCATGGCAACGACCCTAGTCGGGGCAGGAACCCGGAACGAGCAGCCCCACGGGCTGTCCACAGACACCCGAAAGCCTTGACTTCGAACATGTGTTCGATCGATAATGGGTCATGGCCCTCGCTCGGGAAGCCTCCCGCACCTCGTCATCGACCGACGCCCCGTCGCCGGTCGATCTGTCGCCGGTCGATCTGTCGCCGGTCGATCTGTCGTCGCGCGATCTGTCATCCGTCGAGGATCTGCGCGCACTGGTCGAGCAGCTCGCCGGCGTGGCCATCGCCCCGACCGACACCGAGGTGATCGCGCAGATCGAGGCGCTGGAGCGAGTGAAGGCCGCGTCTGCCGCAGCACAGGCTGTGCTCACCGTCGCGTTGGCCCAGTCGCGCGGCATGGTCCGCAGCGAGTCCGGGCGCCGGGCCGCGAGCCTCGGTTCGGAGATCGGACTCGCGCGCCGGTCGGGCCCCCACGCCGGGAGGCGGCAGCTCGAGCTGGCCGACGCCCTGCTCCACGACCTGCCCCACACTCTCGACGCCCTCGCCCGCGGAGACATCTCCGAGGAGCGCGCGGCGGTCATCGCAACCGAGACCCGCGACCTGGCACCTGAGCTGCGGCGCGAGGTCGACCGCACGCTCGACTCCTCCTTCGTCGCCCTCGGCGACACCCAGCTGCGCGATCTGGTGCGGCGGGTCGTCTACCGGCTCGACGCCGAGGGTGCCGACGAGCGGTGGAGTCGCGCTCGCGAGCGTCGTCGGGTCACCGTGCGCAGTCTGGGTGACGGCACCTCGCGCGTTTCAGCGATCGTGGCCGAGGAGCACGCCGCAGCGATCGCTCGCGCGCTCGACAGGGCGGGCGACGAGGCGCGCAACGCCGGAGACGAGCGCAGTCGTGATCAGGTCAAGGCCGACACTGTGGTCAGGCGGATCACCGGGCTCGACACTGCTTCGCCAGTCCCGGTCGTGGTCGATCTGGTCGTGAGCGCAGAGACGCTCCTCGGCGACAGCGACGAGCCGGGCAGCATCCCGGGCCTCGGCGTGGTGCCTGCATCGATCTGCCGTTCCCTGACTGCACAGGCATCGGCTGCGGCGCGCGCGGAGCTGCGTCGCCTCTTCGCCGTCCCGGGCGACGGCGACCTGGTCGCGATGGACTCGCAGAGCAGACTCTTTCCACCTGCCCTGGCCGAGCTGATCCGTCTTCGTGACGGCAGCACCTGTCGAAGTCCGTGGTGCAGTGCACCGATCCGGCAGATCGACCACGTCACCCCCGCGCGTTCCGGCGGGCCGACCAGCGCCGACAACGGGCAGGGACTCTGCGTGACCTGCAATCTCGTCAAGGAAGAGCCCGGCTGGCTGAGCTGGCCATCGACTTCTGACGGACCACACCAGGTCACGACGCTGACCCCTGCCCACCACGTGCACGGCTCGACGTCGCCGCCGATGCCGGTTGCCACTGCTGCGCTGGCTGACGGCAGCCGCGCAGAGCTCTACCTGGCGCAGCTGATCCTCGCTGCCTGACTCAGGCGTGCAGCGACATCGGGCCGTAGACCTCGCGGTCGTCCTCGAAGAGGGTCACGGCGTCGACGCCGGCCTCGGCGAGCTCGGGCCAGAACTCCCCCACCCACGACTCGGCATCAGCCTGGCTCGGGAACGTCTGCCCGGCGAGGTCGTCGGGCACGCTCACCTCGGCACCAGTCGAGTCCTCGAGGCGCCAGCGCCACGGCTGCGGCTCGGGAGTAGCGGGGCGGAACGTCGGCGGCTGGTCGGGCAACGTCATGGCACCCAGCGTAGGGCGCGGTAGGTTCTGCGGCGTGCTGACCCTCGTCATCGGCGGAGCCCGATCCGGCAAGTCGCGGTACGCCGAAGGGCTGCTGCGCGATCGGACCGACGTCACCTACGTGGCAACCGGGTATCCGGGCGATGCCGACGACGCTGCCTGGGCCGAGCGCGTGCGGGTCCACCAGGAGCGCCGGCCGGTTTCGTGGGGCTCGATCGAGACTCTCGACGTGGCACGGATGGCATCCGAGCCCGGTGGGCCGTTGCTCGTCGACTGCCTGACCCTCTGGCTCACCAGGATCATGGACGGCCACGACTGCTGGAGCGACGAGGGCTGGGCCCGCAACCAGGCCGGGTTCCGTCTCGAGGTCGCTGACTTCGTCGACACGCTCGCGCACGCCGGTCGCGATGTCGTCCTCGTGACGAACGAGGTCGGCCAGGGCGTGATCCCGGCCGACCCCGGCACCCGGCGTTTCGTCGACGAGATGGGCGCCCTCAACGCCGCCGTCGCGGCCGTCGCCAACGACGTGGTCTGGTGCGTGGCTGGACGGACGGTCCGCCTGTGAGGCTCCTGCCCGACTCGCTGCGGCTGGCCTTCGGCACGTTGACGATCCTCCCCGTGAAGCCCCCGACCCGCGTCGACCGCGACACCGCGGGCTGGGCGATGACCTTCGCGCCCCTCGTCGGCCTGGTCCTCGCGACCCTGCTCGGAGTGCCACTGTGGCTGCTCTCCCACGCTGGCGCGGGGTCGCCGTTTCTCCTTGCTGCGTTGACGATCGGCGCCCTTGCCTGGCTGACCCGTGCCATGCATCTCGATGGCCTCGCCGATGTTGCGGACGGACTGGGCTCCGGTCGCCGCGGCGAGGACGCCCTCGCGATCATGAAGAAGTCCGACATCGGACCGTTCGGTGTCGCCACGCTGCTGCTGGTCCTGCTGATCCAGGTCACCGCCCTCGCCACCTGCATCGGCGCCGGCTACGGGGTGCTCGCACTCGTGGGTGCGCTGGTCGTCAGCCGGCTGGCGCTGGTGGAGCTCTGCCGCCCCTCCTATCCAGCCGCACGTGCCGATGGCCTCGGCTCGGTTGTCGCTGGCAGCGTGCCGCACCCCCGCGCCGCTTCGGTCTACTTCGTAACCCTGTCCTGGCTGCCCCTCATGGCCCTCGGACTCGTGCGTCTCGGATGGGCCAACCTGCCGGCGGGCTGGACGACATCGGGCACGTCGTACCTGACGTGGCTCGCCGTCGTGCTCCCTGCGCTGGCGACCGGCCCACTCTTCGCCCGCCACGCCATGCGCCGCTTCGGCGGGGTCACCGGGGATGTCTACGGAGCAACCATCGAGGTCGCGTTCACCAGCGTGCTCGTCACGCTCGCCTTCGTCGCCTGACCCCGGCAGCGCGAAGCAGCCTCTGTTCGGGGCGAGATCAGCTCTCGCGCACGCTCGTGTCGACGAACGGGGGCTTCACGACGGTGAAGATCTCCTGGCGGCCGCGGATGTCGACGCGGACCTCCTGCCCCTCCTCGATCGTCGAAGCCAGCAGGGCCAGGCCGATGCCCTTCTTCAGCGTCGGCGAGAAGGTGCCGGAAGTGATCTCGCCGAGCGGCACGTCAGCAGCCAGGTGGACGCTCATGTGCGAACGCGGGATGCCCCGACCGACGGCGACGAGGCCGCGCAGGGTGCGCTTGGGGCCGGCCTCCTTCTCGGCAACGAGCACGTCGCGGCCCCAGAACGCAGGCTTCTTCCAGCCGACAGCCCAGCCGACACGACCCTCGTTGGGAGTGACGGTCGGCGAGATGTCCTGGCCGTGCAGCGGGTAGCCCATCTCGGTGCGCAGGGTGTCGCGGGCACCGAGGCCACACGCCACGATCCCGAACTCCTCGCCGGCAGCCATCAGCGCGTCCCACACTGCCGGAGCAGCAGCGTTCGCGACGATCAGCTCATAGCCGCGCTCGCCGGTGTAGCCGGTGCGGCACACGACAACACCCGTCCCGGAGTCCAGCAGATCGGGAAGGGCGGCCTCGACGAAGGACATGTAGTCGTGCCCCGTCGGCAGTCCGGCCTTCTCGAGCGTCTCGTCCGCCTTCGGACCCTGCACGGCCAGGACCGCGTAGTCGCGGTGGTGGTTGACCACCTTCACGCCCTCGGGCGCCGACGCCTGGAGGCGGCGTACGACCTCGGTGGTGTTGGCGGCGTTCGGCACCAGGAGGACGTGCTCGTCGTCCTGGTAGTACGCGATGAGGTCGTCGACGATGCCGCCGGTCTCCTCGTCGCAGCACAGCGTGTACTGCGCCTGGCCCGGTCCGATGCGGCCCAGGTCGTTGGTCAGCGTCGCATTGACGTACGCCGCGGCACCAGGGCCGCTGACCATCGCCTTGCCGAGGTGGCTGACGTCGAAGATGCCGACGCGCTCGCGCACGGACGTGTGCTCCTCGACCACACCGCCGGGGTACTGCAACGGCATGGACCAGCCGCCGAACTCCGAGAACTTGGCCCCGAGAGCAACGTGACGGTCATGAAGCGGCGAAGTGAGCAGGTCGTCGGTCATGGCACCAGAACCTACAACCAGATCCGCCAACTACAGTTCGACGGGTGACGACGTACATCCTCCGCAATGCCAGCCCCGCGAAGACCCGAGTGGACGCGGTGGTGGTCGGCGTCGTCAGCACGGACAAGGGCCCCGAGCTCGCACCCGGTGGCGGAGACGTCGCGGAAGCCTGGGGCCGCAAGCTCCGCCCCCTCCTCAGCACTCTCGGGGTCACCGGCAAGGCCGGCGAGACCGCCAAGATCCCGACAGGTGGCGTGATCGGCTCGCCGCTGCTCGTGCTGGTCGGCCTCGGCCCGACGAGCAAGCTCTCCCCCTCCGTCGTACGCCGCGCGGCCGGCGCCGCCGCCCGCGCCGTGTCGAACGCCGCGTCCGTCGGGCTGGCACTGCCCGCCGACTCCCCCGAGCTGGTCCGCGCGGTCACCGAGGGGCACATGCTCGGCAGCTACACGTTCGGTCGCTACAAGAAGGAGACCGCCGCGAAGCCCGACGAGGCTCCCGAGGTCGTCATCCTGAGTGCCGTCGCTCGCCAGAAGGACGCGGTCGCCGCCTTCGAGCGGGCCAAGGTCCTGGCTGCGGCGACGATCCGCGTGCGCGACTGGGTGAACACCCCCGCCAACGACCTGAACCCCGGCACGTTCGCCGCCGAGATCGTCGCCATGCACCACGCCGCGACATCAGCCAAGGGTGCACCCGCGATCGGCATCGAGGTCTGGGACGAGCAGCGCCTTGCCACCGAGCGGTGCGGAGGCATCCTCGCGGTCGGCAGCGGCTCCGCGACTCCTCCGCGGCTGGTCAAGCTGACCTGGGAGCCCGAAGGTGCCACGAAGCACATCGCCCTGGTGGGCAAGGGCATCACCTATGACACCGGCGGCTACTGGATCAAGCCGTCCAGCTCCATGGCCACGATGAAGGAGGACATGGCCGGCGCGGCCACGGTCATCTCCGCCCTCGTCGCGATCGCAGAGCTGGGCCTGCCGGTCCGCGTGACCGCGTGGGCGCCCCTGGCCGAGAACATGATCAGCGGTTCCGCCATGCGCCCCGGCGACGTCATGACTGCCCGCAACGGCACGACTGTCGAGATCGTCAACACAGATGCCGAGGGCCGCCTGGTGCTCTGTGACGCGCTCGCCCTCGCTGCCGAGGAGGAGCCGGACGCGATCGTCGACATCGCCACGCTGACCGGAGCGATGGTGGTCGCGCTCGGCGACAAGATGGCAGGGGTCATCGGAGACGACAGCGTGGTCGCCGACCTGGTCGCCGCCTCCGAGGTCGCCGGCGAGGCGCTGTGGCGCATGCCGATCCCCGACGAGATGTCCGAGCGGGTCCGCTCGAGCAAGGTCGCAGACATCACCCACTACGACGGCGTCCGGTGGGGCGGCGCGCTCTTCGCCGCGGCGTACCTGCGCGAGTTCACCGGCGGCCTCCCGTGGGGCCACCTCGACATCGCGGGTCCGGCCTTCAGCACCGGCGGACCGCAGGGGCACCTCACGTCTGGCGGGTCCGGGTTCGGTCTGGCGACGCTCGTGGACTACGTCGACTCACTCGCCTGAGCTCACTCGCCGGAAAGCTGGCGCCTGTTCCACTCGCGCATGCGCTTCGGGATGCCGACGACGGCAGCGTCGTACGACGGAACGCGGTGCTTGTTGGCGAACTTGTGCGCCCATTCGACGGACGGCACACGGCGCCGCGTCCACTCGCCGTCGTGGGCGACGAGGAGCAGCGTGACATCGGCAACCGCAGTGCGGGGCTCGACGAATCCCTCGACTCCGCGGCGGGTGCGGATGAACTCGAGGAGGTGCTCCTCCCCTTCGGAGCCCCTACTTGCGCGTAACCATCCCATGCCATGAGTGTGTCTCAGGGCTGGTGACAGCCATGAGGCTCTTAGTGCAAAGATGGTCCCCGCACTGGGGTACCCCACGCGCGCGCAGGCCTGAAGACCGAAATCGCAAAGGACGCACATGGCCACCGAAGTCACCCTGCCGGCCCTCGGAGAGTCTGTCACCGAGGGCACCATCACCCGCTGGCTCAAGCAGGTCGGTGACACCGTGGCGGTCGATGAGCCGTTGCTCGAGGTGTCCACGGACAAGGTCGACACCGAGATCCCCTCTCCCGTCGCCGGCGTGCTGCTCGAGGTGAAGGCCACCGAGGACGAGACCGTCGAGATCGGCGCAGTGCTCGCCGTGATCGGCGCTGCTGACGAGGCCGGTTCGGCTCCGGCGGCCGCTGCCCCCGCAGCCCCGGTCGAGGAGGCGCCCGCCGCCCCCGCACCCGCTCCTGTCGCCGAGGCGCCCGCCGCCCCGGCCGCCCCCGCCGCTCCGGCTTCCGGCACCCCGGTCCTCCTGCCCGCCCTGGGCGAGTCCGTCACCGAAGGCACCGTCACCCGCTGGCTCAAGAACGTCGGCGACACCGTTGCAGTCGACGAGCCCCTCCTCGAGGTCTCCACCGACAAGGTCGACACCGAGATCCCCTCACCCGTCGCCGGCACCCTCCTCGAGATCAACGTCGCCACCGACGAAACCGTCGAGATCGGCGCCCAGCTCGCCATCGTCGGCTCCGGCACCCCCGCCGCCGCACCGGCAGCCCCGGCAGCCCCGGCAGCCCCGGAGGCTCCCGCAGCTCCGGCAGCTCCTGCGGCCGAGGCACCCGCCGCACCCGCCGCGCCTCCTGCTCCGGCCGCGCCTGCTGCGCCCGCTTCCGGCACCCCGGTCCTCCTGCCCGCCCTGGGCGAGTCCGTCACCGAAGGCACCGTCACCCGCTGGCTCAAGAACGTCGGCGACACCGTTGCAGTCGACGAGCCCCTCCTCGAGGTCTCCACCGACAAGGTCGACACCGAGATCCCCTCACCCGTCGCCGGCACCCTCCTCGAGATCAACGTCGCCACCGACGAAACCGTCGAGATCGGCGCCCAGCTCGCCATCGTCGGCTCCGGCACCCCCGCCGCCGCCGCGCCTGCCGCTGAAGCCCCCGCCGCTCCGCCTGCACCGGCCCCCGCTGCACCGGCCCCGGCTCCCGCTGCTCCGGCTCCCGCTGCTCCGGCTCCCGCTGCTCCGGCTCCCGCTGCTCCGGCTCCCGCTGCTCCGGCTCCCGCTGCTCCGGCTCCGGCTGCACCGAGCGCCCCCGGTGGAGACACCGGCTACGTCACGCCCCTCGTCCGCAAGCTCGCCGTCCAGCACGGCGTCGACCTGACCTCCATCAAGGGCAGCGGCGTCGGCGGCCGCATCCGCAAGCAGGACGTCATCGACGCCTCGAAGGCCAAGGAGGCTCCGGCCGCCGCAGCTCCGGCAGCTGCAGCCGCGCCCGCAGCTGCCACCCCGTCCCCGCTGCGCGGCACGACCGAGAAGGTCAGCCGCCTGCGCAAGGTCATCGCGGAGCGCATGGTCGAGTCGCTGCAGACCTCTGCACAGCTGACCCAGGTCATGGAGGTCGACGTCACCGCGATCGCCCGGATGCGCGAGGACAAGAAGGCCGACTTCCTGGCCCGCGAGGGCGTCAAGCTGACGTACCTGCCGTTCTTCGCCAAGGCAGCGGTCGACGCGCTCAAGCACCACCCCAAGCTGAACGCCAACTTCAACGCCGAGGCCGGCGAGGTCACCTACTTCGACACCGAGAACGTCGCGTTCGCGGTGGACACCCCGAAGGGCCTTCTGACCCCGGTCGTCAAGCAGGCCGGCGACCTCTCGATCGCGGGCCTCGCGAAGAAGATCGCGGATGTCGCCGAGCGCACCCGCACCAACAAGATCACTCCTGACGACCTGTCGGGTGGCACCTTCACGATCACCAACCTCGGCAGCTTCGGAGCGCTCTTCGACACGCCGATCATCAACCAGCCGCAGGTCGCGATCCTCGGCCCCGGTGCCGTGGTGAAGCGTGCGGTCGTGATCGACGACCCCGAGACCGGCGAGTCGCTGGCGGTTCGCAGCATGGTCTACCTGGCCCTGACCTACGACCACCGCCTGGTCGACGGCGCCGACGCCGGCCGGTTCCTCAAGGACGTCAAGGAGCGCCTCGAGGCGGCCCAGTTCGAGGTCTGATCTCGAGCGCTGACAGCGTTGAAACGGCGCCTGCATCCTCTGGATGTGGGCGCCGTTTCGCATTTCTGAGCGGGGGATTTCGCGGGCCCGAAAAAAAGCGCTGGGAAATCTCCCCACGGGCAGGTGATCAACGCCACAGTAGGCGTCAAGCGTCACATTGCGGTTGCTTGACCGGCCTCGCGCCGAACCATAGTTTCACTGCGACGTCGTGTCGCACATGATCTGCGGGACTATCCCTGAAGTTGGCAAGAGAAGGAGGGCTGCACATGCAGCTCCGCATGGCTGAAGCAGCACCGCCCGCTGGAGGCGCCGCATTCGGCGAGATCCTGATCGCAGCCGGCATGGCCGGGGCGGTGATCCTGTTCTTCGCCTGGGTCACCTTGATGGAACGGACCGACCGCCCCAACTTCGTCGGCAAGCTGGCCGACTGGGCTGCGCGCATCTCCGGTGTCCCGCGTTGGGTCGCCCTCCCGGTCGCGCTTGGCCTCGTCGCGATCGTCTCCGCCGGTTTCGGCGTGTGGTGGGACGTCCCGATCCACATGCAGAACGGCCGTGACGAGGGCCCGCTGGCCAACCCCAGCCACTACTTCATCTTCGCGGGCATCCTCGGCTTCTGCCACGCCGGCATCCTGAGCATGGCGCTGGCCAAGGACCCGCTCCCCCGCTACGCGCTCAAGCTCGCGCCCACCTGGCGGGTCCCGCTGGGCGCCGTGATCATCACCGGCGCCGGCGTCATCGCACTGATCGGCTTCCCCGCCGACGACCTGTGGCACCGCCTCTTCGGTCAGGACGTCACCGAGTGGGGACCGACCCACGTCATGATGATCGGCGGCGCAGTCACCTTCGTGCTCGGCGTGCCCGTGCTGCTCGCCGAGGCCGCGCAGGTCGGCTCCCGCCTCACCAAGGGCTACATCGGTCGTGTCCTTGCCGTGGGCGCGATGGCGCTCTGCGGCATCCCGTTCGCATTCCTCATGGAGTTCGACCTCGGCGTTCCCCAGTTCCCGGCTGCGACCCAGTTCCTCATCTTCGGCTTCCTCGCGGCATGGATCCTGATCGCGGCGCGTCTGTGGATGGGTCCGGGTGGCGCGGCCCTCGTGTCCGTTCTCTACCTCGCCATCCACGGCTTCCTCTGGCTCAGCGTCGACCTGCTGCCCGACGTGCTCACCGCACGGTTCCTCCTGCTGGTCCCGTCAGCGGTGATCATCGAGGTCGTCGCCGCGGTGATGCAGCCCAAGCGCCGTGACCACCCGGAGCTCTTCGCCGTCATCGGCAGCCTCCTGGTCGGCTCCCTCGGCATGTACGCCGAGTGGCTGTGGTCGAAGGAGTTCATGCCGCTGCCCCAGCCCTTCAACTCGGAGCAGCTGCCGTTCCTGCTGAGCGTGAGCACCATCGCCGCACTCGGTGGCGGCCTCCTCGCCCTGTGGCTGGTGGCGCGGATCAAGCTGATCGGCACCAAGACGCCGCCTGTCGGCCGCCTTCCCTTCCGCGGGTTCGGCCTTGCGGGCATGGTCATCTTCGTGGTGCTGATGGGCATCTTCGGGGTTCCGAAGACGGGCGACACCTACCACGCCACGCTGGACTTCGAGGGCGTCGAGACGGGCGAGTACCCGTGCGAGTACCCCTCCGCCATCGAGGACGAGCCGTGCCTCAGGACCGTCACCGTGAAGTTCGACGGAAAGGACGCCGCTGACGGCGCGGTCTGGTTCTACGCCCTGTCGTGGCAGGGTCGCCCCAAGGGCTTCGAGGGCGAAGTCCCGCGCGACCCCGAGGCCGATGTCCCGGGCATCGTCCGAAGCGCACTGGTGCCCACCGGCACGCCGGGCGAGTACCGCAGCGAGTACCCGGTGCCGCTCTACGGCAACTGGAAGACGCTGCTGCGCCTGCACCGCGCGCCCAACCAGATGGTCTCGTTCCCGCTCTACGCTCCCCACGACGAGGCGATCACGTCCCAGGCCGGCCAGGCCGTCCACATCCACGACGGCGACCGCGTCAGCACGATCCTGGAGAAGAAGTTCCTCCAGCGCGAGACCCGTGACGACGTGCCGAAGTGGTGGTTCGACGTCGGCTACGGCGTCGTGATCGTCGCCTGGCTGGCCCTGCTCCTCTTCTACGGCTGGTGCTACAACCGCGCCGCCGGGGGCAGCGGCAGCGACAAGCAGAAGCGCAAGGAGACCGGGGCTCCATGAGCGACCTCGACCAGGTCATCCTGATCACGGGCGGCGCGCGCGGCATCGGAGCGGAGACCGCCAAGGCGCTCGCCGCACGGGGCGCGAAGCTGATCCTCACCGACCTCGACCGGGCGGCTCTCGACGAGACGGCGGCGGAGATCGGCCAGGACAACTGCCTGGCTGTCGTGGCTGACGTCTGCGACCTCGCCTCGATGGAGGCAGCGGTGAAGGCCGGCGTCGAGAAGTTCGGACGCCTCGACGCCGCCATCGCCAACGCCGGCATCGCCAGCTACGGCTCGGTCCTGCACACCGACCCGGCAGCCTTCAAGCGGGTCATGGACATCAACGTCCTCGGCGTCTTCCACACCGCCCGGGCGACCCTGCCCGCACTGATCGAGAGCAAGGGCTACTTCCTCGTGGTCAGCTCGCTGGCGGCGTTCGCGGCGGCCCCCGGCCTGGCGGCGTACAACGCGAGCAAGGCGGGTGCCGAGCACTTCGCCAACGCGCTGCGGCTCGAGGTGCACCATCTCGGCGTCGACGTGGGCTGCGCGCACATGTCGTGGATCGACACCCCGTTGGTCCGCGACGCGAAGAAGGACCTGACCGCCTTCTCCGACCTGCTCAAGAAACTGCCCTACCCCCTCGGCAAGACGACCAACGTCGAGGCCTGCGTGAAGGCCTTCGTCAAGGGTGTCGAGAAACGGCAGCGGCACGTCTACTGTCCCGGCTGGGTCCGCGGCATCGGGCTGAACCGCAACGTGGTGAACTCTGCTGCGGGCTCCCTCGCCGTGCTCCGCCACGTTCCCGACCTCCTGCCCCGCATGGACGCAGAGGTGGCCGCGCTGGGTCGTTCCACCAGCGCCCGCAACATCGACAATGAAGCCAACAAGGAGTCCTGATGACCGACGCCACCCACCTCGACGTCCTCATCGTCGGTGCCGGCCTGTCCGGCATCGACGCCGCCGTCCACATCAGCCAGGCGTTCCCCTCGAAGAACTACGCGCTCCTCGAGCAGCGCAGCGAGCTCGGCGGCACCTGGAGCCTGTTCAAGTACCCCGGCATCCGCTCGGACTCCGACATGTACACACTCGGCTTCGGGTTCCGGCCGTGGACCGGCAAGGACGCCATCGGCGACGGCGCCGACATCCTGCAGTACCTCAAGGAGACCGCCACCGAGTACGGCGTCGACCAGAAGATCCGCTACAACCGCAAGGCGACGAAGTACTCCTGGTCGACCGAGGACAAGCGCTGGACCGTCACGGTCGAGAACACCGAGACCGGCGCGACCGAGACGCTGACGGCCAGCTTCCTGTTCAGCACCAGCGGCTACTACAACTACGACGCCGGCTACACGCCTGACTGGCCGGGCTTCCAGGACTTCAAGGGCCAGGTCATCCACCCGCAGGCCTGGCCGGAGGACCTCGACTACACCGGCAAGCGCGTCGTGGTGATCGGCTCCGGCGCCACCGCCGTGACTCTGATCCCGTCGATGGCCCGCGAGGCCGGCCACGTCACGATGCTCCAGCGCACCCCGACCTGGATCGTCAGCCAGCCGAAGATCGACCCGGTCGCGCAGACCCTGAAGAAGACGCTGCCGGCCGCGGTCGCCGCGAAGGCGATCCACGCCCGCTACGCCGCGATCACGATCGGCTTCTACGAGTTCTGTATCCGCAACCCGCGGGCTGCACGCGCGATCCTGAAGCGGTGGGCGAAGATCCACCTGCCCAAGGACTTCGACTACGACACCCACCTCACCGCGCCGTACGACCCGTGGCAGCAGCGCCTGTGCGTCGTGCCGGGTGCCGACCTCTTCAAGGCCATCCACAGCCACAAGGTCGACATCGTCACCGACCACATCGAGCAGTTCACCGAGACCGGCATCCTGCTGAAGTCGGGCAAGGTGCTCGAGGCGGACATCGTCGTGACCGCGACCGGCCTGGACGTCGTCGCGATGGGCAAGGCCGAGATCGAGGTCGACGGCGAGAAGGTCGACCTCGGCAAGTCCTTCACCTACAAGGCGCTGATGCTCTCGGACATCCCGAACTTCGCGTTCGTGATCGGCTACTCCAACGCCTCATGGACGCTGAAGGCCGACCTGGTCTGCCAGTACGTCGTCCGGCTCCTCGAGCACATGGACGAGACCAACACGGCCGTCGTCACTCCCCGGATCAACGGCGAGCTCGAGCCGCAGCAGCTCTTCGGCGGCCTGCAGTCGGGGTATCTGGCGCGTGCCGAGGGCAAGCTCCCGGTGGCCGGCGACCGTGACCCGTGGCGCCTGAAGCACAACTGGTACTTCGACAAGAAGTTCCTCCGCAAGAGCAAGGTGGACGACGGAGTCCTCGAGTTCCACTGAGCAAGCCAGGACGAACCGCGCGCCGTCTGGTGCGCACACCGGGGAACCGGCAAGGTAGGACCCGTGCAGGTCCTCCTTGCCGGTTCTTCCGGTTTCCTGGGCAGTCATCTCGCGGACGCGCTCCGTGCCGACGGCCACGACATCACCCAGCTGGTGCGCCGCGCGCCCACCTCCGGCGACGAGGTCCGGTGGGACCCCTACAACGGCCGGCTGCCGCAGGCGGTGGTCGACCAGGCCGACGTGGTGGTCAACCTCGCCGGCTCCCCCACCGCGGGCAACCCGCACTCCTCGACCTGGGCCCACGACCTGCGCGAGAGCCGCGTGACCACCACGCTCGTGCTGGCCGAAGCCGTTGCACGCAGCCACCGGTTCGGCACGGGCCACGCGGCGTACGTCGCCGGGAGCGCCATGGCCTACTACGGCGACCACGGCAACGAGCTGGTCGACGAGACCGGCTCGTCCAACGGGGGCAGCTTCATGACGTCGGTGGTGCGCGAGTGGGAGGCGGCGACCATGCCCGCACGGCGCGCCGGTGCCCGGGTCGCCCTCGTGCGCACCGCTCCGGTGATGGACCGCACGAGCGCTCCGCTGCGCCAGATGCTGCCGGTCTTCAAGCTCGGGCTCGGGGCCAGGCTCGGCGACGGCCGGCAGTACTTCCCGATGATCTCGCTGCGGGACTGGGTCGGGGGCGTCCGGCACCTGGTCCACAACGACATCTCCGGGCCCGCCAACCTGTGCTGCCCGATCACCCCGACCAACGCGGAGTTCACCGACGCCCTGGCCCAGGCCGTCGGCCGGCGGGCACGGCTGGGGGTCCCGGCGAAGCTGCTCGAGCTCGGCGCCGGACGGGTCTCCCCCGAGCTGCTCGGCTCGACCCGGCTGCGGCCCGAGGTGCTCCCGGACGCGGGCTACATCTTCCGTGACCACGACGTCCGGGATGTGCTGGCCGCGGCGCTAGGCTGAGTCCGTGGCTCCCCTCGACACCGACCGCCGTGCCCGTGACTTCCGCGCTCTCCACTTCCGTGTGGCGGGCATCGGCACCAGCGCGGTCGACTACCTCGAGGCATGGGAGCTCCAGCGCCAGGTGCACGCCTCGGTCGTCGCGGGCGGCACCCCGACCGTGCTGCTGCTCGAGCACCCCCCGACGTACACCGCGGGGAAGCGCACCGATCCCCACGAGCGCCCGGCCGACCCCGGCGGGGCGCCGGTGATCGACGTCGACCGCGGCGGCAAGATCACCTTCCACGGCCCCGGTCAGCTGGTCGGCTACCCGATCGTGAAGCTGCCGGACCACGTCCTCGTCGTCGACTACGTACGCCGTGTGGAAGAGGCCCTGATCCACACCTGCAACGACTTCGGTGTGACGACCGCCCGTGTCCCCGGCCGCAGCGGGGTCTGGCTCCAGGCCGACGCCCGCGGCCCCGAGCGCAAGATCGCCGCCATCGGCATCCGGGTCAGCCGCGGCGTGACCATGCACGGCTTCTCGCTCAACTGCGACGTCGACATGGGCTGGTACGACCGCTTCGTGCCCTGCGGGATCGCCGATGCCGGCGTCACCTCGCTCTCCCTCGAGCTCGGCCGTGACGTGACAGCCGCCGAGGTCATCCCCGTCGCCGAGAAGCACCTCGCGACATACCTCGCGTGGGATCCCTACGCCGCAACGCCGGACTACGACGCTCGCCCCGAGCCGCCACGCATCGCGCTGGTCCGCCCCAGCGCCTGAGCCCGCCACGAGGCGTACTCCTCGGTACGGACGCGCGGGCCGGCGTCTCACGCTCCCCGCGTAGACTCGACCCTTGTGACGACCTCTCCCACCGCACCTGACGGACGCAAGATGCTGCGCTTGGAGGTCCGCAATGCGGAGACCCCGATCGAGCGCAAGCCGGAGTGGATCAAGACCCGGGCGAAGATGGGCCCGGAGTACAAGGCCCTCCAGTCGCTGGTGAAGTCCGAAGGACTCCACACCGTCTGCCAGGAAGCCGGCTGCCCCAACATCTACGAGTGCTGGGAAGACCGCGAGGCGACGTTCCTCATCGGCGGCGACCAGTGCACGCGACGCTGCGACTTCTGCCAGATCGACACCGGCAAGCCCGCACCCCTGGACCGTGACGAGCCGCGCCGCGTGGCCGAGTCCGTGCAGACGATGGGCCTGAAGTACGCCACCATCACCGGCGTCGCGCGCGACGACCTGCCCGACGGCGGCGCCTGGCTGTACGCCGAGACCGTGCGCGCGATCCACGAGCTGAACCCGGAGACCGGCGTCGAGAACCTGGTCCCCGACTTCAACGGCGTCCCGGAGCTCCTGCAGGAGGTCTTCGAGGCGCGTCCCGAGGTGCTCGCACACAACGTCGAGACGGTGCCGCGCATCTTCAAGCGCATCCGTCCGGCCTTCCGCTACGAGCGCTCGCTCGACGTGATCACCCAGGCCCGCGAGTTCGGCCTGGTCACCAAGTCCAACCTGATCCTCGGCATGGGCGAGACCCGCGAGGAGATCAGCCAGGCGCTGCAGGACCTGCACGACGCCCGCTGCGAGCTGATCACCATCACGCAGTACCTCCGCCCGACCTTGCGCCACCACCCGGTCGAGCGCTGGGTCAAGCCGGAAGAGTTCGTCGAGCTCGCGCAGGAGGCAGAGGAGATCGGCTTCGCCGGCGTCCTCTCAGGACCGCTGGTCCGTTCGTCCTACCGGGCCGGACGGCTGTACCGTCAGGCCATCGAGTCGCGGGGCGAGGCCCTCGCCACCGTGACTTCCTGACCTCCCCATCCAACAAGACAGCCACCGGAGACACCGCACATGTCGACTCCTGCCGCACCGCCCACCAAGCGCCGCCAGCAGCTCGTCCAGGCCTACAAGATGGCGCGCAAGACCGACTCGCGCCTCCTGATCTGGATCATCGCCGCCTTCGTTGTCTTCGGCGCCCTGGGCTTCCTGCTGCTCTCGTTCATCCCTGGCCCGGACACCCTGCGCATCGTCCTCAGCGTCATCGGAGCGATCCTCTTCGGCGTCATCGGTGCGCTGGCAGTCTTCGGCCGGCGCGCCCAGAAGGCAGCGTTCCTGCAGATGGAGGGCCAGAAGGGCGCCTCCGTCGCGGCCCTGTCGACCCTGCGTCGAGGCTGGAAGGTCAACCAGATGCCGGTGGCGTTCAACAAGCAGCAGGACCTCGTCTTCCGCGTCGTCGGCCCCCCGGGCATCGTCCTCGTCGGTGAGGGCAGCGGCGCCCGCATCAAGCAGCTGCTCGCCAGCGAGAAGCGCAACCACGAGCGCGTGCTGAGCGAGACGCCGATCCACGAGGTCATCCTCGGCAACGGCGCCGGCGAGGTCCCGCTGCCGAAGCTGGTCCGTCACGTCACCAAGCTCGGTCGCAACGTCAAGCCCGCGCAGATGACCGACATCCTCAACCGGCTCAAGGCCCTGGACGCAAACCGTTCCGCGGTCCCGATCCCGAAGGGCCCCGTGCCGACCAGCATGAAGGGCCAGCGCGGCAACACCAAGGGTCGCTAGCGCGGGATGAGGTCTTCCTCGTCCGGCGGCTTGATGCTCAGCGGCTCGCAGTAGCCACTGAAGGTCATGGTGGTCTTGCCGCCGTCAACCTCGCCCTGCACCTTGTGCACGAGGTTCCAGGCATCGACCCAGACGTACCAGGTGACGTACGCCGGCATGCCGGCCGGCGCGTCGATGCCGGCCGCGCGGGCTGCGAGGCGCGGGTCGACGTTGAACTCGTAGAACTCCGTCTTCGAGCCGTCGTCCAGCGTCTCCTTGCCGACGTACTTCACGCCGACGAGCCCGGCCTCCCATGCGGTGAGGCTGGCGTTGATGCCCGCGCTCTCGAGCTCGGCCTTCATCGGCTTGGCCACCGGGTCGCGCGGGTCGTTGATGTCGATCGGCACGAACTTGCCCTCGGGCGTGATGCCGTCGCCGGACACATACATCGTCTCGTCGAGGTAGATCAGGCGCAGCCCGATGCCGTCGGCGCCCGACATGGTCAGATCCATGCTGGTCAGCTCGTCGGCGGTGGAGTCGCCGGAGCCCTCCATCGAGACCGTCCGCTTGCCCACGGTCTCGTCCACCCGGAAGCGTTGGGTGAGGCGGCGGTCAGCGGCCTTGCCGAGCAGGTCGGACGCGTTCTTGAGCGTCAGGTGCCCGGCGCGACGGGTGGTCAGGCCGCACGGGCCCTCCGCGGCCTTGTCCTCCGTCCTGGCCGGGTCGCCGCCACCACATGAGGTGAGGGTGGAGGCCAGTGCCACGACGGCGAGCGAGGCCGCCGCGCGGCGTACCTGGCGCGTCACCCGTTGGCCATGAGCTGCGATGCGGGCGGCTTCTGGACGTCGACGTCCTTGCCGAACTGCGAGAACGTGCCGTCCATGACGAACTTCTTGCCCTGCACGGGCATCTCCATCTGCATGCCGCGCATGCGGTTGTCGTCATCGAGGTAGAGCTCCATGACGACGGTGTCGGGAAGGCTCGCGCCTCCGGCCAGGGAGGCGAGCTGCGAGGAGTCCATGCGCACGCGGTAGCGATCGACCTCCACGCCCGAGCGCTCGGTCTCGCCGAGGTAGGTCACCGCACGGATCGCCTTCGCGAACTCGTCGACCTGCGCGGCCGGGTCCATGCTTTTCAGGGACTGGGCGATGTCACCAGGAGCATCGTCGAGGTCGACGACCATGAACTTGTCCTCGGCCACGCCGGGCATGCGCATGTAGAACGAGCCCTCGACGAGCCGGATCTCGGCCTTGCCCACCTGCGGGAGCGTCATCGTCATGATCGCCTCCGGGTCCTTGCCCGAGGCGTCGATGTCACCCTCGGTGACCACCCTCTGTCCGGCCACCTCCATCACGATCCGCGCGTGGCTGGAGGAGACGTCGCTGTTGCCGTCCTTGAGGTCGTCGACGAACGACTCGACGGACACGGCCTGCCCCTTGGACGGGTCCGACGCATCCGCGGAGCTGGAGCCGGCGGTGGGACCGGAGGGCGATGGGGAGGTCGACCCGCTGGTCGGAGAGCTGTTCGCGGCCTCGTCCTTCGCGGCGCCGTCCTTCGCAGCGCCGTCCTTGTCGCCGCACCCTGTCAGCACGAGGGTGCCGACGACGGCGCATGCGGCCAGCGAGCGGGTCAGCTTGATGTGCCGGAAATCCATGTCTTCGTGCACTCCGTTCAGTTCTCAGCCTGCGTGGAGGGGAACCACGCGCGAGCCCGCGACCAGGTCGTGCAATCCACGACCGTCGGGCTTGAAGACCAGCGGCGGGATCACCAGCGCGATCATGGCAGACCGGGCCAGCGCTGGCAGGGGTCCGAGGCGCCCTCCGTCGAGCCGTACGACGCGGAGCCGCGTCATCAGCTGGCCGAAGGATCCGCCGAGCAGCGTCGTGAAGACGGCGGCCTCCACGACGAAGATCCCCAGCGTGTAGAAGCCGGACACGTTGCTGCCCGACCAGCGGTCGGCTCCGAGCACCAGGACGGTGATGGCGGTGCATGCCATCCAGTCGATGACGAGGGCCAGGAGGCGCCTGCCCCAGGAAGCGGTCTCTGGTGCGAGGTCAGCGGCGGAGTTGGTCACGGCGTCACGCTAGTCGAGGGCTTGGCAACCAGCCCTCACAACCTCTTCACGGTCCGCGTTGTGGCCTGTGCCACAGGTTCTGTTACATGCCCGAAACACAAGGGTACGGGAGCGAAACGCCACGCCACTAGGGTTCCCGGGAAACCCGATTCAGGCGACACCGGATCGCCGAGCCAAGGAGCACTGCATGACTGCGAACCCCACCCGTCTGGGTGCGATCCGTGAGATCGAGGCCAACGAGGCCCCGACCGCTTTCTTCAACGGCACCGACGAGTCGCCCGAGATCTTCGGCGAGAACGTCTTCTCGCTTCCGGTGATGGCCAAGCGCCTCCCGAAGTCGGTCTACAAGTCGGTCGCCGCGACCATCGAGAAGGGCGACAAGCTCGACCCGGCCATCGCCGACGTCGTTGCCGCCGCGATGAAGGACTGGGCGATGGAGAAGGGCGTCACGCACTACGCGCACGTCTTCTACCCGCTCACCGGCCTGACCGCCGAGAAGCACGACTCCTTCATGGAGCCGGTCGGCGACGGCACCGCGATCTGGGAGTTCCAGGGCAAGATCCTCGTCCAGGGCGAGCCCGACGCGTCGTCGTTCCCCAACGGCGGCATCCGCGCCACGTTCGAGGCCCGCGGTTACACCGGTTGGGACGTCCAGTCGCCGGCGTACATCCTCGAGAACCCCAACGGCTCGACGCTGTGCATCCCGACCATCTTCGTGTCGATGACCGGCGAGGCCCTTGACTACAAGACCCCGCTCCTGCGTTCGCAGAAGGCGATGTCGGAGCAGGCCACGCGCGTCCTGGCTGCCTTCGGCCACAAGGACATCGACAACGTCGTCTCCTACTGCGGTCCCGAGCAGGAGTACTTCCTGGTCGACACCTCCTTCGTCAACTCCCGCCCCGACCTGCTCATTGCCGGTCGCACCCTCTTCGGCGCCAAGCCGGCGAAGGGCCAGGAGTTCGACGACCACTACTTCGGTGCCATCCCGGAGCGCGTCCTCGCGTTCATGCACGACACCGAGCGCGCGCTGTTCAAGCTGGGCGTCCCGGCGAAGACCCGCCACAACGAGGTGGCCCCCGGCCAGTTCGAGATCGCCCCGGTCTTCCAGAAGGCCAACCTGGCCGCCGACCACCAGCAGCTGCTCATGACGACCTTCAAGTCGATCGCGAAGCGCCACGGTTTCGCGGCGCTCTTCCACGAGAAGCCGTTCGCGGGCGTCAACGGCTCGGGCAAGCACGTCAACTTCTCCTTCGGCAACGGCAACCAGGGCAACTTCCTGAACCCGGGTGACAACCCGCACGACAACGCGCAGTTCCTCGTGTTCTGCGCCGCCGTGATCCGCGCCGTCCACCTCTACGGCGGCCTGCTGCGCGTGTCGATCGCCTCGGCCGGCAACGACCACCGCCTGGGCGCCAACGAGGCCCCGCCGGCGATCATCTCGATCTTCCTCGGCGACCAGCTGCAGGACGTCTTCGAGCAGATCGCGAAGGGTGGTGCGACCTCCTCGAAGCAGAAGGGCGCCCTCTCGGTCGGTGTCGACAGCCTCCCCGTCCTGACCCAGGACGCCGGCGACCGCAACCGCACCTCGCCGATGGCCTTCACCGGCAACCGCTTCGAGTTCCGCGCCGTCGGCTCGGCCCAGACCGTTGCCGCGCCGCTCGTCATCATCAACACGATCATGGCCGAGGCGCTCGACTACATCGCGACCGAGCTCGAGGCTGCAGTCGCGTCCGGCACCGAGTTCAACGCTGCCGTCCAGCAGGTCCTCGCCAAGGTCATCGAGCAGCACGGCGCCGCGGTCTTCAACGGCAACGGCTACTCCACCGAGTGGCACGAGGAGGCCGTCACCCGCGGCCTGAAGAAGCTCGACACCACCGTCGACTCCCTCCCGGAGTACCAGACGCCGGAGGCCAAGGAGCTGTTCTCGAAGTACGGCGTCTTCAACGAGGCCGAGCTCGAGGCCCGCTACGAGGTTGCCCTCGAGCAGTACCTCATGGCCGTCAACGTCGAGGCCAACCTGACCGAGGAGATCGCCAAGACGACGATCCTGCCGTCGGCAGTCCGCTACCAGACCGAGCTCGCCGACAACGTCGCCTCCCTCGAGGCGGCTGGCATCGAGGCCGACAAGTCCGACCTGCTCGCCTTGTCCGAGCTCGTCGCGACGCTCCGTACCGGCATCAAGGGCCTCCAGGCTGCGGTCGCCGGTCAGCACGACACCGAGGGCATCGAGGAGGCGGCGTACGTCAAGGACACCGTCCTCCCGGCGATGCTCGTGGTCCGTGAAGCCGCGGACGCCCTCGAGTCCGTCGTCGCCGACGACCTCTGGGACCTCCCGACCTACCAGGAGATGCTCTTCATCCGATGAGTTCCTGAGGGTCTGACCTCACGAGGACCGGTCCCCGCTACGGCGGGGGCCGGTCCTCGTTTTTACGTTTGGGGTGCTGTGCCCGCGCGGGCCCCTGTTGTAAGTTGCCGACAGGTTCAGATCGCGACCAGGAGGACGAATGTTCACCACTCAGGATGAGCTCCTGAAGTACATCAAGGACGAGGGCGTCGAGATCGTCGACGTGCGCTTCGTCGACCTGCCGGGCATCGAGCAGCACTTCACCGTGCCCGTGTCCTCGTTCGACGAGTCGGTCTTCGAAAACGGGCTGAGCTTCGACGGCTCCTCGATCCGCGGCTTCCAGGCGATCAACGAGTCGGACATGTCGCTGTTCCCCGACGTGAGCACGGCCTACATTGACCCGTTCCGCATCGCCAAGACGCTGGTGCTGAGCTTCTTCATCCACGACCCGATCACGGGCGAGGCCTACTCGCGCGACCCGCGCAACATCGCGCGCAAGGCGCAGGCCTACCTGGCCTCCACCGGCATCGCGGACACGGCGTACTTCGCGCCGGAGGCGGAGTTCTACATCTTCGACTCGGTCCGCTACGCGACCGGCCCGAACGAGGGCTTCTACCACATCGACTCCATCGAGGGCTGGTGGAACAGCGGCCAGGACAATGCCGACAACAAGGGCTACAAGACCCGCTTCAAGGGCGGCTACTTCCCCGTCGCGCCCTACGACCACTTCACCGATCTGCGTGACGTGATGACCAAGAACCTCGAGGCCTCAGGCCTGCTCGTCGAGCGCGCGCACCACGAGGTCGGCACCGCGGGCCAGGCGGAGATCAACTACCGCTTCGACACGCTGCTCAAGGCCGCGGACGACGTGATGAAGTTCAAGTACATCATCAAGAACACCGCCTGGGAGGCCGGCAAGTCGGTCACGTTCATGCCCAAGCCGCTCTTCGGCGACAACGGCTCCGGCATGCACGTCCACCAGTCCCTGTGGACCAACGGCGAGCCGCTCTTCTACGACGAGACCGGCTACGCAGGGCTGTCCGAGATGGCGCGCCACTACATCGGCGGCATCCTCAAGCACGCCCCCGCCGTATTGGCCTTCACCAACCCGACGGTGAACTCCTACCACCGCCTGGTGCCTGGCTTCGAGGCGCCGATCTCGCTGGTCTACTCCTCGCGCAACCGCTCGGCGTCGGTCCGGATCCCGATCACCGGCACGAACCCCAAGGCCAAGCGCGTCGAGACCCGTTTCCCCGACCCGTCGGCGAACCCGTACCTCGCGTTCTCGGCGCTGATGCTCGCCGGTCTCGACGGCATCAAGAACAAGATCGAGCCGGCCGAGCCGATCGACAAGGACATCTACGAGCTCCCGCCGGACGAGATGGCCGAGATCGCGCAGGTGCCCACCTCGCTCAACGCGGTGCTTGAAGCGCTCGAGGCCGACAGCGACTTCCTCACCGAGGGCGGCGTCTTCACGCCCGACCTCATCGAGACCTGGGTCGACTACAAGCGGGCCAACGAGATTGCTCCGGTCGCCCTGCGTCCGCACCCGCACGAGTTCGAGCTCTATTACGACATCTGACAAGCGAGCAGCTCCTGCCAGCAGGCGGGTTCGGGCGCCGCCAGTCCAACGGGACTGGCGGCGCCTGCCGGTTTTCCGGGGTCCGAGCGGGGCGGCGTTGGCATCGCCGCCGTGGCGATTGCCAACCCGATGGTGTGACGCCGACGAATCCGTAGGATCGACCCGCTTCAGCACGGACCGGCTGGGCACCACCAGGAGGACTCGGCTGATGCCGCACCAGAACGTCGACATCCCGCTCACCGTCATCGCGCGACGTCCAGAGACGCCGGACCACCTGACACTCGTGTTCCAGCGACCGCCACGCTTCGAGTTCGAGGCTGGAGACTGGATCGACCTGGAGATCCCTGGCCAGGAGCTCGCGGGTGGGCGCACCTACTCGCTGTCCTCCTCCCCCGGCGAGCCGGATCTCGCGATCACGTTCAAGGTCGGGCAGAGCGGGTTCAAGCGCGCTCTCCAGGACCTGTCTCCCGGCGACCAGCTCCGGATGACGGCGTACGGCAATGACTACGACTTCTCGCTGCGCCAGCACCGGTCGAGCGTGCTGATCGCGGCGGGCGTGGGGGTCGCGCCGTTCCGCAGCATGATCGCCGAGATGGCCGAGACCGCCAGCGGTGAGTCGGCGCACCTGATCTACCTCAACCGCACCGACGAGTTCTTGTTCAAGAGCGAGCTCGACGGCTGGAGCGAACAGCTTTCCGGGGTGCGGATCAACTACGTCGTGACGGCCGGCATGAAGAGCAAGGAACGCCGCCGGATCCTCGCCGACAGCGTCGACGACGCCGTGCACTACTACTACATCGCCGGGCCGCCGGCGATGATCGAGGCGACCGAGGCCGTCCTCATGGACGCGGGCGCGGACCACCACGACATCCGCATCGACTCATTCGACGGCTACTGAGCCGGCATCACATCCGACGCGACGTCAGACACCGACGATCGCGAGGACGCCAAGCCCCACGACCAGCAGCGGCAGCAGGATCAGGAGGGCCCGGACCCAGCGAGGCCGACCGGAGACGCTGCCCGGTGGCAGGCTCGGCGCGAGCAACACGGCAAACATCGCCGTCTCGACGCAGCAGAAGCCGGCGTACAGAACGAGTGCCACCGCCGTGTGCATGACACCGTGGTCATCCGCGTCGAGGACGACGTAGACCCCGAAGCCGACCGCCCACGCGATCAGCAGGACGCGCAGCCAACGCCACCAGTCGCGCCGCGCGACACCCAGCGCCGCGGGGATGATCGTGGGGAACATCGCGGCGCCGGCCGCCATGAAGCACCCGAGTCCGAGCACCATGCCTACGACCCGCGCCGCGACCGTCCACCGCCGGGCGCCACGACGACGGGCGAGGTCGGTCAGACCCACGGTCAGACCCAGGATCGTGAAGACGACCAAGATCGCGCTGGTGCCCGCCCACGAGAACTCCGGCTCCGACGAGACGAAGCGCATCCACCCGCGCAGCAGGGCCCCGTAGCCGAGCCCCAACAGGACAAAACCGACAACGCGCATGGCCCAGCGTAGGACAGCCCGAGCTCCCGAGACTACGGGTGCTGCGAGCCCCGCTCCTCTTCCACCATCGAGGTCAGGATACGCCGCGCACGTACGGCGGCACGGTCCGCCTTCACGTTGACGTAGCGCCGCGGGGTGGTGTCC
This sequence comes from Nocardioides cavernaquae, assembly GCF_003600895.1. Lineage (NCBI taxonomy): Bacteria > Bacillati > Actinomycetota > Actinomycetes > Propionibacteriales > Nocardioidaceae > Nocardioides > Nocardioides cavernaquae. The sequence goes on from NZ_QYRP01000002.1 coordinate 3,297,400, forward strand.
TCGTCGAGGCAACGCTGCACGGTCTCGAGCACCGCGAAGTCGCGGTTCGCCATCTCGTGGAAGACGGCGGCCAGCAACGCACCCGCATCGGGCGAGACGGACGCTCCACGCCAGGAGATCTGCAGGAAGACGTGGGTCGCCCCCGACGACACGGGCGTGAAGCCGTGGGTCCGCACGAGCTCCAGGTCGGGGCCGGCAGAGCCGCTGATCGTGTAGGTCTGCTTGTGCAGGCCGGGGGTCACGAAGGCACCCGTCTCCTTGCGGCCGAACGACTCGACGCTGTCGAGCCCGGAGATCTGGGCCTCCCACGGCGCCAGCGGTGCCTTGGGCAGCTCGCGCGTGTAGGACACCGAGACCTCGGAGACCTCCACCTCTTCCAGAGGCGGCAGCGACTCAATCCCCGGGGGCACCAGCTCCGGGTGCATCTCGAAGACGTTGGTGAGGTCGAGGTAGTGCTCGTGCAGCAGCATCAGGCTGGCAGCCACGTCGCGCCGCTCCCCCACGCTGCTCCAGCCCTCACCGTCGAGCCACGGCGTCGACGGGGGCGGCCGCAGCCGCTCGCCACCCGGCGTACCGGTCCAGACCCAGACGAAGGGACCGCCCTCGACGACCGGGAAGTCGCGCACCTGAGCTCCCGAGGGCGGGGTTTCCTGCGAGGGGATCCGCACGCAGCGGCCGGTCGCGTCGTACGTGCAGCCGTGGTAGCCGCACACGACCAGGTCGCCCTCGCGGTGGCCGGCCGACAGCGGGTAGGGCCGGTGCGCGCAGCGGTCCTCCAGCGCGGCGACCGAGCCGTCGGCGAGGCGCAAGAGCACCACAGACGTGTCGAGGATGCGTCGAGCGAGGAAGCCGTCGTCGACCTCGTCGGAAGTGGCGGCGACGTACCAGCAGTCGCGGGGGTAGTTCATACGTCCAGCACCAGCTTCTGCGAGAGGGAACGGGAGACGCAGAGCATGATCGTGTCGCCACGCTCGCGCTCTGCCTTGGAGAGGATCGAGTCACGGTGGTCGGGCGTGCCCTCGACCACGTCGGCCTCGCAGGTGCCGCAGATTCCTTCCATGCACGACCCGAGTACGTCGACACCGGCCGCCTCGACCGCGTCGAAGATCGACGTGCCCTCGGGCACTGTCACGGTCACGCCCGAGCGCGAGCAGACCACCTCGAACGAGTCGAGCGCATCCTCCGACGCGACGACCTCCTTCGCGGCGAACCTCTCGATGTGCACGCTGCCGTCTGACCAGCCCGCACACGCCTCCTCGACCGCGTCGAGGAAGACGCCCGGTCCACAGTAGTAGACCAGCGTGTCCGCCTGCGGAGTGGCCAGGAGCGAGGTGAGGTCGAAACGATCACCCTCGTCACGCGGCGCCAGCGTCACGCGCTCATCCGCCTCGAACCGGTCCAGGAAGGCCATCGACGCGCGGGAGCGGCCGGCGTACAGCAGGCTCCACTCGGCGCCGCGCGCCTCGGCCGCCTCGATCATCGCGAGGATCGGCGTGATCCCGATGCCGCCGGCGATGAAGAGGTAGCGCGGCGAGGCGACGAGCGGGAAGTGGTTGCGCGGCCCGCGCACGCGGACGGTCGCACCCTCCGCCAGTCTCTCGTGGACGTACGCCGACCCGCCGCGGCTCTGCGGGTCGCGCAGGACCCCGACCTTCCAGGACGACTCGTCGGCGGAGCTGCCGCACAGGGAGTACTGCCGCGTCAGCGACGGGCCGAGGACGAGGTCGATGTGGGCGCCGGCGGTCCAGGGTGGAAGCGGTGCGCCGGTCGGGTCGGCGAGGGTGAGCTCGACGACCCCCTCAGCCACCTCACGACGCGTCTGGACCTGCAGGTCGAAGACCGAGCCCCTGCCCGAGCCGATCGACGTCCTTCTGATCGGTGGCGGGGTCATGAGCGCCACGCTCGCGACCCTCATCTCCGAGGTCGAACCGACCTGGACGGTGCAGGTGCTCGAGCGCCTCGATCGCCCCGCGCGCGAGAGCTCGGGGCCGTGGAACAACGCTGGCACGGGCCACTCGGCGCTCTGCGAGCTCAACTACACGCCGGTGGACGAGGACGGCTGCGTCAACGTCGCGAAGGCAGTCGAGGTCAACGAGCAGTTCCAGGTCTCGCGGCAGCTGTGGTCCTTCCTCGTGGAGAACGGCCGGATCCCCGATGCCGACGCATTCATCCACCCGACTCCCCACATGAGCTTCGTCTGGGGCGCGGAGAACGTCGCCTACCTCCGCGAGCGCCACGCGATCCTGGCCGCCCACCCGCTGTTCGCGGGCATGGAGTACTCCGAGGACCCGATCCAGATCGCCGCGTGGGCACCGCTCCTGATGGCCGGCCGCACCGGCGACGAGCCGGTCGCCGCGACGTACTCGGTCGAGGGCAGTGACGTCGACTTCGGCGCCCTGACCAAGCTCATGCTCGACTCGGCGGCCAGCCGCGGCACCCAGGTCAGCTACCACGCCGACGTCCGGAAGCTGCAGCGCGGCCCGGATGCCTTCTGGTGGGCGACAGGCAAGAAGGACGGAGCGAAGTTCACCTACCGGGCGCGCTTCGTGTTCGTGGGTGCGGGAGGTCGCGCCCTCACGCTTCTGCAGAAGTCCGGCATCC